>JANXMN010000284.1 GCA_025354605.1 Hymenobacter sp. | reverse complement strand
CAACCTGCGCAAGCTGATGCGCCAGGAAGGTACCACCGAGGACATCACCCGCATCTGGCGCGAGGAAAGCAACGGCTTCTCTTCGCACATGCTGCGCTTTCTGGAAAACCACGACGAGCAGCGCATTGCCAGCAAGGACTTCGCCGGCGACCCCCGGCGCGCCATCCCGGCCATGACCGTGACGGCCACCTTGGGCAGCGGCCCCGTGATGCTGTACTTTGGGCAGGAAGTGGGCGAGCCCGCCAACGGGGCCGAGGGCTTCAGCAGTGCCGACGGCCGCACCAGCATTTTTGACTACTGGGGTGTGCCCGAGCACCAGAAGTGGCTGAACCAGGGCAAGTTCGACGGTGGCAAGCTCATTTTTGAGCAGAAGCAGCTGCGCGAGTTCTACAGCCGCCTGCTGAATGCCACGAGCAAGAACGAAGCCCTGCGCAAGGGCCGCTTCTACGAGCTGCAGGATGCCAACAACCTGGGCAAGGAGTACAACCAGAAGCACCTCTACACCTACCTGCGCTACACCGACAAGCAGCAGGTGCTGGTGGTGGTAAACTTTAGCTCGGAGAAAACATACAAGCCCAACATCACCATGCCGGCCGAGGCTATGACGGCCATGGGCCTGAGCACCAAGAAATTCTACACTTACACTAACCTGCTCACCGACGAGGAGCCCCGCAACACGCTCAATCTCACGCTGGCCCCGCTCTCGGCCTACGTGTTCGAGATAAAGGCGAAGTAGGCTTGTCAGCAAACATACCAAATCTAAAACCCGCGCCGCAATCGTTTTGGCGGTGTTAGCTCCTCACTACTTTATCCCCATCCCACGCAATGGCTGCTCCCACCGTAGCTTCCTCAGCTGATACCCGTGAAAAGCCACGCTTAAGCTTCTGGCAAATCTGGAACATGAGCTTCGGCTTTTTGGGCATTCAGTTCGGCTTCGCGCTGCAGAACGGCAATATGAGTCGGATTTTTGAAACAATGGGGGCCAAAGAAGACGAGTTGGCTTTTCTGTGGTTGGCGGCCCCGGCTACTGGCCTATTAGTGCAGCCCATCGTTGGGTATTTTTCCGACCGCACCTGGAGTAAACGCTTCGGGCGGCGCCGACCTTATTTTCTGATAGGAGCAGTGCTGGCCTCACTAGCCCTGTTGCTAGTGCCGCATGTATCGGCGCTGTGGATGGCAGCTGGTATGCTTTGGATTATGGACGCCAGCATTAATATCTCGATGGAACCCTTTCGAGCGCTAGTAGGCGACCTACTTCCTAGTTCGCAGCGCACAGCTGGCTTTGGCTTCCAGACGTTTTTTATTGGCATTGGCGCGGTGATTGGCTCCTTGCTGCCAGTTATCTATACTAAGCTGGTCGGTATTTCCAATACGGCTTCGGCCGGCCATATATCCCCTTCGCTGACCTACGCCTTTTACACCGGGGGATTCGTTTTTTTCGCGGCGGTGTTGTACACCGTACTTACGACCCGTGAATACCCGCCAGCAAACATGGCCGCGTTTGAGGCCGAAAAGCGAGCATCGAGTGGTTTCTGGAATGGCATCAAAGCCTCATTTATGGGCGTAATTGACATGCCTCGCACAATGCGGCAGTTGGCGCTGGTACAGTTCTTTAGCTGGCTGGCGCTTTTTTCAATGTGGATTTACGCTACTTCGGCCATCACGCACTACGTGTACCACACCAGCGACACAACATCTAAGCTTTACAATGAAGGTGCCGACTGGTGGAACGTCTGCCAGTCTGTTTATAATGGTGTATCGGCGCTGGCGGCACTTTGCCTGCCGTTTATCGCCCGTGCTACCAGCCGCCGCGTCACACATCTTATCTGCCTGGTAGCTGGCGGCGTGGGGTTAATTTCAATATACTTCATCGGCAACTATTCCATTGACAGCTACCTGCCAGCCTTCAATCTGTTCGGTTTCAACATGCACTTGCGCACAGTAGATGGCCTGCTCCTACTACCCATGATAGGCGTTGGGTTTGCCTGGGCCAGCATTCTCTCAATTCCCTATGCTCTACTAGCTGGCGCACTGCCTACCAACAAGATGGGCTACTATATGGGTGTGTTCAATTTCTTTATCGTACTACCACAGATGGTAGCCAGTGTCACGCTGGGCTTTTTTACCAAGCACGTTTTCGGTGGTAACTCAGCCCTAACGCTGGTGCTCGGCGGCGTCTCGATGATAATCTCGGGCCTGCTGACGCTGCGCGTGAACGATGCCGACGACATTCAACTGCCCGCAGAAGAGCCTGCCGAAAGCCTCGGCTACGATGCCCTGGCGCAGGCCAATCCGGAGGTATAGCGTCAGCCGTGGCTTCGCAACGAAAGAGCCGTTTCCTGGCAGGAAACGGCTCTTTTCATTTTCATCTTTGCAGTGGCGCGTTTATAACTTTTCCGAATCATTTCCACCATCCCGCGCCCGGTGAGCGCGGCCAGTGCCACCTCCGCTTTGCCCTCAGCCGGGTAGCGACGGCGGGGGCGTTTTGGGGTCATAATCGAGCTAAGCGAGGCCGCTTGGTGGGCCCAGGCTTTGGGGAGTACTACACATTCTTCTTATCTTTCACCGTGCGGTCAGCTTTTCTACCAATGAAAGTTCGCTGGCCCCGACGTCAAGTCATTGGCGGTAGCCGCTTTTGAGCGGGCGGCGCACCCAGTAAGTGGGCCGGCGGGCAACTACGCAGAAACTCCCTTCCAACTATGTTAGACTCTTTCAGCAACAAAACCGCCACTGGGTCGCAAGATGAGTCCCTGGAGCTGGACTTTTTATTTTCGCCCGACTCCTTCGACGCGCTGAGCGGCGGCCCACGGCCGCGGCACGGCAAGCACAAGCCCTACCGCAACCCCAACCGCCCGGGTACACCGCTGTCCTTCTGGCGCAACGTGCAGGACGTGCTGCGACTCATTACTTTTAACCGGCGGCGTCAAGGTTCCTACGTGGCACCCGGCAATGGGTCACGCAACAACATTGAGCGTGTACCCACCCCCACTGGGGCTGGTAAACCACCCGTACTGCATGGCGGCGGCATTGCCCAACTGCCCCCACGCCGGCCCCACCTAGACGTCCCCCCGCTCCCGCCGTTCGACCTGCCTGGCTCACTTCCCGCACCAATGGAGCCGGGGCCCATAGCCACGCATTCACCACCAGTGTATCTAAGGGTTAGAGGCGAAGAATTAACCTTAACGCCTGACAAACCAATTAGCTATAAACAGCAGGTGCTCTTCATTGGAAATACGGCTGATTTCGTTAATCGTACGCAAGCACAAGCCGTCATGAGTGAGCTTCTAGGAATCATGCTGGAACACAAAGATGTACACGTGACTATTATTGGTAATGCGGCTAGTGATTTTCGGCAAAGTGGTGCTTTTTTCCAACCATATGGTAGTAACAAAGCCGTAATGATGAGAGCTCCCCAGGGCGGCTGGTATGATGGGAAACCTCAGTGGGGTCCCAATCATGGAACAATAGGGGGGCTCATGCTAGCACGTGCCCGAGCTATTGGCGACTTACTTACCAGCCGGGGTGTACCGGGCAGCCGGGTGCATTGTCGGATAGGAACCCTTGGCTATGGAACGATAGACCAACCAAAGAGCGGCGCGCTCAAGCGCCGGGCGACCATCGTTATCAGCCAAAAGCCGTAGTCCATGGGGGCAAGCGCTCACCTCTACCTGGCCCTGGGCGGGCTGTGCTGCCTGGCCAGCCCCACCCCGGATGC
>JANXMN010000277.1 GCA_025354605.1 Hymenobacter sp. | reverse complement strand
GCCGTAGGTCTGCTTCAGCACGATGGCCGCCGACGGGTACTGGTTCAGGTTGGAGTAGATGTCGTAGAATTCCGAGCCCAACTCCACGTTGGCCACGTCCTTCAGGTGCAGGCTTTCCCCGTTGGGGTTGGCCTTGAGAATGACGTTCCGGTACTGCTCCACGTCGCTGAAGCGGCCCTGGTAGCTCAACACGTATTCCAGCGACTGCGCCTGCCCACCGTCGGAGCGGCCGATGCGGCCCGGCGAGCCAATCACGCTCTGCTCACCCAGGGCCTTCATCACGTCATCGACCGAGATGTTGTAGGCCCGCATGCGGTCGGGTTTCAGCCACACGCGCATGGCGTACTGCCGGCTGCCGAGGATATTGGCCCGGCCAATGCCGCTCAGGCGCTGCAGCTCGGGCAGCATGTTTACCCCGGCGAAGTTGAACAGGTACTTCATGTCGGTGTTCTTGTCTTTTGAGTACAAGTTCACGTACATCAGCATGTTGGGCACCACGCGGTTCACCACCACGCCCTCGCGCTGCACCAGCTCGGGCAGGCGGTTAAGCACCTGCGCAATGCGGGTGTTCACGTTCACCACCGCCTGGTCGGGGTCGGTGCCGAGGTTGAAGACAATCTGGATGTTGGCCTCGCCGGCGCTCACCGCGTCGGAGGTCATGTACTTCATGCCCGGCACCCCGTTCACGGCCTGCTCCAACGGAATCAGCACCGACTCGGTGAGCACCTTGGCGCTGGCCCCGGGGTAGGCCGCGCTCACCATCACGAGCGGCGGCGAAATCTCGGGGAACTGCGAGGTGGGCAGCTTGAAAATAGCCAGCCCGCCCAGCAGCAGGATAAATATCGAAATGACGATGGCAAATACCGGCCGGCGAATGAATTTACTAAACATATCTAATTGATTATTGGAGCCAAGAGGCAGTCAGGCAGAACGTCATGCAGAGCATTCCGCGCATCAGGCGGCGACGCAGCATATTGCCCGCTTCGTCGCACGTCATGCTGAGCGGAGTCGGAGCATCTCGCTCGCATCGTTGCACCGATTGAATTAGTCGTGGCACGCGAGATGCTTCGGCTCCGCTCAGCATGACGTTCTATTCCGCGAGAAATCAAAACCCCTACTCGCTATACACCTGCAAATGCGGAATTACCGCCTGCGGCGTCTTGTAGCTCACGGTCACTTTGTCGCCGTCCTTCACCTTGCGCAGGCCTTCAAGCAGGATATGGTCATCGGCTGAAATGCCTGATTTGATGACGTACAAATCGGGCATTTCCGAGGCGATGGCGACCTCGCGCTGGTGCACCACGTTGTTTTTATCGACCACGAACACGTATTTTTTCTCCAGAATCTCGAACGTGCACTTCTGCGGAATCAGTAGGGCGTGCTTCAGGGGCACGGTCATCAGCACGCTGCCGGTTTCGCCGTTGCGCAGCAGGCCGTCGGGGTTGGGGAAAGTGGCCCGGAAGGCAATGTTGCCGGTTTCGTTGTTGAAGTCGGCCTCGATGGTCTGCACCACGCCGGTCTGGCCAAACACCTCGTTGTTGGCCATCAGCAGCTTTACGTGGGCGGCTTTGTCGTCCGATTTGGCGTGTTCCTTATAGGCCAGGTATTCGGCCTCGGGCACGTTGTAGTACACCCACATCTTGCTGTTGTCGGAGAGGGTCGTCAGTAGGTCGCCCTCGTCCACGAGGCTGCCCAGGCGGCCCTGGAAGTGGTCCATGATGCCACTGAACGGGGCCTTCACCGTCGTGAACTGCAGGTGCGTCTGGGCCAGCGACACGTCGGCCTGGGCTTTGTCGAACTTGGCCTGAGCCAGCGCCAGCTCACTGCCCGACACGATGTTCTTGTCGGCCAGCTTCTTGGTGTTCTGATACTCCATGCCCACGTAGTTGGCTTCGGCCTGCGACTTCTTCAGCTCGGCCTGGTAAATGGTGGGCTTAATCTGGAACATGAGCTGCCCCTGCGACACGTGCTGGCCCTCATCCACGAAAATCTTCTCCAGGTAGCCCTTTTCCAGCGCCCGCAGCTCGATGCGCTGGAAGGAGTGAATCTGGGCCACGTACTCCTTGGTGATGGTCGTATCCTTTTGCAGCGGACTGGTGCTGACCAGCTTAATTGGCTCCTCTACTTCCTTTTTCTCCTCCTTGCAGCCGGTGGCACACAGCAGTGCGCCGCAGCTTAGCAGCATCAACACTCTTTTCATCATAACCTGGGGTACTGTAACGGGCGATTGAATGGGCATAGGGAATAAGATGTCGGCGAATAGGGCCCGGCGGCGCGCACGGCCGGCGCATTCGCATGGCGTCGCCCAACTGCCGCGGCCCACCCCAAAAGCATTTGATGGACCGGCCGGAGGCTGGCGTAACACGTTGCACGGTGGGCTTCGCTCAACAGCGGAAGCCGGTGGCTGACAGCCCGGAAGCTGCCACCAAACCAGTCTGAAATTGCAGCACCAAGGGTGGGAGGGGCAATGCTGCACGGCAGGTGTCGGGGATTGACAGTACAAATTTCCCCCGCGGGCATGAAGTGAAAATGAAGGTTCCGGGCCGGGCGGCTGATTTTCGCGACCGCCGCTGGGGCAGCGGCCAGTGCTTTGGAGGCTGGCGGCTGGCGCAGGATGGAACTGGTATTGGTCGTGCGGTCGCTGCTTATTAAATTGCGTTATCTACCCCTACCCATGATTGACAACCGCTACCAATTCGAAAGCTCGCCGGACCTGATGACGTTCGAGTTCGACAGCGTTGGGCCGAAAGGCTCCGTTACCAAAGTGGTGCAATACAGCGAAATCAACGTCCGGGGCTTCTATAACCTGGGGTTTGGCGACAAAGACCCGCAGTCGGGCTACATCAGCGACCTGACGGTGACCAACAACAGCGACAGCCAGAAAGTACTGGCCACCGTCGCCCGCACCCTCTACCTGTTCACTGAACGCTACTCCGAGGCGATTGTGTTAGCCACTGGCAGCAGCCTGGCCCGAACCCGGCTCTACCGCATGGGCATTGCCAATAATCTGTCCGGCATTGAGCAAGACTTCGTGGTACTCGGCCTGACGGCAACCGATTGGGAGCCGTTTCGCAAAGACGCTGTCTACCATGCCTTTTCCGTTCGTAGAAAATCGTAAATTTGACCAACTATGAAATCCGCCCCCAAACCCGCGCCGACCAAAAAGAAGAAAGGGTCGATGGACCACACCATCAATCCGGCCCTGCAAGGCAAGTACGACGACCAACCCTTGTTTGAAGACAAGGTGAACCGGGC
>JANXMN010000243.1 GCA_025354605.1 Hymenobacter sp. | reverse complement strand
CCGGTAATCATCTCCGTCACCGTGTGCTCCACCTGAATGCGGGGGTTCACCTCGATGAAGTAGATGCGGTCCTGCTCGGGGTTCACGAGAAATTCCACGGTGCCCACGTTGTCGTAGCCTACCGCCCGGCCGATGCGCAGGGCGTACTCATACAGCAGGTGGCGCTGGTGGTCGGGCAGGTTCAGGGCCGGGGCCACTTCCACCACTTTCTGAAAGCGGCGCTGCACCGAGCAGTCTCGCTCGTAGAGGTGCACGAGGTTGCCATGATGGTCGCCCACAAGCTGGATTTCGATGTGCTTGGGCCGCTCCACGAATTTTTCCAGGAACACGGTATCGTCGCCAAAGGCGTTCAGGGCCTCGTTGCGGGCCTCGAAGAAGCCCTTCTCCATCTGCTCATCGTCGCGGATGATGCGCATCCCGCGCCCGCCGCCGCCGCTGGCCGCCTTCAGCATCACGGGGTAGCCGATACGGTTCGCCTCGGTTTTAGCAGTTGCGCAGTCGACCAGGTGTTCGATACTGCTTTCAATCTGGGGCACCTGGCACTGCAGAGCCACTTCCTTGGCCCGCACCTTGTCGCCAAGCGCCTCCATCACTTCGGGCCGGGGGCCGACGAAGGTGATGCCTTCTTCGGCGCAGCGGCGCGAGAGCGTGGCGTTTTCGGAAAGGAAGCCGTAGCCGGGGTGAATAGCATTGGCGCCGATTTGCTTAGCCACCCGCAGAATGGCTTCGATGTCGAGGTAGGGTTTCAGGGGTTCGTCGTCGCGGCCAATCTGGTAGGCTTCGTCGGCCTTGTAGCGGTGCTGTGAGTACCGGTCTTCGTAAGTGTAAACGGCTACCGTGGGGATGTTAAGCTCGTTGGCGGCGCGCATCACGCGGATGGCAATTTCGCCCCGGTTGGCGACCAGAAGTTTAGTGATGTTCATAGGAGCGAATAAGCAGTAGGCGCGGATACGGCAGTAGGCGCGATACGGCGAAACTACGCCAAAGGCTGCGGAATGAGTTGGGCAAACGTTTGCCGGCTCCAATAATTGGCAGACGGTCAAACCCGCACCGCCAATGTTACCAATTTATTACCCGCCGGCTAAACCCCTCTTTACTCCTGAGGCAAGCTATTGAATTCGCGGGCCGCTGAAACATGCGCCGCGCGCCGGGGTTAGGGCAGTAGCACGCTCTTTCAGCCCTCCCTATGCAGTTTTCCGACAAGAACATCCTCATTATCGGCGCTTCCTCCGGCATCGGTCTGGCCACGGCCACCCTCTTGCATAGCCTCGGTGCGCAGCTGTTCACCGCCTCGCGCCACCGTTCGCCCGAGCTGCTGGCCTTGGGCACCACCCACTTCGACTACGATGCCACCCAGCCCATCGGCAGCCAGTTTGATGCTCTGCCCGAGGTGCTGCACGGCGTGGTGTACTGCCCCGGCAGCATCAAGCTGCGGCCCTTCGAGCGCATTCCGGTGGAGGATTTCCAGGCTGACTTCGACCTGAACGTAGTTGGCGCGGTACGGGTACTACAGGCCACTATCAAGCGCCTGAAAAAAGCCCCCGGCACGGTTTCGGTGGTGCTGTTCAGCACCGTGGCGGCCGATACGGGCATGAGTTTCCACGCCAGCATTGCCACGGCCAAAGCCGCCGTGGAGGGCCTCACCCGGGCGCTGGCGGCCGAGTACGCCGCCAGCGGCGTACGCGTGAACTGCATCGCCCCTTCACTTACCAACACGCCCCTGGCCGCAGCCCTACTCAACTCGCCCGAGAAAGTAGAAGCCGGCGGCAAACGCCACCCCTTGCAGCGCATCGGCCAGCCCGAGGATTTGGCTTACACGGCATCGTTTCTGCTGTCGGACCACAGCTCGTTCATCACCGGGCAGGTGATGGCGGTGGATGGGGGAATGGGGAAACTTAAGTAACGATATTGGTGCTTGGTTGCTAATGCTTGGCTGTATAACGCCACAAATCAGTAACCACAACCAAGCACCAGCAACCAAGCACTAACATGAAAATCTGCCTTTTCTGGTTCCGACGCGATTTACGCATCCACGACAACGCGGGGCTAACGGCGGCCTTGGCCAGCGGCGTGCCGGTACTCCCGCTGTTCATCTACGATAAGGATATTCTCGACCAGCTGCCCGCCAAAGCCGATGCCCGGCTGACCTTCATTTACGATGAGGTCGAAAAGCTGGCGGCCCGCACCGAAGCAGCGGGCGGGGCTTTCCTGGCCCGCTACGGCGCGCCGCTGGCGGTGCTGGAGCAGCTAGTGCAGGACTTCGAGGTAGCAGCCGTGCACACCAACGAGGACTACGAGCCCTACGCCACCCGGCGCGACGCGGCGGTGGGCGAAATGCTGGCCCGGCACGGGGTGGATTTCTTCACCTATAAAGACCAGGTCATTTTCGCCAAGGACGAAATCATGACTAAATCGGGCACCGTACCCAAGGTATTTGGAGCCTATCTCAAAGCCTACACCGCCAAGCTGACCGACGACCTGCTGCTGCCCTATGGCTCGGCCGACAACTTCACCAAGGCCAACCTGCTCCCTGCGCCCGCCGCCAAAGCCGGCCCCCGCCCCACGCTCGCTAGCATGGGCTTTGCGCGCAAGGAACAGTACTTCCCGCCGGTGCAGCTGCCGCCCGACGGCTTGGTGCGTAACTACCACCAAACCCGCAACACCCCCGCCAATGAGCACGGCACCACCCGCGAGTCGCTCAACCTGCGCTTCGGCACGCTGAGTGTGCGCGAGGTGTTGCGCCAGGCCAAGGCCCTCAATCAAAAGCTGCTTGCGGAAATTATCTGGCGCGACTTTTTTATGATGCTGCTCTGGCACTTTCCGAACACCGCCACCGAGAGCTACGACCCCAAGATGCGGGACCTCCCCTACCGCAACAACGAGGACGAGTTTCGAGCTTGGTGCGAGGGCCGCACCGGCTACCCGCTGGTCGATGCCGGCATGCGCGAGCTCAACCAGACCGGCTACCTGCCCAACCGCGTGCGTATGACCGTGGCCGGCTTTCTGGTGAAGCACTTGTTTATCGACTGGCGTTGGGGCGAGCGGTACTTCGCCGACAAGTTGCTCGATTACGAAATGGCCAACAACGTGGGCAACTGGCAGTGGATGGCCGGCACCGGGGCCATTTCAGCCCCCTGGTTCCGCGTGTACAGCCCCGAAAGTCAACTCGAAAAAGTTGACCCCGAGCTAACTTACGTGAAGCGCTGGGTGCCCGAAATAGGTACTTCGAAATACCCAGCGCCGATAGTAGAGCACAAATTCGGCCGCGAACGGGCCGTCGAGGCCATTCGGGCGGCGCGAATTGCGGCCTCGTAGCACGACGTAACGCGCGCCGTAGCACGCAGCCTTTGCTGCGTCCAGGAGCGCAGCGAGTATGCGGGGCCGCGCCGTTCTGGCGATGATACTCGCTGCGCTCGTGGACGCAGCAAAGGCTGCGTGCTACGGCGTGCTACGAACCTAAGCCCTACCCTGCCGGTTATACCAGCATGGAAAAAGACCACATCAAACAAGCCTATCTCGACTTCGTGCTCAACGAAGGCCACCCGCCACAATCAGTTTTCAAGCTCACGAAGCAGCTCGGCATCGCGGAGTCGGAATTTTACCAGCACTACCCCACTTTTGAGGCGATTGACCGCGAAATATGGGCGGATTTCGGCCGGCAGGCGCGCGACACCGCCGCCGCCGAGCCGGTGTGGGAAGGCTATGGCAGCCGCGAAAAGCTGCTGGCCTTTTATTACACGCTGCTCGAAATCCTCAAAAACAACCGCTCCTACGCCCTCATGAGCCTGCGCCGCTCGCTGCACCGCATGCCGGCCCTGTCGCCCCGCGTGCTCGACGACTTCCGCCAGGATTTTGAAATGTTTGTGAGCGACTTATTGAGCCAGAGCCGGGTAAGTGGCGAAATTGCCAACCGTCCGCTGCTGCAGGATGGCTACCCACGTTTCTTCTGGCAGCAGGCGCTTTTTGTGCTCGGCTACTTCGCCAAGGACGACACCGTGAATTTTGAACGCACCGATGCCGCCGTGGAAAAAGCCGTGACGCTGAGCTTCGACCTGGTAGGCCGTAATACCCTGGACTCGGCCGTGGATTTCGTGCGGTTTCTGGTGCGGCGGTAATTCATTTAGCCATTAACATTTGTCAGTTAACCGCCTTTGCCAACACTATTATTTGTCGTTGATAATTAATCGGTTGCACAACCTGAATTTCGTTATCAACGCGCACCAAATTGCTATTCCTGAACGGGTTAAATGTTAATTGCTACATGTTAAATGACATCCCTACCACCAAGGTGGCCCGCGCGGCCCGCTTCGCGAAAACCGGTTTCAACGTCGGCACGAATTATATAAAGCACTACGCCAAAAAAGCCGTGGGTGCGGAGTCGACCACGGAAAACCTGCACGCGGCCAATGCAGCCGAGCTCTACGGCACCCTGAGCGAGATGAAAGGCTCCGTGCTCAAGGTGGCCCAGATGCTGGCCATGGAGAAAAATATGCTGCCCACGGCCTACGCCGAGCAGTTTGCTCAGGCCCAGTACTCGACGCCGCCGCTCTCGGGGCCGCTGGTGGTGAAGGCGTTCCGTGATGCCTTTGGGCAGTCGCCGTACCAGTTGTTCGATGCGTTTGAGCCCGAGGCCCGGCAGGCGGCCAGCATCGGGCAGGTACACTGGGCCGAAAAAGACGGTAAGACCTTGGCCGTGAAGGTGCAATACCCGGGCGTGGCCGATAGCATTAAGTCCGATATCCGGCTGGTGAAGCCCATTGCCCTGCGCGTGATGGGCCTGAACGAAGCCCAGGTGCGCCCCTACCTGGAGGAGGTAGAAACCCGCCTGCTCGAAGAAACCGACTACAAGCTGGAGCTGCGGCGCGGCCAGGAAATCGCGGCCAAATGCCAGCAGCTGCCGCACCTGGAGTTCCCCGTTTATTATCCCGCGCTATCCACGGCCCGCATCCTCACTATGGACTGGCTACCTGGCCAGCACCTCAAGGAATTCCTGGCTACTAACCCAAGTCAGGAAGTACGCAATCAAATCGGGCAAGCCCTGTGGGATTTCTACCAGTTCCAGTTTAACACCCTGCACCAATTGCACGCCGACCCGCACCCCGGCAATTTCCTCATGCGCCCGGACAACGGCGGCACCCTCGGCGTACTCGATTTCGGTTGCGTGAAAGACGTACCAGCCGATGTGTACCAACTCTTCACCGCCCTGCTGGCCCCCGAAACATTCACCGACGAAATCCGCCTCGCCAACTTGCTCACCGAGGCGGGTGTGCTACGCCCCGGTGATGCCCCAGCTATGCGGGCCCTCTACCTGCGCACATTGCGCGTATCGCTGGAGCTGGTAGGCCGCCCCTTCCGTCAGTCCAGCTTCGATTTTGGCGACCCGGCCTACATGACGGCCCTTTACGCCCTCGGCGACGACCTAATGGCCGACCCGGAGCTACGCAAGCAACGCGAGCCGCGCGGCTCCGCACATTTTATTTACCTGAACCGGACCTACGTGGGGCTTTTTGCGCTGCTTACGGAGCTGGGCGCGGCTGTTGAAACGGGCATTCCGGGCTTGTAGACGAAATTTGCGTGTGGACCCGGCACGCTGGCTCATCTGAATGCCAGGGCTACATTTCGGCCATGAAACTGCGCGAAGAGCTACTGCGCGAACACTCGGCCCGGCAAATGCGGCGGCTGACTGACTACGCCAGCACCCACCCCACGGCTCTGGCCGAGCTGCTCCAACTGTTCTGGTACGGCGCGCCACGCGAACGGCAGCTGGCGGCCGACGTGCTGGGTTGGGTGGGCCAGCGCAGGCCGAAGTGGCTGGTACCCCATTTGCCGGGCCTGCTGGCGGCCGCTCAGCCCGGCTCCGGCCAGCACCCGGCCGTGCGGCGGGCCGTGGCCCGGGTGCTGCAATTCGTGCCTGTGCCCGCGGAGTGGCAGGCCCTGGCCTTCGATACTTGCCTGGGCCTGCTGCAAAATCCGGCCGAGCCAGTGGCTGTTCGGGTGTACGCCCTCACGGCAGCCGCGCGATTGGCAGGCTACTATCCAGAGCTGGCAGCTGAAGTATTGGCCGCCGCCGAAGAGGCCCTGAATACCAGCACTTCGGCGGCAATGCACAGCCGGACGCAGCGTGAATTGCCCAAACTTCGGGCGGTGGTGCGGGAAGTTTTGCCGGGTTAGCTGTTGGGGTTGCTCATTCGTTTCAATTCTTACCAACTTCATGAAAAAACTACTCACGCTCAGTGCCGCGCTGCTGAGCTTCGGCTTTTCAGCTTCGGCCCAGAAAATGGCCAGCTGCTGCTCCCGCCCGGCCGCCAACCTGTCGGCCTCGGCCACCGAGGCCTTCGCCATGCTTGCCACCGACAAAGACTTCTCGGGCGGCCACGATGCTCCCCTGCCCTACGAGTTCAAGGGCGAGGGCAAAATGATTGAATTCAAAACCCCCGACGGCAGCACCGGCAAGGGGTTCGAAGTTAAAAGTGCCAAGCCTTCCAACAAGTATTTGTTCGTGATTCACGAGTGGTGGGGCCTGAACGATTACATCAAGAAAGAAGCCGCCACCTTCGCCGCCGAAATGCCCGGCGTCAACATCATCGCCGTCGACTTGTACGATGGTAAAGTGGCTACCACGCCCGACGAGGCCGGCAAATACATGGGCGAAGTGAAGTCTGAGCGCGCCGTGGCCATTCTGAAAGGAGCCGAAATGTATGCTGGCCCAAAGGCCCAGCTGGCCAGCATCGGCTGGTGCTTCGGCGGCGGCTGGAGCCTGCAGGAAGCCCTGCTCGGCGGTAAGCAAACCGTGGGCTGCGTGATGTATTACGGCATGCCCGAGAAAGACGTGGCCAAGCTCAAAACCCTGAATTCGGATGTGCTGGGCATTTTTGCCAAGCAGGACAAGTGGATTAATCCCGAAGTAGTGGGCCAGTTTCAGAAGGACATGGGTGCCGCCGGCAAAAGCGTAACGGTGGAAAGCTATGATGCCGACCACGCCTTCGCCAACCCCTCGAACCCCAAGTTCCAAAAAGAATTTGCCGCCAAAGCTCATGCCCAGGCCCTCACCTACCTGCGCGGCCGCTTCAAGCTGAAAGCATAAGCTGCTTCCATGCCTGGCTCGGAAACGCCTTCTCATTCGGGAAGGCGTTTTTTTTGCAACTTTGGGGTACCGGAACGCTTGGTTCCCAGCGCAGATATCTTCTGCGCTGCGTTCCGCATTCCAACTAACTGAGCAAAAGTCCGCGCTACTTAAAACTTCCCCCCCATGGCCACCCTAAACGCCCTGCTTTCTGAATACGGCGAAAGCCACCAGAACCCGACCAACAAGCTCGTACACTGGGTGTGCGTCCCGTTGATTATGTTCTCGCTGCTGGGCCTGCTGTGGTCCGTACCGATGCCGGCCGCTATTCGGGCAATCAGCCCCTGGCTCAATGTGGCCACCTTCGCCATGGTCATGGCCCTGCTTTACTACGTCCGGCTCAGCTTCCGCCTCACGGCGGGCATGGTGCTGGTATGGACGGTGATGGCGGCGGCTCTGCGTATAGTGGCGGGCACCGCGGTGCTGCCGCTGTGGGCTACCTGCCTCATCATTTTCGCCCTGGCCTGGGTGGGCCAATTCTGGGGTCACAAAGTGGAGGGCAAGAAACCCAGCTTCCTCAAGGACCTGCAGTTCCTGCTCATTGGCCCGCTCTGGCTGCTGCACTTCGTGTACCGCCGGCTGGGCTGGGAGTATTAGGCGGCCCGCCTCAGCGGTGGCTACGCAATCGGGTCTTCCATTCTTTATCGGTTATTTTTACTTTTCCACTTTTCTCGGTTCTTGTTTTGAAAAAATCTACTTCCTGGATGGGCCGGCTGCTGAGCAGCCTGTTCATTACGGTTTTCCTCGCAACCACTATGCGGGCACAGACGACGGTGACACCCACCGTTCGCATGGTCAATCCTGAGGATGCAGACCCCGGCTACGCGGCGCGTAAAGCGCTCCGGGCCACTCCGCAGGGTACTCGCGTCGCGGCCCAACGCCGGTCCGGGCCCGTCACCCCGGGCAGATTGCCCGCCTGCTTCGAGCCGCTGGACGCAACTTACACAGTCCTGCCCCGGAACGATGACAACTCTACGGGTCTTATCTCGTTGCCCTTCGCGTTCAGCTTGTTCGGCACCAGCTACACCGGCTGCTACGTGAACAACAACGGCAACATATCCTTCAACCAACCAGTGTTCCAGTACGATGCGACGGGCTTCCCGGCACCGGAGCCCATGGTGGCCGCTTTTTGGGGCGATGTCGACACCACTCCTCCTGGCAGTGGCCTGGTTTACTATAAGGTATTCCCCGACCGGCTGGTCGTCACCTGGGACCATGTGTTCTACTACGGCAATAACTCGACGCTGAACAATACCTTCCAGATTATTATCCGGCGCAACACCGGCGGCTTCAACCCCAGCCCGGACGTGAGCTTTGCCTACGGCGACATGCAGTGGACGACTGGCGCAGCATCCGGCGGTACCGCCGGCTTCGGAAGCACCCCGGCCACGGTGGGCATCAACCAGGGCGGCTCGCCGGGCAACTACATTCAGACCGGCCGTTTCAACCTAGACGACGCCACCCCGCCCCAGGCCAGCTACCCAGCCGGTGCCACCACGTACAGCGGGGTGAACTGGCTCGACAATCAGTGCATCGGCTACACCATTGCCCCGGCCGGCAACCTGCCGCCTACCGCCACGGGCTTTCCGGCTGGTAATACGTTGTTGGTGAGAGTAGGCCAGACCGTGAACCTGCCCCTGCAGTTTGCCGGGCCCGAAGCCGACCAGACGGTGACCGTAGCACCCGACCTGACGGGCCTGTGCAACTCCTCGGCCCCGGTGGGCCCCGGCACCAATCCCATTGTCAACTTTACGGTAACCGGCGCGGCCTGCAACCTCGGCACCCACACCGTCACCTTCGTTGCCACCGACAACGGCACTCCCATCATGTCGAAAACCATTGCGCTGACGGTCATCGTCACCGCACCTATTCAATGGTCGGGCGCGGTGAGTTCTGCCTACTCCCTGCCCGGCAACTGGACGGGCAATGTTGTGCCTGGTGCCACCGACGACGTGAGCATCCCGGCCGGCGTCCCCAACTTTCCGGTGCTGACCGCAACGGCCGCGGCCAACAGCTGTACGGTGGCCAGCGGGGCCTCGATGACCATCGGCCCGGGTGGCGACCTGACCCTGACGGGTACCCTGGCCAACAATGGCACCTTCCAGGGCACGGCTGGCATCCTGCGCACCACCGGAACCGCGGTGCAGATGCTGGGCGGCAGCGGCGCGGCCTTCGCCTTAGGCGAGTTGAACGTAGGCGGCAGTGGTGCCCAGCTGGCCAGCGCCCTGACCATCGCCAAAATCCTAATTTTGAACGGCGACCTGACCACCAATGGCCAGAGCCTGCAGCTCTTATCGTCGGCGACGGGCACGGCCATGGTAGTAAACAATGGCTCGGCCGTCGTGGCGGGCAACGCCACCGTCCAGCGCTACATCTCGCCCATCCTCAACCCGGGTGCTGGCTACCGCCACTTCGCCGCGCCCGTTACGGGTGTAAATGCGGCCTCGCTTACTCGCCCCGGCTACACCCCGGTGGTGAATATGACTTACAACACCATGGGTTCCTCCGTCACCCCTTTCCCAAACGTGTTTGGCTACGACCAGAGCCGGGTGACTACCTCGGGCAGCGCTGGCTCCACTGATTTTGACCGCGGCTATTTCAGCCCGGCTGCTACCACCACTCCCTTCGCCGATGGCCGGGGCTTCACCGTGAACATGGCTGCCAACGCCGCGGCAACCCCGGTTAGCTTCACCGGCACGCTGCACAACGGCCCCTACAACCCGGGCATCCTGGCCCGTGGGGGCCAGACGGAGTCGGGCTGGCACCTGCTGGGCAACCCCTACCCCGCTCCTCTGGACTGGAGCGCCGCCTTTGCCGGGGCTACCGGCCTGCAGAACGCGGTGTACGTGTTCAAAAGCTCCGGGCAGTACGCCGGCTCCTACGATTCGTTCGTGAACAACATCGGCACGGCTCGCTACATCGGCGTGGGCCAGGGCTTCTTTGTGCACGTGAACACGCCCAACAGCACCGGTCAGCTCAACCTGACCAATGCCGCCCGCGTGACCACTTACCAGGACCCGGCTTTCAACCGCGCCGCCCCCGGCACCGGCGACCAGCGGCCCCAACTGCGCCTTGACTTGGTAAGCAATGGCCAGACCGACGCGACTTATGTGTATTTTGAGAACGGTGCCACTTCCGGCTTCGACCGGGCCTATGATGCCTACAAACTGCCCGGTGGCAACCCCTTGTACCTGGCTTCCGGCGATGCCGCCCAATCGTATAGCATCAATGGACTGCCCATGCTCACGCCGGCCGGGGCCAATGTGCCGCTGATGATTTACCTGCCCCAGGCCGGCAGCTTCGAGTTGCGCCTGGGCGACCTTCGGAACTTCGGCGCGGCCACCCTGCAACTGGAAGACCGCCGGACGGGCACCTGGTACGACCTGCGCCAGCAGCCTGGAGTGACGTTCCAGGCCAGCACCGCCACTGAAGCCGCCACGCGCTTTACGCTGCACGTGAACCAGCAGCGGGCCCTGGGTATGAACGCCGCCCTAGCCCCCGAGGCCGTGAGCGTGTGGCCGAATCCGGCTTCGGGCATTATTAGCCTCAACGTCACGGCCCTGCCCGCCTCGAACAGCACCTTAAACCTGAGTCTGCTGAACATGCTGGGCCAAGTGGTGGCCCGCCAGTCGGTGGCCGTCCGCGCCGGCAGTGCCGCTACTACCGTCGATGTTACCGGCCTTGCCCCGGGCGTGTACATGCTGAAAGGCAATACTAGCACGCACTCCTTTACGCGCAGCGTAGTGGTGCATTAGTTACGAAAAGACGCAAAAAAGGCCGCTGGAAAACCCAGCGGCCTTTTTTTGTTAACATCCGCTCCCCCTTTTCAGGCCGCCAGTGACCAAGCAGCTGAAAGAAGCCCCGCTAACTCGGCCACGCATTCGGTGAGCAGTTCCCAGGCGGGCAGCATGAAATACTGGTTCTGGAAGCGAGCCCCGGTTACGGGCGTGCGCAGCACGCTGGCCAGGTCGAAGGCCGGGCGCGGGGTATATTCGTTCACGCAGTGGTGGATTTCGCCCGCCGACGACAGCAGGCCCGCCCCGTACAGCATCGGCCGGCCCTCGTGCTGCACCATACCGAATTCAGCCGTGAAGAAATACAGCGCCCACAGCTGCTCGCGGGCTGGCGAGCCTTCGGGCTGGGCTACGTAAGCCCGCCCTAGCTCGTGCAGGAAATTAGCCAGCCCGGCATCGAGCAGCATAGGTACGTGGCCGAACAGGTCATGAAACAGGTCCGGCTCCGGGCTGAAGTCGAAGGCATGCATAGGGCGTATGCGCGTCACAATCGGGAACCGGCGCTCGGCCAGCAGGGCGAAAAACGCCGGCGGGTCGAAGGGCCGGCCCACCGGAGCCAGCTGCCAGCCGGTTTCTTCATAAACCACCTCACTCAACTCCCGGATATCGGGGATGGCTTCCCGGCGCAAGCCCAACCGGGCCAGGCCCTGGCTGAATGCCGGAGCGGCCCGCCGATGCAGCAGGGCCGTCTGGCGGTCGAACAGCATTTTCCAGATGAGCAGGTCCTGATTGGCGGCGGGAGCGGTGGTTTTGGCGAACATGGCAGTGCGATGAAACGGTTAACTGAAAGTAAAGGGCCGTGGCAGGGCGAAAAAAAAGCCCGATATCCTGGCGGATTCGGGCTTTTGAATGTTTCTAGAGAAAGTCGGGTTTCATGCCTCGTCTTCCGGTAGCGCCAATCGCAGCCCGTACCCGCCCTGTTTGGGGGCGGTTGCCAGGTTTTGAATGCAATTGACGAAGTGGTGGCGCATAAGTGAGACGAATTTAGGCAGTGAAACTGAAAATGCAAGAATCTGCTTGCATTAATTTTTAAGAAGTGCCCTTTGAGGGCATCCCCTACTCCAGCTCGGTGCGCAGCTGGTACACGCGGCGCAGGTTGCGAATGAGGCGGGCCGATTCGTCGAAATCCAGCGTCTGCGCGCCATCCGAGGCAGCCGTTTCGGGGGTTTCGTGGGTTTCAAACACGATGCCGTCGGCCCCGGCCATCACGCCGGCCAGTGCCATGGTGGGCACGAACTCGCGGATACCGATGCCGTGCGAAGGGTCCACAATTACCGGCAGGTGGCTTTTGGCCTTTAGAATCGGCACGGCGTTCAAATCCAGGGTATTGCGACTGGCCGTTTCGAAGGTCCGGATGCCGCGCTCGCACAGAATCAGCTTTTCGTTGCCGCCCGAAAACACGTACTCGGCCGAGGACAGCAGTTCCTCAATCGAGCCGGAAATACCGCGCTTCAGCAGCACCGGCTTATCGACACCGCCCAGCGCATCGAGCAGGTTGAAGTTCTGGGTATTGCGGGCGCCCACCTGGAACACGTCGACGAAGTCGTGCATCTCCTCCACCTGCGACACCTGCATCACTTCAGTCACGATTTTGATGCCGCGCGCCCGGGCCATGCGGTGGAAGTCGCGCAGCCCGTCCATGCCCAGCCCGCGAAAGGCGTAGGGCGACGAGCGGGGCTTGAACACACCGCCGCGCATCAGGCGCACGCCATTGGCGATGAGGTGGTCCATAACCTTCTCCATCTGGGCCTCACTCTCGATGCTGCACGGGCCGGCGCAGAGGGCCAGCGAGCCCTCCCCGATGGTCACGCCGTCGCCAAGGTCGAGTACGGAGGGCTTCACGCGCCATTTGCGGCTCACCAGCTTGTAGTCGTCGCTCACGCGGTGCACGTCGCGCACGCCCGGCAGCTGGCCGATGGTGCGAATATCCACGTCCTTTTTACCAATCGCCACCAGGTAGTGCGCGTGCTGGGTGGTGACTTCGGTGGCTTTGTAGCCCTGCTGCTTCAGGTGCTCGGTGATGGCAGGAACCGAGGCATTTTTTTCGAGTTGGATTATCACGGAATGAACAAGTTAATTTAGAACGTCATGTTGAGCATTCTGCGAATCAAGCAGAGACCGAAGCATATCGCTCGCTTCGTTGCACAATTGATTTACTGCTGCACGCGAGATGCTTCGGCTGCGCTTAGCATGACGTTCTGGAGTTTTGGAAAAATGACTTACGTCTGCTTGATGCCCCGCACAAATCGGGCGGCAGCGGCCGGCGCGTCGTCTACGTCGGCCAGGGCCAGAATGAGGGCCGAGCCAATAATGGCTCCCTCGGCATGGCCGCAGGCCCGGTCGAAACCCGCCTTGTTGCCGATACCGAAGCCGATGAGCCGAGGGTTCCGCAGCTTCAGCGCGGCAATGCGGTCGAAGTAGGCTTCCTGGTCGGCCGCATCGGGAATGGTGGTGCCGCCGGTGGTGCCGGGGCCGGATACCAGGTACAGGAATGCTTCCGACAGCTGGTCGAGCCGGCGGATGCGCGCCTCGGAGGTTTGCGGGGTGATGAGAAACACGGGTTTCAGGCCGTACTTATCGAAGGTTTTTTGATAGAACTCCTCGTACTCATCGAGCGGCAGGTCGGGCAGAATGATGCCATCGACGCCCACGCCGGCGGCCTGGCGGCAGAACTCTTCCACCCCGAACTGCATCACCGGGTTCAGGTAGCCCATCAGCAGCACTGGGGTATCGGCCACGGCGGCGCGCAGGCCCTCTAGCTGCTCGAACAGCACTGGCAGGTTCATGCCGTTGGCCAGGGCCACGCTGCTGCTGCCCTGGATAACCGGGCCATCGGCCAGCGGGTCGGAAAAGGGCATGCCGATTTCGAGGATGTCGGCACCGGCCTCCACCAGCGCCTGGGCCAGCGGAATGGTGTCGTGCAGGCGCGGGTAGCCGGCAGTGAAGTACATATTGAGCAGGTTGCTTTTGCTCGCGAAGGCAGATTTGATGCGGTCCATTAGCTTGAGGGAAGTTACCGCCGAGGTAACTTCTAGACGAGTTTATCGAAGTTCTTGAGGTAGGTATCCAAATCCTTGTCGCCGCGGCCCGACAAATTCACCACCACCACGTCGTCGGGTCCCGCGCCGAGCTGGCCGAGCGCCGCTAGCGCGTGGGCCGTTTCCAGCGCCGGAATGATGCCTTCGAGCCGGCTCAACTCGCTCACGGCGGCCAGGGCCTCGTCGTCGGTGATGGCGATGAAGCGGGCGCGGCCCACCTCGCCGAGGTGGGCGTGCAGCGGGCCGATGCCGGGGTAGTCCAGGCCCGCGCTCAGCGAGTAGGGCTCGGTAATCTGCCCGTGCTCGTCCTGCATCAGCAGCGTGCGGCTGCCGTGAATGACCCCCGGCGTGCCCAGCACCGAAGTAGCCGCCGAGTGGCCCGAGTGAATCCCGTGCCCGGCCGCCTCCACCGCTACCAGCTCCACGCTGGGCTCATCGAGGAAATGATAGAAGGCCCCGGCCGCGTTCGAGCCGCCGCCCACGCAGGCCACCACGTAGTCGGGCAGCTCCGAGCCGGTTTTTTCCAGAAGCTGCTTGCGCATTTCTTCGCTGATGACGGCCTGCAGGCGGGCCACCAAATCGGGGTACGGGTGGGGCCCCACTACCGAGCCGATGATGTAATGCGTGTCGACGGGGTTGGCAATCCAGTCGCGGATGGCCTCGTTGGTGGCGTCTTTCAGGGTTTGGCTGCCGCTGGTGGCCGGGCGCACCTCGGCCCCGAGCAGGCGCATGCGGGCCACGTTGGGAGCCTGGCGCTCGATATCGACCGCGCCCATGTACACCACGCAGGGCAGGCCCATCAGGGCGCACACGGTGGCCGTGGCCACGCCGTGCTGCCCGGCGCCGGTTTCGGCGATGATGCGCGTTTTGCCCAGCCGCTGGGCCAGCAGAATCTGGCCCACGGTGTTGTTGATTTTGTGGGCCCCGGTGTGGCACAAATCCTCGCGCTTGAAGAAAATGC
>JANXMN010000258.1 GCA_025354605.1 Hymenobacter sp. | reverse complement strand
AAACGCGGAAGACCATAATGAATATAACTTCTTGGGGCCAAGTAGACGAAACGGTTGTTTCTGCTTTTGAGCAGGAAATTAGATTTTCTCTGCCTACCGACTACCACGCTTTTTTGCAAGCAAACAACGGAGCCAGCGTTGATGGACAAGTTTTTTTTGTCTTAGACCTAGACCAAGACGTGCTAATGGATGTCTTCTTTGGCATTACCAATGCTGAGGAACGCAGCTTGACACTTGGATATTGGCTGAATGAATTTGGCGACGAATTGCAGGAAAAAACCCTTATCATTGGTTCGGACCCGGGTGGTGGGATGATAACATATGTCACTGCCGGAGAAGGTAAAGGCATATACTACTGGGACCATTCGCATTTCTTCCCCCAATCATCGGAGGAAGAAGGCAACACCTACTTTCTGGCCGATTCATTCGATGATTTTATGGCTGCTTTGCGCAAGTATGAGCCGGCGTAAATATGCTACCCAGCAACAAACAGGCCCTTTCTTATCGCAAGAAAGGGCCTGTCTGTTGTTAGATAATTCCTAGTCATGGCATCCCCTCAAACTACCCAAAATTTATTGGTCGCTGTGCTTGACCGACTTGCTCAATACGAAGTAGCATCGCAACCTTCACTTTCTGAAGAAGCGCGAGAGGCTTTCAAAAGCCGCGTGGCCTACACCCTCTCCTATAAACTCCCCCAAGCATATCTTGATATCTTGTCTGAGACAGACGGATTAGACTGGAATGGTGTCGTGCTTTACGCTAGTGAAACGCGGTTGCATGATGACGAACTCAGCATACAGGGCTTGTTAGAAGCCAACATCCAACTCCGACTCGCTTACACCCCCGATAAGAGCTTTATCTACTTTGCGGAGTCAGGCATGGATGCGTACCGCCACAACCTCGTGGCTGACAAGTTTGAGATTTCGGACCGGGTAGCAGGGGACTCCGTTTTCGCAACCTTTGATACTGCGGAGCAATTGTTTCAGCAACTATTCGCAAACATGCTGAACGTGGGCGACGATGACAACACCGATTTTTAACGTGGTTGGTTGTTGTTAGCATGGTTCGGGCGGGGGCGGATGTAGCTACGCTGCTGCAAAGTGCCGGGTGGGGTCATTATGTGGGAGCGTAGCCCGCCCGAAATCCTGGACCAACGCGGTGGCCAGCGGCCCGCCGGATTGGTGGCGCTGGCGCTGCTCAGCGGCGCACCGCAGCAGCTTGCCGTATTTTTTTCGGCCGCTATCCATTTGCCCGGCAGTTAGCTCCACTACCCATACCTGCGGCTCCTGGCCTTTGAGCGGCTTCTTCTGCACGGCGATGAGCACGACGCGCTGGGCCTGGAGTACGTCGGCGTAGAAAGCGCCCTGGCGGTCGTAGCCGTATTGCTCGACGGTGGTCAGGAACTGGGCAAGGTCGCGGCAGCTGGTGGTTTTGAAATCCACGATGGTGCGGCGCTGGCGCTTGGGGCTGTCGATGAGCAGGTCGGGGCGCACTTTGACGAGGAGGCCGGTGGGCTCGTGGGTGGCGGTGTAGGACTGCTCGGCCTGGCCGCGGCTGGTGTAGATGAGGTGGCGCGGGTAGCGCCGACGGCGCACGGCGGTGGCCAGCTGCGCGGCGGCCTGGCGTTGGCGGTGGTCGGCGGGGTCGTGCTCGTTTGTGGGCTCGAACAAGTGCGGCTCCAGGGTGGCGGTGTGGAAGTGGGAGCCGAATGCGAAGGCGACGGTGCAGTCGCGGCGCGGGCGGCCCAGCAGCTCATCGGCCAGGGTGCTCAGGTCGGTGTTGCTGATGGCGGCCAGGGCGCGGTGCTGGGCCTGGGTGATGGTGGGGTGGTGCTGAAGGTGCTGGAACATGAGGCGATGATTATGACTCGTGGCTGATGATAATAGCAAGGCGGGATGGGTCGGTGGTGCGGTGTAACCAGATATGGCAGCCACCGCAACCGACGTGGTAATCTGGTTCGGGGAATAGTTCGCGTACCTGCGGGGCGAGGTCGCGCAGGTCGGGCAGCAGGGCGGTGGTGGCCAGCAGCTGAGCCAGCTCGGTGAGGCGGGCGGCCTCGGCCGCGTCGGCGGCGGGCTGCTCCTGGCGGAGTTCGGGCGTTTCCATCAGGGTGAGGGGTTGAATTGCAGGGTTTGGTGGTTGCAGGGCTGCGGATAGTGGCAGGAGCCGGCGGGGCACTTGTTGAGCCGGGCGCAATGGGGAGCGGCAGTGGCGGCAGTAGCGGCGGCGGCTTCTTCTGCGGCGGGGGCGGCCGTGCGCGGGGCCTTGCGTTTGGCGGGGCGTTTCTGCGGGGGGCTCATGACGGTGGGGCTGTTGGTGGTAGCTGAGGCCCGCGCCGTGGGGCTGGCGCGGGCCTGCGGGGCTACTGGGTTACTGCGGCGGCTTCGGCGGTGGTCGAGGCGGGGAGATGCTTGGCGGCCCGCTGCTCGGGCAGCTGGTAGCCGTCGGGGGTGCGGTAACCAGCGGTAATGCGACGGTCCTCGGTGCCGGTCAGGGTTTCATCGCGGTACAAGTCGAAATCTTCGGCGAACTCCTGGCGGGCCTGCACCTCGGCGGGGTCGGCGGCGGTATAGCTGAAATCGGCAATGAAGTAGGTGGCTGGCTTGCCGTCCTTCTCGGTCTGCTTCTTGATGGGCGTAACCGTGAGCACCACGTCGGTCAGGTTCAGGTCGTCGTAAAACAGGCCCGCGTTCAGCTTTTGCAGGTTCTCGACGCTGTAACCGTGGAACAGCACGGCGCACACGGCCCCGGTTTCGTCCACGAAAAACAGCTCAGCCCACACCTTGCGGCCCATGTTTAGGATGTTGTCGCTGAAAATGCGCAGGGCGACGGGGATAAAGCTGATGGTTTTGCCCAGCACTTTATCCCCGCCCACGTTGAACACGCCGGCTTTGAGGTCGGCGCGGATTTGCTTGGGGTGGCCGGGCAGGTACTTGAAACGGCTTTTTTCGGTTACTTCGCCGGTCTGCTCATCCACGCTCACTACTTCCAGGTAGGCGCGGCTGGCGGTGATGGTATCTTTTGCGGCTGGCGCGGCGGCGGCGGCGCTGGCGGCGGTTTTGGTGGTGGTTGCCATTGGGGCGGGGGTTGGGGTTGGTTGTGGGGCCACTTGGCGGCGTGGCCCCTGGGCCGTTGTGTTTGGTTATTTGAATTGCTTGTCGTGGCACAGGATGGCGCGGCCCACGATGCTGTCCACGCCCCGCGCTTCGGGCTGGTGATGGTACCAGAGGTAGGTAGCCAGCAGATTAAGGTAGGCCGGGTGGCGGAACTTGCCTTCGTCGTTGATTATCAGAATCAGGTCGGGGCTGAGGCGTACCACGTCGACGGTCTGGCAGTCAAGCATGGCGTATAGCTCGGCCAGCTTGAAGCTCCTGCCGTTGACAGGGCTGACGGGCTGCGGCGTGGCGCTGTGCGGGTCGAGCAGATGGGGCTGGTAAGTA
>JANXMN010000238.1 GCA_025354605.1 Hymenobacter sp. | reverse complement strand
CCGGTCCGGCCTTTGCCCCACCCGCCTTTGCCGCTCCCCGCTCCGCCGCTGCTTTTCGCCGTCACCACCGATTTGTGCTTCGACCAGCGAATGCAGCGCATTTGCGGCAGCCTGGCCGCCGCCGGCTACCGGGTGCAGCTGGTGGGGTGGCAACGGCCGGGCTCGCCCCCGCTCACGCCCCAGCCCTACCGGCAGCACCGGCTGCGCGGCTGGTTTCAGCGGGGCAAGCTGTTTTATCTGGAATACAACCTGCGGCTATTTTTTTACCTCTTGACCCAGCGCGCGGCTGCCTGGTGCGCCTGCGACCTCGACACGGCCCTGCCCCTGTGGCTGCGCGCCCGCCTGGGCGGCCAGCCGCTGGTGTACGATGCCCACGAGCTGTTCACGGAAGTGCCCGAGGTGGTGGCCCGGCCCGCCGTGCAGCGCCTGTGGCGGGCCGTGGAAAAGTTTATCGTGCCGCGCGCCCAGCTGGCCTACACCGTCGGCCCGGCGCTGGCCCGGCTGTTTGAGCAACGGTATGGGCGGCCTTTCGGCGTGGTGCGCAACGTGAGCCGCTACGAGCCCGCGCCCTTTCTGGAAACCCAAGGCAGCTACCTCCTCTACCAGGGCGCGCTGAACGTGGGGCGTGGCCTGGAGCAATTGCTTGATGCCATGCCGCAGGTAGCGGGCCGGCTGGTCATCTGCGGCGAAGGCGACTGCTCGGCGGCGCTGCGGGCGCAGGCGGCGCGGCTGGGGCTACTGGCCTCGGGCCAGGTGGAATTTCGGGGATTCGTGCTGCCCGCCGAGCTGCGCGAGGTAACGCGGCAGGCGGCGGTGGGCATTATGCTGCTGGAGAACGTGGGACTGAGCTACTACTACTCGCTGGCCAATAAATTCTTCGATTACGTGCACGCCGGCATCCCGCAGGTGCTCATCAACTTCCCCGAGTACCGGGCCCTCAACGACGAGTTCGACGTGGCCGAGCTGGTGCCCGACCTGCACCCGGCCACCCTGGCCGCCGCCCTCAACCGCCTGCTGCCCGGCGGCGACGCGGCCCGCTACCAGCACTTGGCCGCCAACTGCCGCCGCGCCGCGCCCCTGCTCAGCTGGCAGCATGAGGAACGGGAGCTGCGCCGGCTGTGGGCCGGGGTGGTGGCACCAAGGTAGGGTGCGGGGCTTGTGCCCCCGCCCGTCATTGAGCGACCCGTTTGAGTGTTGTTCAACAATAGGAGGGGGCAAGCCCGCACCCTACCGTATATCAACCTGAAAACTGCTCTGGCTGGGATAGCGCCGCGATAGGTTGCGGCGCTATCCCAGCTTTAACTCAACCTGCTCAAGCAGCTCCCAGCACCGCTAGCCGCAGCTTCGGCTTCGAGGGCCGTGGCATGGGCGGCCAGCAGGTGCCAGCGGGTGGCGGCCCCGACGGGTAGCGGACGGGCCCGGCGGTGCAGCCAGCCGGTGCGCCAGGCAGCCAGGGAGAGTTCTCAATCAAAGGTGGTTTTGAGGATGAATGCAGACCGCACGTCACTGACTGATGGGCAATGGGCGCGTTTATCGCCCTTGCTGCCGGGCCAAGCCCATAGCCCCCCCCCGGCGTGACGGCGAAAGACACGCGCCGGTTTATGGATGCCGTGCTGTGGCGACTGCGGTGCGGGGTGCCGTGGCGGGACCTACCCGAACGGTTCGGTCCGTGGCACCGGATATTTGTGCGCTTTTCGCGCTGGAAACATAGCGGCGTGTGAGTCACTGCCTTGGCCGCCCTGCAGCAGAAAGCCGGACCGAGGCAGCTGCCAGTCGATTCGACCATCGTGCGGGCCCACCAGCAGGCGGCGGGCGCGCTGAAAAAAAGGCCCGCAGGCGCTCGGCCGTAGCCGGAGCGGCTTCTCGACCAAGCGGCACCTGAGCTGCGACGGGCCGGGCCGGCCCCGGCAAATAGCTATGACTGGGGGCCAAGCCGGCCACTGCCCGCAGGCCCCGGACCTGCTCGCCCCTGACTTGCGCTTCAGCCAATACGTGCTGGCCGGCCGAGCGTCCGACGCGGAATGCGTGCACGACCAAATTGCCCTAGCCGGGGCGCAAGCCGTGGTTCCCAGTAAAAAAACCGAAAAATATTTATCCCGCAGGACAAAGAAACTGATAAGAACCGCAACCAGATTGAACGCTGCTTCAAGCGCTTCAAAGCCTATCGCGCCATTGCCATCCGCTTCGAGAAAACGGCCCTGGCCTACTTAGCTTTGGGTACCCTGGCTGCTCTTCGAATGTGGCTTTGATTGAAAACTTGCCCTAGCACTCTTTAACTTTTGGTCGTACTTGTAGACCGTGCCAATGGAGCGGCTCGGCCCGAGTGCCCGCGCCTACGAACGCATCCTTAAAGTGACCCGCATTGTCGCCGACCTGGCCGGTACCCACGGTATTACAATCAACCACCTGGCCGAAGCCATTCAATACCGCAGCCTCGACCGGGAGGGCTGGTTGAGGTAATTTTCCATTCTTTGTGGCATGCCGCAGCCGCTCAATTCGCTCGATTACATCCGAGAGGTGCTCGCCAAATACTTTGCCGGTAAGCCCGAGCGGCGGGTGCAGGTGTTCGGCTCGTGTGCGCTCGCGAGGCCATAGCCGAGTCGAATTTGGCCTCGCTCCTGGAGATGGAACGGCAAATGGGCTAGGCATTTTTCGAGTATTCACGCGAACCAACAGAGCGGCTGGACATTCAGGTCAAGACGGGCCCGGGTCGGGTCGGACTACCTGATGTGCTACATTAAAAAAGACCAGACTACGCTTCATGGAAACCACAAAACGCAGGCCGCATGACCCGGAGCGCGTGATGCACATGCTTCAGGCGGCACGACTCATGGAGCAGTTTCTACGGGGGAAAATAATGGCCGACCTGGTTTTTGGTAAGCTGCTGCAATCCGGCATGGAGCAGTAGTTTGAGGTTCTGGACAAAGCTGCCACGCACGTATCGGTCGAAACGCAGGCGCTGTGGAGCAGGCGCAGGCCCGCAACCATGTTCGCCCCGTACCGCGCCCGCTACTGCTGAAAATCGGCCCCGACCTGACGGACTCGCAGTTCGACGACATCCTGGAAATAGTCCGCGGAACCCAGCTTAGTGGACTAGTGGCCACCAATACTACCATCAGCCGCGACAACCTGAGCACCGAGCCGGGCTACGTGGACTCGCTGAGCGCGGGCGGTTTGAGCGGCAGGCCGTTACGGGCGCGGACCACCGAAGTCATTTGCACCCTGCACCGGAAATCCGACGGTGGCCTGCCGATTATTGGCGTGGGCGGCATTCATTCGGCCGCCGATACGCAGGAGAAGCTGGCGGCTGGGGCCGCGCTGATTCAGCATTCCACCGGCTCTATTTATGAGGAACCGGCGCTGGTGAGCCGGATAAATCGGAGCCTGATGCCAGCGTAGCGCGTTGGCTGCGCACCCGCGCTGGTGCCAATAGCGAGTAAGCGGCACGTCCGGAACCGTAGGCCACGCCCCCAGCGCCGGTGCGCTACCCCGCTTTTGCGCATGGCCAGGACCACCGGGGTTTCCAAAAAGCCGGTGAAACCGGCCACGACGGGCAGGTAGCGGTTGAGGGCGAGGTAAGTATCCGTGGCGACGGGCGCTGCTATGGTTGAACCGCAACCGAAAGATGACAGCCCGCCCGGATTCGACCGAACCAATCCACCTCGATACTAATTGTGCCAGCCGAAAACGAAGCAGGCCATAAACTACTCGGTAGTTCATGGCCTGCTTGAAGCCGGAGAATGGCGGCCAGCCACCTGAGGCGGCGGAATAAAGAGCTAAAGTTAAGATGAATGGTGTTTGCCAAGCAATTGGTTACGCGAGCCATGTTTTTTTTAGTGGCGAAAAGAAAGACGAAAAGTGCGTCGTTTAGCCTGTTAGGCGAGAAATAGAATTTGAGAAAAGCCGTGCGAAATAAATTTAACATTGCTGATGAATTGCCAGATGTAACAATGCCGTAATTTTGCATCATGCTTCAACCAAAAAACTTGTTGATGAAGCGTGGGACCCTGCTCGGCTGGGACCCGCGAGTGGACCAGAAGGTCTTTGCCACCATCGGTTCTCCCGATTTTGCCTTTGGTATTTCCGTTGTTTTTTCTTGGTTTTGCCCCGTCACCGTTTCGGATTCCGAAACGGTTTTTTTATGTCCATTGAGTCCGTCGGCTGCCGTCCCGCAGCCAATTTTTCCTCAACTCCGGTATGGCACGTAAAGACCTGCTCGACATCGCATCCCTTCGCCGTGAGGAAATTGAGTTTTTGCTCGACCAATCCACGTCCTTTAAAAAGTTGTTCACCCGCTCGGTGAAAAAAATTCCCGCCCTCGAGGGCAAGTCCGTGCTCATGCTGTTCTATGAGGCCAGCACCCGGACGCATTCCTCCTTCGAGGTCGCGGCCAAACGCCTCTCGGCGGAGGTAACGAATTTCGACGTCGCCCACTCCTCCATCACCAAGGGCGAGTCGGTGCGCGAGACGATTGAGACGCTCCAGGCCATGCGTACCGACTACATCGTCGTCCGTCATGGGCACCCCGGCCTGCCCGCCATGATTGCCCGCCAAACCACGGCGTCGGTCATCAATGCCGGCGACGGGGCGCACGAGCACCCAACCCAAGCCCTGCTGGACGCCTTCACCATTAAGGAAAAATTTCCCGACCCCAGGGGCAAAAAAGTCCTCATCATCGGCGATATACTCCACTCCCGCGTCGCGCGCTCGACCAGCACCTTGCTGCAGAAGCTGGGCGTCGAGGTCGCTTACCTCGGGCCGGGGTCGCTGGTGCCCAAGTACGGCCCGGCAACCATCCCCCGCTTCACCGACTATGAGGCGGCCATGGCCTGGGCACCCGATGTGGTGTACCTGCTCCGCGTGCAGCTGGAGCGCCAGGACGTGCAGTTTTTCCCCAGCGTCCGGGAGTATCACCGGGTTTACGGCATCACCAACACCCGGCTGGCGGAAATCCGCGACCGCGGCCTCTACATCATGCATCCCGGGCCCGTCAACCGGGGGGTGGAGCTGTGCGACGCCGTCATGGACTACGAGCGCAGCCTCATCACCAACCAAGTCGAAAACGGGATTTCCATTCGCATGGCCGTGCTCGACTGGCTCACGCCGGGCGGGGAATTTCCGAGGCAGGAATCGTATGCCGCACAGCCGCGTGCCAGCTCACCGGCGATTATGCCCTAAGTGCCTATCCGAATAGGCGGTCATGCTCATCTGGCGTTCATTTTCAATAGCCCCAATATCCCTCCCACCCCTTGCCGGTTTACAGCACTCGTCCATCCATGCTCCTCCTTCAAAACGCCCGCATCGCCTCCGAAAATTCACCCGTGCTTGTCGAGAGCGATGTCCTGATTGTGGAAGGGATAATTCAGCACATCGGCACCAATCTGGCTGTTCCTGAGGGTGCCCGGGTCATCGACGCGCACGGCCGGGTGCTGATGCCGGCCATGTTTGATGCCCACGTCCATTTCCGTGCCCCGGGGTTTGAGAACAAGGAAACCATCACCACGGGTAGCGAAGCGGCCATCAATGGCGGCATTACCGGCGTGGTCATGATGCCGAACACCCGCCCGGCCCTCGATTCGGCGACCGCAATAGCCACCGTGCTGGAAAATGCCAAGCACCGGTCCCGTATTCCGGTGTACACCTCCGGCTGCGTCACTAAGAACCGCGAGGGTAAGGAACTGGCGGAAATTGAGGGCATGCGCGGACTCGGCGTGAAGATGCTCACCGACGATGGGGATACCACCGCCGACCCGGCGGTACTGCTGCGGGCGATGCAGTATGCCACCGAGTTTGGGATGTTTTTCGCTAGCCACTGCGAGGTGTCGGAGTTAGCCGGACCGCGCGCCCTGAACGAAGGGGTGATGAGCTATCGGCTCGGCATCAAGGGCTCGCCGGCTTGCGCGGAGGAAATCATCATCGACCGCGACATTCGCCTGGCCCACGCGGCGGGTGCCCACGTGCACATTCAACACGTGTCCAGCAAGCTGGGTATGGAGACCATTCGCTGGTGGAAATCCCGCGGCGATGTGAAGGTCACGGCGGAAGTGATGCCACACCATCTGATGTTCACCGACGAGCACATCGGCGACTACGACACGAACTACAAGATGAACCCGCCGCTGCGGACGCAGGCCGATTGTGATGCGCTGCTCGAAGGGCTCATCGAGGGCGTCTTCGACATCATTGCCACCGACCACGCGCCGCATACGCCGTTCGAAAAAGCCCAGGATTTCATCAGCGCGCCCAATGGCATTACCGGCCTGGATACGGCCCTGGTCTCGCTCTATCACCACTTCATCGAGCCCGGAAAATTCGGGTGGGACGTGGTGGTAAAGCGCTACTCGGCGGAGCCCCGCCGCCTGATGGGGCTGCCGGTGCCCGCCATCGAAATCGGCCAGCCAGCCGAGTGCCTCTTGTTCGATACCGAAGCGGAAACGACCTTCACGCGGGAATTCATGAAGTCTAAATCCCAGAATACGCCCTTCATCGACCAGACGCTAAAAGGCCGGGTAGACCTGGTGATTTTAGGGGCGGAAATTCTGCTGGAGCGCTGATAGGTAGTAGAGCTGTCCGAAAAATAAAAAGGCGGTCATGCAGAGCATTCTGCGCATGAAGCAAAATGCTCTGCATGACGCTCTGTAAAGCTTACTTAACTATGAGTACCCTTTTAACCTCCGACACCCCCAGCCCCAACGCTGCCCCGAGCAAGCCACTGGTCGGCGTGGTCATGGGTTCTAGCAGCGACTGGGACACCATGCAGCATGCCGTGCAGATGCTCGCGCACTTTGGCGTGGCCCATGAAGCGCGCGTGGTATCGGCCCACCGCATGCCCGACGACTTGTTTGCCTACGCCGAACAAGCCGGCCCGCGCGGCTTGCAGGTCATCATCGCTGGCGCTGGGGGGGCCGCTCACCTGCCGGGCATGCTGGCCGCCAAAACCGCGCTGCCCGTGCTGGGGGTGCCGGTGGCCAGTCGCCATTTGCAGGGAATGGACTCGCTTTACAGCATCGTACAAATGCCCAAAGGGGTGCCCGTGGCCACGTTCGCGATTGGTAATGCCGGGGCGGCCAATGCCGCGCTGTTCGCCGTCAGCATGCTGGCCCTGCACGACCCGGGCCTGGCTGCCAAACTGCAGGCGTTTCGCGCCGAACAAACCGAAGCCGCCCGCGCCATGGCCCTGCCGGTATGAACGAAGACATTCACGTGGTAGCTATGCCCCCAATTTTACCGGGCAGTGCGGACGCCGCGGGCCAGCCCGCGACGCTGGGGGTGCTGGGGGGCGGGCAGCTGGGCCGGATGTTTGTGCACGCCGCTCAGCGCCTGGGGTACTGCACAGCCGTGCTGGACCCGGATGCGCACAGCCCGGCCGGGCGGGTTAGCCATTACCACATCCAGACCGCCTACGACGACCCGGCCGGGCTGGCGCAACTGGCCCAGCTGTGCCAGGCCATTTCCACCGAGTTTGAAAACGTGCCCGCCCAGGCCTTGCAAACGCTGGCGCTGACCCGCCCCGTGGCGCCGGGCGCGGCCGTGGTGGGCATTGCGCAAAACCGCATCGAGGAAAAAGCTCACTTCACGGCCTGCGCCGACGTGTCGGGGGTGAGCTGCGCGCCCTATGCGGTGATTGAAACGCGGGCCCAGCTGCAGGCCGTCCAGGTCGGGCGGGCTGATTTGCTGCCCGGCATCCTGAAAACCGCGCGCATGGGCTATGACGGCAAAGGCCAGGTTCGCGTCAGGACGGCCGGGGAGCTGGCTGCCGCCTGGGCGGAGCTGGGCGGCGCAGCCTGCGTGCTGGAAAAGATGCTGCCGCTAACCGCCGAGTGTTCGGTGCTGGTGGCGCGCGGCTGGGATGGGCAGGTCGTCAGCTTCGCCCCGCAGCGCAACGTGCACGTCGAGGGCATTTTGGCCGTGACCCACGCGTACGAAGGGAACATGCCACCGGCCCTGGCCATCAGGGCCCGCGACGCGGCCGTTGCCATCGCGCAGCATCTCGGCTATGTCGGGGTGTTGTGCGTTGAGTTTTTTGTGGTGGACGACGGCAGCGGGCACGGTGCCCTGGTGGTCAATGAGATGGCCCCTCGCCCGCACAACAGCGGCCACTACACCCTGGACGCCTGCGACGTGTCGCAATTTGACTTGCAAGTCCATGCCCTGGCGGGCTTGCCCTTGCCGCAGCCGCGCCAGCATTCTCCGGCCATCATGCTCAACCTGCTGGGCGAGGTGTGGCTTGACGGCAACGGCCAACGGCAGGAGCCGGACTGGCCTGCCGTGCTGCGCCTGCCGGGTACGCACATGCATCTGTACGGTAAGCTGCAGGCGCGCGCAGGCCGCAAGATGGGCCACCTAACCATTACCGGCCCGGATGTCGCCAGTGTCAAAACTGTGGCGCAGCGCGCCGCTTTTTTGCTCGACTTGCCGGGGCTAAACAATATTTAAATGCCGTTTCATAAATTCATTATGAAGCTGTTTAGAAAGTCTCTGGAACGTCATGCTGAGCGCAGTCGAAGCATCTCTACCGCTTCGTTCACACGGCTGCAACAAAGCAGTAGAGATGCTTCGACTGCGCTCAACACGACCCTTGTTTTGTTTTGATTTCTGATATCCTAAAGCATGTCCCAAACAGTAAAACTCATCCTCGAAGACGGCACCGAAATTCAGGGCGAATCCTTCGGCGCGTTCACCTCCGCCGCCGGCGAGGTCGTGTTCAGCACAGCCATGACCGGCTACCCCGAAAACCTCACCGACCCGTCTTTCGCCGGCCAGATTCTGGTGCTCACCACCCCCATGGTGGGCAACTACGGCGTGCCCGGCGAAGAACTATACGAGTCGATTTCGACCATTTTCGAGTCCGACAAAATTCACATCGCCGGGCTGGTGGTCAATTATTATTCCGAGGAGCACAGCCACTGGAACGCCGCCAAAAGCCTCGGTGATTGGCTCAAGGAGTACAACATCCCCGGCATCTGCGGCGTCGATACCCGGATGCTCACCAAAAAGCTGCGCGAGAAAGGCGCCATGCTGGGCAAAATCGTGGCCGAGGACGACGTTCCTCTGCACGACCCCAACCTCGACAACCTGGTGGCGCAGGTGAGCCCGGCCGGTGTGCAGCACTACGGCAGCGGCCAGCATAAAATCGTGCTTGTGGACTGCGGCACCAAAACCAACATCATCCGCTGCTTCCTGGAGCGCGACGTGGAGCTGATTCGGGTGCCCTGGGACTACGATTTCACGACCCTCGATTACGACGGCCTGTTCCTGAGCAACGGCCCCGGCGACCCCAAAATGTGCGCCCCCACCATCCAAAACCTCCAGAAAGCCCTGCAACAGGACAAGCCGATTTTTGGCATCTGCCTTGGCAGCCAGCTCATGGGCCTGGCCTGCGGCGGCGACACCTTCAAGCTGAAATACGGCCACCGCAGCCACAACCAGCCCGTGAAGCTCACCGGCACCCAGCACTGCTACATCACCAGCCAAAATCACGGCTTCGCAGTCGATACTGCCACCCTGCCCGCCGAG
>JANXMN010000211.1 GCA_025354605.1 Hymenobacter sp. | reverse complement strand
TTTGCGCTGAACTTTGATGTGCTGCTGGTTCTCAGCTTCTGGCACTAGCGAATCAGCGAGTACGGTGACTGAGTTCGGTTCAGGAGTGATGCCCAGATTTGTAAATAGCTGGCTATTGACAAATTCTGCAGCCTGTGTTTGGAAAGTGAATAAGTCGTCCACTCCTTTGAGTTCATATGCACTCACAGGGTCAACTGCCGCCAGTTTAAGCAACGCAGCTCCATAACCGTCTTTCATTTGTTGCAAAGTCTGCGCAGCCCGAGCCACGAGAAAAGGGCGTACTGCCTTTTTCATTAGCTTCTCAATTTCGTGCCTTAGTTCGGGAACAGTCGAAAGCTCAGGGAGCCGCTTACTTATGGCATCTAAATAGACGCCAACACCTACTGAAGTTCTTTGCAAAACGGCTACCTGGCTATGCAACTCCAACAAGTAATACAGCGACTCCTTTAAAACTCGCTTATCAGCCTGTGAGCTTGTATAGGCAGTGGTAATTTGATTCAAACACCAGCCTAAAACAACGCCAGCAACGGGTAAAATAGAAATCCAGGCATTCATACAACGAATGTAGAGGTGAAGAATGGTTTGTAACTGTGCATTCTGACTACCCCGCTTTCCGCAAAGAAAAAAACAAGGTCAGTTCATGGTCGCGCAGATGGGCCAGCCACCGCTCGGCCGCTTCCACGCTATCCATTTCCGTTTGCGGCAGTGGAAATATCGGCCACACGTTGCCGCCTCCCCCGAGCCGCATACGCAACCCGTAACCGCCCATTTCGGGCGCCGGCACTACCTCAAACTTGCACCCGAGCTGCTCGTACGCGCCGTAAAACTCGGTAATGGACGCTGCGTCCGGGATATAATGAGCCATAGCAATGAAGTGGAAAGGGTAAAAAGAAAGAGCCGGGTACCAGTTAGCCCGGAATAGATTAATTGACCATCATCAAATCCTCGAGCCGCGTAGTGTAGGCCGGCGTGCGCCACGCCGCCTGGCCCTGCCAAGGCGTAGGCCCGCCGCCCTTCGGCCCCAGCGAAGCCGCCAGCTGCACAGTCCCGCGCCCAAAGCGCGCATTCAGGCCATCCAGCGCCGCCATCACTTGGGCACTCTTGCCCCCGGCCGCGGCCCCAGCGGCCAATGCCGGCGCCTCCCCGAACAAGCCCAGCTGCTGCCCGCCCGGCAGCTCCAGCCCCGACAGCACCACGCCCGCATTCACGTACAGCCCGCCCGGCTCCCACAGCCGCCCCAGCAGCAGCCGGGCCCGCGCTGTCAGTTCCCGCGTGTCGTTGGTGGGCACCGGCAGCGTGAGCACGGCCGAGCGCGAATGCCTGCCCGCCTCCGGCCCAAACCGGCTTTTGCTGAGCGACACCGTGAGCACATGCGCCAGGTCGCCCTGCTTGCGCACCTTTTCCGCGGCCTTCCCCACAAAACACGACACCGCCCCCAGCACCGAAGGCCATTCCCGCAACGGCCGTCCAAACGTGCGCGAGCAGCTGATGCTTTGCCGGCGCAGCGTCCCGTCCTCGCTCGGGGCCAGCCCCGCGCAGGGGTAGCCCTGCAGCTCCCGCACCAGCCGCGCCCCCACCACGCCGCCCAAATGCTTGCGCGCAAACGCCTCCGACACCCGCGCCAGGTCGGCCGCCGAGTCCACGCCCGCCGCCGTCAGCTTCTGCGCGTACTGCCGGCCCACGCCCCACACGTCGCCTACGGCCACCTGCTTCAGCGCCCAGGCCCGCCGCTCCGCCGAGTCCAGGTAAAGCACCCCGCCCAGCCCAGCATCTTTCTTCGCCAGCCGGTTGGCCAGCTTCGCCAGCGTCTTGCTCGGGGCCACGCCCACGCACACCGGAATACCAGTGCGCGCTTTCACGCCCTCCCGGATGCGCCGGGCCAGCGTGTCAATACTTCCCAGATACGGCGTCAAATGCTGCTCCAGGCCGCTCAAATCCAAAAAGGCCTCGTCAATGGAATAAATTTCCACCCCCGGAACCGTTGCCCCCAGATAGTGCATCACCCGCCGCGACATATCCCCGTACAGCGTATAGTTCGAGCTGAACACCTGGACTTGCTCCCGCCGCAATTGCTCCTTAACCTGAAAATACGGGTCACCGATTTTCAGGCCCAGCGCCTTTGCCTCCACCGACCTCGAAATAATACAACCGTCATTATTTGACAGGACCACCACCGGCCGCCCTTCCAGCCGGGGCTGAAACACCCGCTCACAACTCACATAGAAGTTGTTGCAATCTACTAAGCCGAACATTTCTAATCGCGGCTGTGCAACAGCGCCGTTAATTTGCCCGGTAGCAGTTCATGCACAACATGCGTCACCACCCCCCAAATGTGCAATTCCTCCCCCGTCCGAATCTTGTAAGGCAGAAAGGCTGGATTCGCCGGCATCAGCCACCACGATTCCCCCCGGCGCTCCAATCGTTTCACCGTGCAGTCGCCCTCCACCACGGCCACCACAATGTGCCCATGGTCAGCTTCCAAATGCTTGTCCACGGCCAGCAAGTCGCCGGCATGTATCTCGGCCCCACTCATGCTCTCACCCGACACCCGCACCAGGTACGTCGCGTCAGGATGCCGGAACAGCAACCGGTTCAAATCAAACAGCCCTTCCAGCTCATCGGTGGCCGGCGAGGGAAAGCCCGCCGGGACCCGGCAGCTGAACACCGGCAAGAAGGCGGGCATCGGTGCTTCCAGCACCGGAATAAGCAGTACGTCGTGCATAAGGCGAATAGGATAAGTTGAACCCCCAAATAAACGCCTGCTAATCTAATTAGTTTGTATTGTGACTAACGCAATTGGTATTCTCTGCTGATGCTCAGGCTAAAAACTTTTCGAATTCGCTGTAACACGTTGATAATATAGCTGTATTAAAGTTGATAAAGTATGTAGCGAATACAGGGCAACATTTGGCTGACCACGCATTGCTATCTAAATTGGCATTGTTTTTCCCGCTATTGCTTATCCTATCCGACCGAAAATGCCTAAATCAGCCACTCGCACCGTCACCCTGGACCCCACCCAGGCCTACGAACTGGACGAAAGCACCGAGTCCTTTACCGACGCCCCCCAAGCCGACTACCAGCTGACCACCGACGCCGAGCTGTGCCCCATCTGCCACGACCCGCTAGCCTGGCACGAACAGGCCTGCCAGGCCGCGCCCTCCATCGAAGCCGAAACACCATCCGAAGAGGAAGCCCCTGCCGCTCTGTTGCCGTCCCCTCCTACTTCATTCGCCTTCGCCATCGGCCACCGCGTGCAGCCCGTCACCAGCGCCCCGGCCGCCATCACCTGGCGCGGCCAGCACAAGGAGCGTCACCCCGAAACCGGCCTAGTCCACCGCATCAACGTCTATTACCTCGATAACGGCTATTGGGACTGCTACCGCGAGGACGAGCTACAAGCCGCCTAGCCGGCAACTTTCCCAAGCCCTGCGTAATTTTACCCCAATGCGCGCCCTGGCTTTGTTCTTTGCTCTCTACTTCACCGTGCTTGGCTGTATGTCCTGCAGCGCGGAAGAAGTGAGCCCGCTGCCACAACACGCAACCATCGCCCAGGCCACGCATCATGGCTGCCCTGCCCAGGGCACCGATTGGTGCTCGCCCCTATGCCAGTGCCATTGCTGCCCGGGCTTCTCACTGCCCGCCGCCCCTGTCTTGGCCTTTGTTGCCCGGCCCGTGGCGTCGTTTGCCACCACCGGCTTTGCCGCCCAGCCCGCGCCCGCCGTGCCGGCCCGCGCCCCGGTCACGCCCTGGCAGCCCCCGCGCGCCTAAACGCCCTTCCTGCCCATATGCTGGCCCCATTGCCGTATTCCGGTAGTTGGGCGGCGTCCGCATAGCCGCGTTTTCGGCACAATATCTTTCTGCAGTCCTGCCTTGCCCGCACGGCCCCAATTGGGCCCGCGCATCGCCGCTGCTTTCCCTTTTGCCTACTTATCATGGATACCCCCAACGCAGCCGATGAGTTGCTGAACACCGCCAAGCAGGCAGACCCTGCCAACGCCGGGGCCCTCACCCGCGCCCAGCTCACGCCCGAGGCCGCCGCCGAGCCCCAGGGCCAAGACGTGCCCGGCCACGACCACGCCCCGGCCGCCACCCCAGCAGCCGAAGAAGCCGGCCCCAGCCCTTACGTGCTGCCCGCCGTCAGCCTGGCTTTGCTGCTGGCCGGCCTTACCCTCGACCACTACCAACCCGGCTTTTTCACCCCCACCGTGCGCCTGCTCTGGTACGGCGTAACCTTCCTGCTGGTGGGCTACAAAGTCGTTCGTTCCGCCATCCAGAGCATTCCCAGCGGCAACATTTTCAACGAGTTTCTGCTCATGAGCCTCGCCACCATCGGCGCCTTTGCCCTCGGCCAGTACCCCGAAGGCGTGGCCGTCATGCTGTTCTACACCGTGGGCGAGCTGTTCCAGGACGCGGCCGTGAACCGGGCCAAGCGCAGCATTCGGGCCTTGCTCGAAATCCAGGCAACCGAAGTTGCCGTGCTCCGCAACGGCCAGCGCCTGGTGCTCGACCCCAAGCAGGTAGTAATTGGCGACGTTATCGAAGTGCGCCCCGGCGAGAAAGTGGCCCTCGATGGCACCCTGCAAACCGAGCGGGCCGCCTTCAACACCGCCGCCCTCACCGGCGAGTCAGTGCCCCAAACCAAGCAAAAAGGCGAAACCGTGCTGGCCGGCATGATTAACCAGGACACCCTGAGCCAGATTGAGGTAACGGCTGCCTTTAAAGACACCAAGTTGAGCAAGATTCTGGCGATGGTGCAGGGGGCCGTGGCCCGCAAGGCCAAAACCCAGCAGTTCATCACCCGCTTCGCCAAAGTCTACACGCCCATTGTGGTGGGGCTGGCCGTGCTGCTCACGCTGCTGCCGTACTTCATTGTCGACGACTACGTCTTCCGCGACTGGCTCTACCGGGCCTTGGTGTTCCTCGTCATTTCCTGCCCATGCGCCCTCGTCGTCAGCATTCCGCTCGGCTATTTCGGCGGCATTGGCGCGGCCTCCAAAGCGGGCGTGCTGTTCAAGGGCTCCAACTTTCTCGACGTCATGCGCGAGATTGATACCGTCGTGATGGACAAGACCGGCACCCTCACCAAGGGCGTGTTCGCCGTGCAGCAGGTCGTAGCTGGCCCAGGCCAGGACCCCGCCCGGTTCACCGCCCTGGCCGCCGCACTCGAAGCCAAATCCACGCACCCCATTGCCAAAGCCGTGGTGCAGCATGTCCAGCCAACAGGCCCCGCCCTCCCCGTTGAAAACGTGGAAGAAATTGCCGGCCATGGCCTGCGCGGCCACGTCGACGGCCAGGAGGTGCTGGCGGGCAACACCAAGCTGCTCGCCAAATTCCACGTCGCCTACCCGCCCGAAATTGACCAGCTCATCGACAGCATCGTGGTAGTGGCCGTGGCCGGCCAATACGCCGGCTACCTCACCGTGGCCGACGAAATCAAGGAGGACGCCGCCCAGGCCGTACAGGAGTTGAAAGCCCAGGGCATCAAAACCATTGTCATGCTCTCCGGCGACAAAGAAGCCATTGTGCAGCGCGTGGCCAAAGAACTAGGTATTTCCGAAGCCCACGGCGGCCTGCTGCCCGAAGACAAAGCCGCCCACGTCGAGCGCCTGAAAGCCGCCGGCCACCGCCTGGCCTTCGTGGGCGACGGCGTGAACGACGCCCCCGTGGTGGCCCTGGCCGACGTCGGCATTGCCATGGGCGGCCTAGGCTCCGATGCCACCATCGAAACCGCTGATGTGGTTATCCAGACCGACCACCCCAGCAAGATTGCCACCGCCCGCCGCATTGCTGTGGCCACCCACCGCGTGGTCTGGCAAAACATCGGCTTCGCCTTCGCGGTGAAAGCCGTGGTGCTTGCCCTCGGGGCCGGCGGCTTGGCCACCATGTGGGAGGCCGTGTTTGCCGACGTGGGCGTGGCCCTGCTGGCCATTCTCAACGCGGTACGCATTCAGCGCATGCGCTTCTAGCGCCCGCCATTCCCATTATTTCGGTCTTGCCTTCCATGAAATACCTATTTTTCCTGACGCTGCTCCTGAGCAGCGCCAGCGCCGCCGTGGCCCAAAGCCCGCTGCGCGTGCTCGTGCGCGATGCCCGCACCCACACCCCCTTGCCCGGCGTCACCGTGGCCATTCCCGCCCTCAAAATCGGCGCGGCCACCGACGCCACCGGCCAGGCCACGCTGCCCGACCTGCCGGCCGGCCCCCAACCGGTGCAGTTTTCCAGCCTTGGCTACGAAGCCCAGACCCGCACCTTCACCCTGCCCCAGCCCGACGACACGCCCGCCGTGGTGGAGCTGGAGCCGGGCGGCGTCGAGCTTGAGGGCGTCGTAGTAGAAGCCACCCGCACCAACTCCCGCATCGAGGACGTGCCCGTTCGCATTGAAGTGTTGGGCCCCGAGGAGCTGGAGGAAAAAACCAGCATGCGCCCGTCCAACATCGCCATGCTGCTCACCGAGGCCAGCGGCATCCAGCCGCAGTTTACCTCCGCCAATTCCGGCAGCGTGGCCTTTCGCATTCAAGGCCTCGACGGCCGCTACACCCAGATTCTCAAAGACGGCTTCCCGCTGTTCGGCGGCTTCTCGCAGGGCCTGAGCCTAGTGCAGGTGCCCCCGCTCGACCTGCGCCAAGTGGAAGTCATCAAAGGCGCGTCCTCTGCCCTCTACGGCGGCGACGCCATCGCCGGCCTCGTCAACTTGGTCAGCAAAACGCCCACCGAGATGCCCACGCTTAACCTGATTCTGAACCAGACCCAAAAAGGCGGGCGCGACCTCACCTCCTACTATTCCGGCCGTAGCGGCCGGCTCGGCCTCACGCTGCTAGCCAGCCAAAGCACCCAGCAGGCCCGCGACGTCAGCGGCGACGGCTTCACCGACCTGCCCCAGGTGCAGCTGGCCACCGTCAACCCACGCCTCTATTTCTACGCCACCGATTCCACCACCCTCTACGCCGGCCTCACGGCCACCGTCGACACCCGCAACGGCGGCTACCTGCCCGCGCTCGACAACCCCACCGCCGCCGGCTACACCGAGCGCAACCGCTCCGAACGCTACAACACGCAGCTGCGCCTCGATAGCCACGTCGGCCACCGCCGACTGCTGACCCTGAAAAACAGCGTCAGCGCCTTCACCCGCCAGCTCCAGGCCGGCAGCAGCTACTTCGCGGGCCGGCAGCTGTCCACGTATTCCGAGGCCTCGCTGCTGGTGCCGGCCGGCACCCACCGCGCCGTGTTCGGGGCCAACTTCCTCACCGACCGCTTCACCGAAACCGACCAGGCCCTCACCCCGCGCGACTACGACTACCAGACCGTGGGCCTGTTTGCCCAGGACGATTGGCGCCTCCGCGAGAATTTGACCCTGCAAGCCGGCCTGCGCGCCGACTACCAGCGCCCCTACGGCCTGTTTGTGCTGCCCCGCTTTTCGGCCCTCTACAAGCCCGCCGAGTGGCTGGCCCTGCGCGCCGGCGGCGGCTTTGGCTACAAAGCCCCCACCATTTTCAGCAGCACCACCGAGCAGCAGGCCTACGTGGGCGTGCAGGCCCTCAACCCGGCCGAGCTGCAGGCCGAAACGTCGCGGGGCCTCAACGCCGACGTCAACCTGCGCCACCGTTTCGGCGGCCTGAATGTGTCCCTGAATCAAGCCGTGTTCTACACCCGGCTAATCAACACTCTCATTCCCGACCCGGTAACCTTCGCCCAGGGCCTCACCCGCTACCGCAACGCGCCCACGCCCATCACCTCCCGCGGCCTCGAAACCAACCTTCGCCTGAGCTTAGATGCGCTGCAGGTATTCGCCGCCTACACCCTCACCGACGCCCGCCAAACCTACGACCCCACGCAGCCGGCCACGCTGCCTTTTGTCTCGCGCCACCGCCTGGTGCTCACCAGCGTGTACGAGCAGGAAAAGAACTTCCGCATCGGCTTAGAAGCCACCTACAACAGCCCGCAATACGTCGGCGAAGGCACCCGCCAGGGCCGCGGCTTCTGGCTGCTCGGTGCCCTGGCCGAGAAAACCTTTGCCCCGCATTTCGCCCTGGTGCTCAACGTGGAAAACCTACTCGACGTGCGCCAAACCCGCTTCGAGCAAGTGGTAACGGGCCCCATCACCCAGCCCACGTTTCGCCCACTTTATGCCCCCTTAGATGGCATTGTGGGCAATGTGCTCCTGAAAATCACCCTGTAGCCGGCGAGCAAAAAAAGGCCGGCTCCCAATTAAGGGAGCCGGCCAGTCGGCAAGGGTATAGCTGCCGGTGCTGCAGTGGCAGCTACTGCTTTTAGCCGGGCACTTGCTCCGGCGCTTTTTCTTGGGCCACGTCAAATACAGGTGGTGCAGGCGGGGTAATGAGCGGCGTGCCCGTCACCACTTCCCCAAACAGCGCGTTGGCCGGCAATTCCTGCCCGCCGTTGCCGTC
>JANXMN010000206.1 GCA_025354605.1 Hymenobacter sp. | reverse complement strand
CAACACGGTGGATGCGCTGAAAACCAAGCAGCCCGAAATCCTGAAATACATCGAAGCCGGCGGCCAGCAGCTGGTGCTTCGTCAGCGTCACGGGGGCGTCCTCCACGGTCACCCGGTCGTTGCTGAGCGTCATGGAATAGGGGCCGATTTCGGGCAGCACGGTGCCCCGGTTCACGGTGTACTGCACCACCACGTTGCCGCCGGCTTCGATGTATTTCAGGATTTCGGGCTGCTTGGTTTTCAGCGCATCCACCGTGTTGTAGGCGCGGATGCCGACCACCAGGGCGTCGTATTTCTTGAGGTTGGCGGCCGTAAGGTCCTCGGGTTTCACCAGGGTCACGGAGTAGCCGATTTGGCGCAGGGCGTCGGGCACTTCGTCGCCGGCGCCCATGAGGTAGGCCACGTGCTGGCCGCGCCGCTTCAGGTCGAGCTTCACCAGCGGGGCCACGGCTTCGGGGAAGAGGAACTGCGTGGGGATGTGCGGGTACTCAATCTTCTGGAGGCCGCGGGCGTAGGCCTGGCCGGCCACGGTGGCAGATGCCCGCAGCTCGGCGCGGCCGGGCGCGGCCCCGGCCAGGGGCTGCACCTGGAAGTTCACGGTCAGCTCCTCGTCTTTGGCGGCGAGGGCGAAGGGCACGGTGGCGGGCTCGCACTTCCAGCCGGCGGGCAGGGCCAGGGCCAGGCTGCCGCTCACCCCGGCGCGCCCGGCCCGCAGCGTGACGGGCACCGTCTTGGGCTGGGCATCGGCGAAGACGTAGGAACGGGCGGGCGGCAGGTTCACCAGCACGGGCGGCACCACGGCCAGCGGCTGGTATAATTCGCCCAGCACCGGGTCGGTGTGCTTGTATTGGACGGGGACTTCATAACTGAAAGGGTACCCTGCAATACTCCCGTTGAAATAGAAACGCGTAGGCGCTACATTTTCGGGTTCGCCTCTTACTTGATGAAAATTGATTGGCATAAAGTCCATCGCCTTGAACTGCGCTGATTCTTCCGGAAAAGCATTGGCAATCTCAGGTACTCTATACATTCCCACCGATGGCCGTTCAAGTAGCCAATACGGCTGTGTAGTTCCTTGTACAGATACGGTAGGAGACTTTGTAGCATCAGCAGCCGAAATAGTAGCCACCACGTTTTTGGTCAAAGTCAAATTAGGTTTTAGGATTGCGCCCTTTTCCTCATAGGAACGGATTTCGCTTAATACTACCGGCAAATTTGAGCGGCTTAATGCTTCAACTTTAATAGGGATTTCACTACCCTGCGTTGCCGTAGATGAGCTAGCAGTAGCTTCAAAAACCAGCCCGGCACAAGCAGCTATCAGCTTGTTTATCTCATCGTCCTTTTGCTCGCGCCATTCTGCAAACCCAGTTTCATCGCCTTTCAAGCATTTCGTTTTATACATCTGCTCCCGGACCTTGAAAAGCCCGGCCACGCTGGCGCTGGGGTTGCTCGGGTCGTACTTGCGAATCACCTCCTCGATGAGCTTGCCCACGGCCGCGCCGCCGGGCACCCGGTTCCAGGTCTGGTCCACGCCTTCGAACAGGTCTTTGGTGGCTTTCTCGCCTTTCACGGGCTGGAAATACTCCAGCGCCTCGCCCCGCTGGGCGGCCGAGCCGAAGCCCTGGCTGCGGTGGTTGCTGCGGCTGCGGGCCGCGATTTCGCCGTAGCTCTGCCCCAGCAGCGGGTTGTAGCCGCCCGCATCGAGCTTCAGATACGCGTCCATGTTTTCGCCGGGCTTCACGAAGAAGCTGCCGGTGTTCCAGAGCAGGCGCTTGGGCTGCCAGGCTTGCACGTATTGGAGCTGTTCGGGGAAGCGCTTGGGGTCGCCGGCGGCGTCGAAGGCTTCGGCGGCGAGGAGGGCGCTGGCCTGGTGGTGGCCATGGCCGGCGCGGGCATCGGGCGGGAAGCGGGTGAGGAGCACGTCGGGCCGGCGCTGGCGGATGACCCACACCATGTCGGCCAGCACCTGCTCCTTGTCCCAGATGCGAAACGTCTCGTCCGAGGTTTTGGAGAAGCCGAAGTCGTTGGCGCGGGTGAAGAACTGCCGGCCGCCGTCGAGCCGCCGGGCCGCCAGCAGCTCCTGCGTGCGAATCACGCCGAGGCCTTCGCGCAGCTCGGGGCCGAGGAGGTTCTGGCCGCCGTCGCCGCGGGTGCAGCTCAGGTAGCTGGTTTCGAGCAGGCGCTCGTTGGCCAGGTAGGCGATGAGGCTGGTGTTTTCGTCGTCGGGGTGGGCGGCCAGGTACATCACCGAGCCCAGCATGTTGAGCTTCTTGAGCCCCAGCAGAATCTCGGAGGAAGTGTACGACTTCGGCGTTTGCGCCTTTGTCTCAATGAGGAATGAAGAATGAAGAATGAAGAATGCCGCGAGGGCGGCGATAGGGCGGAGGGAACGAATCATGCGCGGGAAACCGAGGTTGAGGGCGTGAAGTTACCGGACGGCGACCTTGCCCGAACGGTGTAGAGACGCGACCCTTCTCGTCTCGGCGCTGGACGAGGTACGCCGGGGCCTGCCCGGACGGGGCAAACAGGAGATGCGAAAGGTTGAGTCTCCACACCGTTCGGCACAATATTTAAATGCCCGATTGTTCCTGACAAGTTGTTGTTCGTTCCTGACAAGTAGTTATTTATTCCTGATAAGTCACTAGTCGTTCCTAACAAATTATTATTTATTCCTGATAAGTCGTTGTTCGTTCCTGATAAGCACCTTTTTATTCGCGATAAGCCGTAATTTATTCGTGATAAGCACTAAGTTATACCTGACAAGCCGTAGATTGGTCTTTGGAAGGGTCGGCGTGCCGGCCGCAACTGCTTTTTTATGGCTGAAAATCTGTCTGACGCCTTTGCCCGCCGGCTGGCCGCGCGCGATAACCCACCCCCGCCGCCGCCCCTGAGCCAGGAGCCTGCCGCCGTGCAGGCCCGCGTGGAGGCATGGCTACTGGCAGTCCATGCCGTGCGCGACCGGCGCGCCCGCCAGCGCCAAAGCCTCATGCTGCTGGCTCTGATGCAGCAGCCCGAATGCACCACCACCGCGTTGGCCGAAGCGGCCGGGCTGGGCATGCGCGGGGCCGCCCGCACGGCCGCGCAGCTGCACGCGCTGCTTCTCGTGGCCTGGGAGGAGCGCGGCCTCTACCGCTACTGGTGCCTCACCCGCGCCGCCGAAGATGCCCTGCTGCTGGTGGTGGTAGGGCCGGTGGCCCCGGCCGCCCCGGCTGCCTGACGGAAGCAGGCCAGAAACGCCGCCCCGACCGTTCGCCGGGATATTCGGGGCATCCAGCGCAACAGAAGGAGCGCGCGGCGCGTCTTTAGTGCGGCCGAACTTCCTACCCCCTACTTTCGGTTCACCTCCCACCACCGTCGCCAAACCACGGCGCCATATTTTATTCATGACGATTTATTCTTTCCGCCGCTGGTCGCTGGCCGTGGCACTGTTCACTGGCCCGGCCCTGGCCCAGGCCCAATCGGCAAATGCGCCGACTCCCCCCGCCCCCGCCCCGGCCGGCGACCTGAGCGCCGCCCAGTGGTACCTGAAAGACCCGCAGCTGGATAACGTGCCCGGCGTGGGTGCCACCCGCACCTACCAGGAGCTGCTCAAAAACCTGATTCCGACCGCCGTCGTGGTGGCCGTCATCGACTCGGGCATCGACACGACCCACGTCGACCTGAAAAAGGTGCTCTGGACCAACCCCCGCGAAATCCCCGGCAACGGCATCGACGACGACAAGAACGGCTACGTCGACGACGTGCACGGCTGGAACTTCCTCGGCGGGGCCGACGGCCGCAACATCAACGCCGAAACCCTGGAGATGACGCGCATCGTGGCCGCTGGCCGGCAGCGCTTCAAGGGCGTGTCGGCCAAAACCGTGAAGCCCGCCGACAAGGCCGACTTCGCCCTGTATCAGAAAGCCGAGAAAGTGTACAAAGAGAACCTGAAGGAGGCCATGGAGGGCAACCAGCAGATGGAAAGCATGACCGGCCCCATCACCGAAATGGTGGCGAACATGAAGCAGGCCTTCGGCACCGACAAGCTGGACACCACCGCCCTGAAAAACGCTCACCCCGACGATGCCAGCCTGCGCCGCGCCGTGGCCGGCATACTGGAAATGATGCGCCAGACCAAAGCCGCCGATGCCGACGAGCTGCTCAAGCAGCTCAACGAAGGCGCCAAGCAAGAGCGCAGCACGCTCGATAACTCGCTCAATCTGAACTTCAACGCGCGGGCCGAAATCGTGAAGGACAACCCCGACGACGTAAACCAGCGCACCTACGGCAACAACGACGTGCAGGGACCCGACCCGCTGCACGGCACCCACGTGGCCGGTATCATCGCCGCCTCGCGTACCAACAGCCTGGGCATTCAGGGCCTGGCCGGCGACCCGGTACGCATTATGGCCGTGCGCGCCGTGCCCGACGGCGACGAGCGCGACAAGGACGTGGCCAACGCCATCCGCTACGCCGTCGACAACGGCGCGCAGATTATCAACATGAGCTTCGGCAAGGAATTTTCGCCCCAGCGCGCCGCCGTGGAAGCCGCCTACAAGTACGCCGCCCAGAAGGGCGTGCTGCTGGTGCACGCCGCCGGCAACGAAAACAGCAACCTCGACGTGGCCGACAACTACCCGGCGTCCTTCTACCTGAACAATACCCCGGTGCCCAACCTGCTCACCGTGGGAGCCTCCGGCCCGGTCGACAACGCCCACCTCCCCGCCGACTTCTCCAACTACAGCCACAAGGGCGTCGACGTATTCGCGCCCGGCATGGGCATCTACAGCACCCTGCCCGGCAGCACCTACGGCAACGAAAGCGGCACCAGCATGGCCTCGCCCGTCACGGCCGGCGTGGCGGCGGTACTCAAGTCCTACTTCCCCAAGCTCACGGCCACCGACCTCAAGCGCATCATCATGCAGTCGGCCCAGGTGCACCACACCAAAGTGCAGACGCCCGGCGGCGAAAAGCTGGTCGACTTCTCAACCCTGTCGGTAAGCGGCGGCGTGGTGGATATGTATGAAGCCGTGAAGCTGGCCCAGAAGGCCACGCTGTAAGCGCGTGTCATTGCAAGGAGGCACGACATTCCGCGCATCAAGCGGCGTCAATCTTTCCTCCGCCAAGCGACCAACCTGATAATGTGAAACGCCCCGGCACTGCGCAGTGCCGGGGCGTTCTTGTTCAATGCAGGTGTGCAGAAGCAGGACTTGTCACAACTCGGGGCTAGTCGCTTGGCGGAGGAAGGATTGCCGCGCTCCACTGCGTTCCGCTCGCAATGACAGGTGCTACCCCACGTCCACCCCTTCCTCCTCCTTCCTGAAATGGTTCAGCACCAATTTATCGGTGATGCCGGGAAAGAGCTTGTTGAGAAACACCGTGAGCTTGCCCTGCCCGGTGAGCACGAGTGTGCGCCGGCGCTGGCGCACGGCTTTCAGGATTTCATCGGCCACGGCTTCGCTGCTCATCATGGCCCCTTCGTCGCGCGGCGACTCGCCCTGCGAGGTGCCGTCGGCGGCCAGGGCCGTCTGGCGGATGTTGGAGGCCGTGAAGCCGGGCGCGGCCGTGAGCACGTGCACGCCCTGGTCGAGCAGCTCCGTGCGCAGGGCTTCGAGGAAGCCGTTCATGGCAAACTTGGAAGCCGAGTAGCCGGTGCGGCCCGGCAGGCCCCGGTAGCCCGCGATGCTGCTGATGCCCACGATGCTGCCCTTGCTTTGCAGCAGGTGCGGCAGGGCAAACTTGGTGCTGAACACGGTGCCAAAGAAGTTGGTCTGCATCAGCCGCTTGATAACGTCTAGGTCGGCGTCCTGGAAGCGGGCGCGCATGCTGATGCCAGCGTTGTTGATGAGCACATCGAGGCCGTCGAAGCGGGCCACGGTTTCGCGCACGGCGCGCTCGGCGGCGGCCTCATCGCCCACGTCGGCCCGAATGGGCAGGTTGGCCACGCCCGCCGCGCTGAGCGCGGCGGCGGTTTCCGTAAGCTTGGCTTCGTCGCGGCCGGTGAAGGCGACCTGATAGCCGGCGCGGCCGAAAGCCAGGGCGCAGGCCCGGCCGATACCGGAGGAGCCGCCGGTGATGAGAACTGTGGGTGCGGGCATGAGCAGGAAAGAAAGTGGCGGGATACCCCGGGAAAAAATCGGGCTGAAAAACACCGCGAATTTAGGCTGTCGTGGTGCGATTTTTATACGCGGCAGCTCCCCGTGAGCGGCGGCAATGCTTAAATCAAGCAATTGGCGGCGCCCCACGGGCGGGCGGGCCGGCCAGCTGCTCGGCAAATGCGCCGGCCTATTGGCCGGTGCGCAAGCCGCCGCAGCCGATTGCGACGCTGGCATCGGCACTTTCTGCCTACATTTATCCTCGGAAATTTCGTCCTTTTTTTCTCCGCATTTTTCTATATGAATACATTCCTACGCTCGGGCTTACGGGCATGGTCGGGACTGGCGGCGCTGGCGCTGCTGCTTGGCTCGGCTCCCCACGCGGCGGCGCAGACCTGCCCCATCGCGGCCACCTGCCTGCCGGGCGCGGCTACCAACCCCCAGGCTAACCTCTTCGGCATGGGCATTCTGAACGTGACGGTGGGGGCCAGCCTCATCAACCAGAACTCGCCCAACTACGTGGAAGGCTACCACGATTACAGCTGCGCTCAGAATGCGGCCCTGACCGTGGGCCAGAGCTACGCCATTAGCATTCGCACGGGTCCCAGCGCCCCGGAGAACGTGAAGGTGTGGATTGACTACAACAACGACGGCGCGTTCACGGGCAGCAACGAGCTGGTGTACCAGGACCTGACCGGGGCCACCGGCCTGCACACCGGCACGATTACGGCACCCGCCACGGCCACCTTTGGCACCCGGCTGCGGATGCGCGTGGCGGCCGACTACGCCAACGGCGTTATCCCCACCGCCTGCTCGACCCCGCAGTACTCGCAGGACGAAGACTACAGCGTAACGCTCTCGGCCAATGCCAGCCCGCCGGTGGCCGCCTTCACCACCAGCGCCACCATCACCTGCTCGGGCTGCATCCAGTTCACCGATGCCAGCCAGAACGTACCCACCAGCTGGCTCTGGACCTTCGGCGACGGCACCATCAGCGCCCTGCAGAACCCAAACAAGTGTTACACCACGGCCGGCACCTACGCCGTAACGCTGCGCGCCACCAACGCCGCCGGCGCCAACACCAGCACGGCCGTCACCGTCACCTACAACACAACGGTGCCCGTGGCCACCAGCTGCACGCCGCAGACCCAGAACTACTTTGCCAACTACGGCATCACCCGCTTCCGCCTCAACACCATCGACAATACCTCGGCCGATGGCAGCGCGGGCTACCAGGATTTCACCTGCCCCCAGCGCACCGAGCTGATTGCCGGCGTGAACTACTCGATGATTATTACGACCGGCGGGGTGAACCCGCACGACATCCGGGTGTACCTCGATAAGAACAACGACGGTATCCTCACCACCACCGAGCAGGTGTACGTGAGCCTGAACACGGCCTCGCCCGGCATCACGGCCAACCTGAGCCTGCCCACCGGCACCACCCTGAATCAGCCCCTGCGCCTGCGCGTGTTAGCCGATGCCGTGGGCAACCCCGCCGGCCCCTGCGTGAACCCCATCAGCGGCCAGGCCGAAGACTACACGGTGATTGCCCGGCCCAACACCCTGCCGCCCACCGTCAACTTCAGCACCAACTACGTGGCCGGGGGCTGCGTGAACCCCATCCAGTTCACCGACCTGAGCACCAACCTGCCCACCACCTGGCTCTGGGATTTCGGCGATGGCACCACCAGCACCCTGCAAAACCCTACGCACACTTATACTGCTTCAGGCACTTACACCATCACCCTTTCGGCCACCAACACCAACGGCACGGCCAGCGTAACGCGGCCCAACGCCATTACCATTCAGGTGCCTTGCCTCACCTACTGCGCGGCCAACGGCAGCGGCGGCGTGGGCCCCGGCGGACAGGTGCAGCCCAGCCCGTACTGGATTACGAGCGTGGGCGTTTCCAATGCCTCGCCGGCCTTCACCAATGCCTCGGGCAATGCCCCCGGCGGCTACATCAACTACCCGGCCCCGGTCATCACCGTTCCCTCGGGCGGCACCGTGAACCTGACGGTCGTGACGAACTTTTCCGTGATTCACCGCACGGCCGTGTGGGTCGACTTCGGCCAGAACGGGGTGTTCGATAATTCGGAGCTGGTGGTCAACAACCTCTCCACCAACGGCCCCAACGCGGGCACGTTCAGCGGCACCTTCACGGTGCCGGTGCGCACCACGCCCCTCAATGCCCGCATGCGGGTGCTGGTGCAGGCCAACGCCAACGCCGGCACGCCCAGCCCCTGCAGCGTGAACCTCGTGAACGCCGAGGTGGAAGACTACGTGCTGCGGGTGCAGCCCCTGGCCACCCGCAACGCCCAGGCCCTGCCCAGCCTGAGTGTCTACCCCACGCCCACGCCCGACGGCCACCTGCACCTGGCCCTGGCCGATGCCAGCGCCGCCGGCCTCTACACCACCGAGGTGCAGAACCTGCTGGGCGCGACCGTGCTGCGCACCGCCCTGCGCCTGGGCCCCACCACCGAAGCCGCGCTCGACCTGAGCGCCCTGCCCGCCGGCGTGTACCTCCTCCAGCTCCGCGATGCCCACGGGCTGACGGCCGTGCGCCGCGTGGTGCGCGACTAATCCATCCGTTTCTATCGATTGATGGCCCGCTCCGGCAGTCGCGGGAGTTGGTCATCAGCCTTCCTTTTTCAGCCTTCCCTACTTTTTTTTCTGATATGACCACAACCCTACTACGGCGCTTTTGGGGCACGTTTATGCTGCTGGCACTGCTGCTGAGCGGTGCCCGTTCGGCCCAGGCGACTCATCTGCTGGGCGGCGAGATGAGCTACCGCTACCTTGACGCCAACGGCCCGACCGCCACGCCATTCCGCTACGAAGTGACCGTGACGGTCTACAGCAACGGCCTTTACCCGAGCAATGGCGGGATTACGGCTCCACCCACCTCGGCTACAGTGGGTATTTATAACCGTACGACCAACGCCAACATCGGCTACTACACGGCGCAGCGGCAGGGGGTGCTGGGCAACCCGGTGGCGCCCCACGTGCCGGTTGGCTGCGCGGTGCAGGGGCCGAGCCAGCCTTTCTACCTGTGCAAATACGTGCAGACCATCAACCTGCCCGTGTCGTTTGATGGCTACTACGCCGTGTTTTCGGTATCGGCCCGCAACAACGACATCGACAACATCAACAACCCCGGCGGTCAGCCCCTGACGCTCTACGTGAGCATGGCCCCGCCGCTGATTACCAACCGCTCGCCGGTGTTTTCGGACACCGCCGTGGCCGTGGTGTGCCAGAACGACACCACCATTACCCTGAACAACGCCGCGGACCCCGACGGCGACCGCCTGGTTTATTCCTTCGGCACGCCCTACGGCATGTTTCAGAATGCTGGCGGCAACAACCTGCCCCCCACCTTCCTGCCCCTGCCCAACCCGGTACCGTACCGCACTGGTTTTAGCGCCGGCAACCCGTTTGGGACCGGGGCCGGCAACTTTGCGCTGATAAACGCCAGTACCGGCGTGGCCAAGTACGGCGGTACTACCCAGGGCAAGTACGTGGTGGCCGTCGACGTATCGGAATACCGGACCATCAACGGCCGGGAGGTGCTCATCGGCACCACCCGCCGCGACCTGCAGCTGGTGGTGTCGAGCTGTCCGCCCACGCCGCCGCCCGTGCTGCCCCCCGTCATAAACGTCCCGCGCAGCTACACCATTCAGGAAGGCCAGGCGCTGACCATTCCGCTCTCGGCCTCGCAGGCGACCGGCGGCCACCCGCTGGTGCTCACGGTGAACAGCGTGCTGCTCGACGGCAGCGGCCCGTTCAATGCGACCTTCAACGGCAGCCAGGGCACCGTGCCGTCCGGTAGCCTGACCGGCACGGCCACGGCCAGCGGCAATGGCTCGGTGAGCGGCAGCTTCGTGTTTAACTCGGTGTGCGGCAATGCCCGCGCCACGCCCTACGACATCGGCGTGACGGTGCAGGACAATGGCTGCGGCGGCAAGCTGGCGGCCGACATATTCCGCGTCACGGTGACGCGCGCACCCGCCCCCACCGCCATCAACGGCCCCACCACGGTGTGCGACCGGGCCACCGTACGCACCTACACCGCCGCCGGCCCCGTGCCGGCCTCGTACCGCTGGCGCGTGACGGGCGGCACCATCGTGAGTGGGCAGGGCACCAATACCGTGAACGTAAACTTCGTCGGCACGGCCACCACGGGCATGGTGGTGCTGAAAGGCCTTTCGACCTACGGCTGCTCGACCGACTCGGTATCGCAAACCATTGACATCCGGCCGCTGGCGGCCCTGAGCGTGACGGCCACCGCGCCGGCCCTCTGCCTGGGCCTCTCAACCACCCTGGCCGTGACCGGCGCGGCCGGCCTGACCTACACCTGGACCGGCGGCGGCCAGACGTATACCGGAGCGACCATCACCGTGTCGCCGACCACCACCACCACTTACACCGTGACCGGCACCGACGGCACCTGCACCGCGACGGCTACCCAAACCGTGACCGTGGCCCCGCCGCCCACCGCCAACGCCGGCCCCGACCGCAGCACCTGCTCGGGCGTGGCTTCGACCCCGCTGGGCGTAGCCGCCGTGGCCGGCCTGACCTACACCTGGAGCCCGGCCCTGGGCCTGAGCAGCACCACCGCCGCCCAGCCCACCGTGACGCTGTCCAACACCACCGGCGCGCCCATCGTGCTGAACTACGCCCTGACATTATCGTCGGCCCCGGGCTGCCAAAGCACCGACTCGGTGCGCGTGACCATTAATCCGGCCGCCATTGCCAACGCCGGCCCCGCTCGCACGGTATGCCCCGGCGTGGCTTCGCTGCCGCTGGGCTCGGCCGCCCTGGCAGGCTACACATACAGTTGGAGCCCGGCCACCGGCCTGAGCAGCACCACCGATGCCCAGCCCACCGTGACGCTGCCCAACACCACTGGCGCAGCCCTGACCGTGACCTACACCGTAACGGCCACCACCTCGGCGGGCTGCACGGCTACCTCGGCGGTGACGGTGACGGTGAACGCGGCCGCCATCGCCACGCCCGGCCCGGCCATCAGCTTCTGCTCGGGCACGGTGTCGGCGCCGCTGGGTGGCTCGGCGGCCCCGCTGCCCGGCTATACTTATAGCTGGAGCCCCACCACCGGCCTGAGCGACCCGAACATTCTGCACCCGACGGTGACGGGCGTTAACCTTACCGGCGTACCCATTGTGCGCACCTACACCCTGACCGTGACGACCGCCGCCGGCTGCGTGGCCACGGCGACGGTGGATGTCACCATCAACCCGGCCGCCGTAGCCCAAGCCGGCCCCGACAAATCCACCTGCTCGAACGTGGGCGTGGGCATCGGCACCGGCCCGGCTATCGCCGGCACCACCTACGCCTGGACGCCCGCCACGGGCTTGAGCGCGGCCACCTCGGCCACGCCCACCGTGACACTGGCGAACCTGACCGGCGCGCCCTTCACCCAGCAGTACATTCTGCTGGCCACCACGGCCAACGGCTGCTTTGCCCGCGATACCGTAGTCGTCACCATCAACCCCGCCGCCGTAGCCCAGGCCGGCCCCGACAAGGCCACCTGCTCGAACGTGGCAACTACTATTGGCACCGGCAACGCCATTGCCGGCACTACCTACGCCTGGACCCCGGCCACCGGCCTGAGCAGCGCCTCGGCGCTGAACCCGACCGTGACCCTGCCCAACCTGACCAACGCCAACCTCACGCAGCAGTACATTCTGCTGGCCACCACGGCCAATGGCTGCTTCGCCCGCGATACCGTGGTAGTGACCGTGTACCCGGCTGCCGTGCCCGTACCCGGCACCAACCGGACGGTTTGTTCGGGCCTGAGCGTGACGCTGGGCGCGCCGGCCGTGCCCGGCTACACTTACAGCTGGAGCCCCGGCACTGGCCTGAGCAGCACCACCGTGGCCAACCCCACGTTCTCGCAAACCAACACCACCAATGCCCCGGTCAGCTACCCCTTCACGGTGACGGCGACGACGGCCAACGGCTGCGTGAACACCGGCACCGTGACCGTGACCGTGAATCCGGCCGCCGTAGCCGATGCTGGCCCCGACGCAACCCTCTGCGACCTGAAAACCCTGACCCTGGGCACCCCGGCCCGCCCGGGCTACACCTATAGCTGGAGCCCGGCCACCGGCCTGAGCAGCGCCACCGCCGCCCAGCCCCTGCTCACGGCCAGCAACCTCACGCAGGTTCCCATCGTCCGGACCTACACCCTGACGGCCACCACCGCCAACGGCTGCGTGAGCACCGATGCCGTAGTCATCACCATTAACCCGCGCCCGGTGGCTGAAGCCATTGTCGGCCCCACTTCGGTGTGTCCTACCGTAACGGGCATTGCTTACTCGGTGCCCAACCCGGCGGCCAGCGTGTACCAGTGGGCGGCAGTGGGCGGCACCGTGGTTAGCGGCAACAACACTCCCAACATCACCGTCGACTGGGGCTCGGCCAACCCGAACGGGGCCGTGAAAGTATGGCGCCTCAACGCCCAGGGCTGCTCGTCGGATACCACCGTGTTGCCGGTCATCATCAACCTGCGCCTGCAAACCGTACGGCCTACCGGCCCCGGCGACGTGCTGGCTATCGCCCCGCTGCCGCGCGCCGTGTGCCAGGCCGACGGCCCCTACACCTATACCAGCGGCTCCTTCGCCAATGGCTCGTCGTTTTCCTGGGCCATCGTCGGGGGCACGCAGGTAGCCAGCAGCCGCAACACCGTGACGGTGGCCTGGAGCCCGGTGACGGTGCCCACCATCGGCAAGATTGTCGCCACTGAAACCAGCAACCCATCAGGCGGCGTCTGCCGCGGGGTTTCCGATACGCTGCGGGTACTCATCAACCCCTCGCCCCGCCCCAACCTGAGCATCACGGCTCCGGCGCGGGTGTGCCAGGGCAGTGGGCCGGCTACGTTTAGCCTGCCCGGCGGCTTCGCCGGCTCCAGCTACGTGTTCCAGCTTTCGGGCACTACGCTGGCCGGTACCGGCAACAGCCGTACCCTTGCTACCCTCCCCGCGCCCGGTACCTACACCCTCACGGTGCAGGAAACGACGGCGGTACCCGGCAGCTGCGTGGGTCCGGTGTACTCGGCCCAGTTCATCGTGGCCCCGCTGCCCAGCGCTCCCGTTATTTCGGGCTCGGGCTTCGTGTGCGACCTGACCACGCCGCAGCCGTACGCCATCACCAACCCCACCGCCGGAGCCACTTACCAGTGGACCATCACCGGCGGAGCGGTCACGGCCGGCGGCAGCAGCTCGCAGGTAACGGTGCGCTTTAGCGGCCCCGGCCCCTACGCGGTGAGTGCCGTGGAAGTGAGTGCCAGCCCCAACCTGTGCGCCGGTCCGGCCACCACCCGCGCCATCACCTTCGACGCCCCCGGCCTGACGCTGGCCAATGCCTCGGTCGATGCCACGAGCAACGCCCGCATCATCATCACGCTGAACTCGCCCAACAGCGCCAATACGCCCAACCAGGTGCGCATCCTGCGCCGGGCAGCCGGCACCAGCACCTTTGCCCTGGTGGGCACGGTGGCCCCGGCAGCCACCACCTTCACCGATAACACGGGGGTGGATGCCAATGCCAATTCTTACGAGTACCAGTTGGAGCTGACCAACGGCTGCGGTACGCTGCGGCAGAGCACCACCGCCCAAACGGTGCGCCTCGTGGCCACGCCGGCCGCCGGGGCCGGCGGCCGCGACCAGGGCTCGGTCACCCTCGTCTGGAATGCCTACGTGGGCTTCGGCGTGAAGGAATACCGCATCTACCGGCAGGTTGAAAACGGTACGCCCGTCCTGATTAAAACCGTGGACGCGAATACCACAAGCTTCCTCGTGTCGAACAATGACCCCAACGTGCCGGCCTCGGGCCTGGGCCTGAACCAGCGCTTCCGGGTAGTGGCCGCCAGCACCGATGCCACCGAGAGGCTCTCGAACTCCAACGAAACCAGCGTTTCGTTCGCCGGCGCGCTCAATGCCTACAACGTCATCACCCCCAACAACGATGGCAAGAACGACGTGCTCGTGATTGACAACGTGCAGCTCTACCCCGGCAACACGCTCACCATCTACAACCGCTGGGGCAAGGAGGTATATAAAACCACCAACTACCGCAACGACTGGGGTATGGACCCCGGCATCGCCCCCGGCAACTACTTCTACCTGCTCACCGTGCCCAACGGCCCCAGCGTGAAAACCTGGTTTGAGGTGATTAAGTAGCCCCCGGCTGCTATCTGAAAAGGCCTTCCGATATCGGAAGGCCTTTTTTTGCCCCGCCCCTGTCCCCCATGGCGTGGAGACCTTTCCCGTGACCGTGGAGATGGCTCCCGCGACCGTGGAGATGCTTCCCGCGCCCGTGGAGATGCTTCCCGCGCCCGTGGAGACAGCTCCCGCGCCCGTGGAGATGCTTCCAACTGCCATCGGGACTGTCTCCGCTGCCGTGGAGATGCCCGCTGCAACCGTGCTGCCGGCCCCGCCGCCCCTTACCTTTGCAGACTTATCGCTCCCCCCGTTATGTCGCGCAAAATCACCAAAGCTTCTAAAAACTTACCCGTCGACGCCCTCCAGAACATCCTGATTCAGGACATGGTGGCCGAAGGCAAATGCCTGGTTCGCCTCGATAACCTCGTCATCTTCGTGTCGCAGGTGGCCCCCGGCGACGTAGTGGACCTGCGCATCACCCGCGCCAAAAAGAACTTTCTTGAAGCCATGCCCACGGCATTTCATCAATACTCCGAGCTGCGCACCACGCCCTTCTGCCAGCACTTTGGCACCTGCGGCGGCTGCAAGTGGCAGCACCTGGAGTATGATTCGCAGCTGCACTTCAAGCAGCAGCAGGTCGTCGACCAGCTCACCCGCATCGGCAAAGTGGCGCTGCCCGAAATTCCCTTCATCCTCGCCTCGCCCCAGCGCACCTACTACCGCAACAAGCTCGAATACACCTTCAGCGACAACGGCTGGCTGACCCAGGAGCAGATTGACGACGACACCCAGACCTTCGACCGCCACGTTCTCGGCTTCCACACCCCCGCTCGCTTCGACAAGATTATCGACGTGCAGCACTGCCACCTCCAGGCCGAGCCCAGCAACGAAATTCGCCTCTTCGTGCGCGACTACGGCCGCGAGCACGGCCTCGAATTCGGCAACATGGTGCGCCAGACCGGCAACCTGCGCAACCTCATCATCCGCACCGCCCAGAGCACCGGCGAAATCATGGTGATTCTGCAGTGCTACCGCCCCCACGAGTCCATCGAGCCCCTGCTCGATGCCCTCTACGCCAGGTTCCCCGGCATCACTTCCCTCAACTACGTCCTCAACAGCAAGGGCAACGAAACCTTCCACGACCTCGACGTCATCACCTACCGGGGCAAGCCCTACATCGAGGAAGAGATGGAAGGCCTGCGCTTCCGCATCGGCCCCAAGTCCTTCTACCAGACCAACTCCGAAGGCGCGCACCAGCTCTACAAAGTAGCCCGCGACTTCGCCGACCTCCAAGGCGATGAGCTCGTGTACGACCTCTACACCGGGGCCGGCACCATCGCCAGCTTCGTGGCCCACCAGGCCCGCAAAGTCATCGGCGTCGAATACGTCGAGCAGGCCGTGGCCGACGCCCACGTCAACGCCGAAATCAACAACATCACCAACACCGAGTTCTACGCCGGCGACATGAAGGACATCCTCACCGCCGACTTCACCGCCCACCACGGCCGCCCCGACGTCCTCATCACCGACCCGCCCCGCGCCGGCATGCACCCCGACGTCGTGGCCCGCCTCCTGGAGCTGCGCGCCCCCCGCATCGTCTACATCAGCTGCAACCCCGCCACCCAGGCCCGCGACCTGGAATTATTAGATGCCGCGTATCGGGTGACGCGCGTGCAGCCGGTGGACATGTTTCCGCACACCCACCACGTGGAGAATGTAGTGGCGCTGGAGTTGAAGTAATTTGCTTTTTAGTTAATTATGAAACGAAAAAAGACACTGCTTTTTGCTGGTTTCGTAATTCTACTACTGCTCGCAGTAATTAGTAGCTACCTATATATTTTTCGTTTTGAGCGCACACTTTGCTACGTAACTAACACGCCTGAATCGTATATTAGAGACATTGGAACTAACTGGGAATTTTCAGACAGGTATTATGCAGCTTGGCAGAAAATTCTTCCTTACAAAAAGCCATTCTTTCTTTTGCAGCTTATAATTAGCTTTAGTCTGTTCATCTATGCCCGTGAAATCAAATTAATTACACCTTCACTTTTTACAAAAGCAACCAGCATTTTATCCTTATTACTTTTTCTTTCCTACTTATTTCTCGGAGTGTTAACTTTTATAATGCCATACGGAGGTCTTATCGGTTAGAATTCTTAACTAAGCATGGATTACTTCAACAACCCCGAACTCAACAGCAAATACCTCGGCACCATCATCAAATAATTCGCCTAGTCTGATTCCCTGCTTATAAGCCGCATTCTGACAAGTTCCCCCACCCTATGCTGCCCGCCCCTGCCAAACAGCCCGCCCACATCTTCGCCAAATCCCTGTACGGCGTGGCACTGATTCTCATTTCCGGCTTCGTTATTCTCAGCCGCGGCCAGAAGCAGAAGCACGACTTCGACAGCATCACGGCGCGCATCAACACCATTGGCCGCACGTTCCCGGGCGCCTTCAACCGGCACGAAGAGAAAATCCGCTACCTGCAGGTGGGAAAATATCCGAAAGCCTTCGAGCTGTTTATCGGCCACGACCCCGGCGATTTCAGCCCCGCTTATGAAAAAGTCGATGCCCTGAAAGCCGGCGATATCGTGACGGTTTACTACGACGAAGAAAAGTCGCGCGCCGGTGATAATGCCGTCTTCAACCGCCTAGCCCAGTTTATCGACAAGAATGGCCAGCCCTACTACATCCGGGGCAGCAAGGATAAGCTGGGCGGCTATGCCTTCATCGGTACCGGCGTGCTGATTGGACTGACGCTGCTCATCCTCAAACGAAAAGGCATTATTATTTAACCCCTGATAGCCCTCAATTCAGCTCCTCGAACGCAGCAGTTTACTATGCAGCTATTGCCAGGTGTAAAGCCCGCTTTCCCCGGTTCAGCCCAGCATCCCTTATGATGATTACCCATTCTCCCACCTTTCATTTTGTTTGATGACTGATTCTACAATACCGGCTCCCGCGCCACGCATCACCTACCTCGACAGCGTTCGCGGGCTGGCGGCCTTGTCAGTGGTAGTGTACCACTTTATTGGCTGGCGATGGGCCGACACGCTGCAATTCAAGTTGGCCGCGATGGTTTTCAACGGCAGCGATGCCGTATCGCTGTTCTTTGTGCTTAGCGGCCTGGTGCTATCGTGGAAATATTTTCAACCCGATGAAAGCCTGGTTATCGATGGCGCCCACTACCGCGAATTTATTATCAACCGCCTGGTTCGCCTGTACCTGCCCTACGTCACGGCCGTTCTGCTGATATATTACTACATGGCCCACCGCCACGGCGACAATGCGCAGATGATTTCTGAATTCGTTCACAACACCTTCAACTGGTTCGAAGAAGTGTTGCTCGTGCGGGGGCGGCACGACCTATATAACCCAGGCTGGACGCTGGAAATTGAAATGGCTGCCTCGCTGATGTTACCGTTTCTGGTGCTGCTGCTGCGCTACAACCGGCAGTTGTTCGTTATGCTCGCGCTGGTGAACCTAGTGTTGGGGCCGCCGCTGGTGCTCCATTTTCTTTGGCATTTCATGCTGGGCATGCTGCTCGCCTACAACTTCGTGCAGATTTCGCGATACGACCTGCGTACCCACCGCTTTTACCGCTGGCGTTATCTCCTCTACCTGGTAGCATTTCTGCTCTTTTCAGTTCGCCATATTCTTCGAATTTTTCCGCTGAACGAATCGGGCAACTATTGGATGGGGCTATTCCGGCTGGATTTGTTCCAATTCACCGGATTGGGGGCTTTCATCATCCTCGCCTATATTATCAACAGCCCGCACTTACAGCGCTGGCTCAACACAGCGCCGCTGTTGTTTCTAGGCCGTATTTCCTACTCGGTCTATCTGGTGCATTGGTTTTTCGTGCAGTGGGTGATGGACAAATGGGACCGGTACACCGCGTTTTTCGACCGACCTAAGCTCGCGTTTCTGGTGCTGCTGGCCGGCACCGTAGTGGCCACCCTAATCACGGCCACAATTTTTAATATTCTCGTGGAACGACCAGCCATTCGGCTGGGCAAACGGCTAAGCGCCCGTTTTCTACCCGCTCAACCAGCCGCCCTACCCATCGCCTAAGCCACCCACATGGACTACTTCAACGACCCCGAACTCAACGGCAAATACCTTGGCACCATTACCAAGGATTTCGTCGTCGTGTGCGACACCCTGCTCGAAGCCTCTTCCCAGATTCGCAAGGGCGACTTCAGCCAATACCCCATTTTCGTGTTTGCCAAGCAGGAAGTTCCCCTCGGCGGCCTCCTCGTGAACGCCGACGAGTTGAACCTTGACTGGCACGTCTTCGCCAGCTACCTCGAACTATTCGTGCAACAAGGCATCATCGACGTCGATGGCGTCGAAGGCTTCCAGGCCACTTACAAGGATGCCGACGAATTCTGCTGCCTTTTCGTGCTTGATAAGGAATTCACGAATTTCGTATTTGTGCCGTATCCGGAGGATTAATCGGCAGCAGGAAAGCCCAACAAAAAGAACGTCATGCTGAGCTTGCCGAAGC
>JANXMN010000194.1 GCA_025354605.1 Hymenobacter sp. | reverse complement strand
TCCTGCGGGTACTGCACCTCAAACACCCCGCGCTGGGCGGCAATGCTGTGGTTGAGCTGCCGCAGGTGCATGGTGTCGGTGAATTCGGGCTTGATTTTCAGCACGTAAGCATCGCGAAGCGGGTTGTCGCCCAGAAACTGCCGGAAGTCCTCGCCGGTGCTTTGCAGCAGCTGGCGCGCGCCTTCCTCCTTGCTCACGAAGCGAATTTGGGGCTTGCTGTCGCGCTCGGCCACGAAGGCCTGCTGGCCCAAGTCCTGCTGCAAGCGCAGCAGCTCGGTTTCAGGCAGGTCGCGGTCGAGGTACACCTGCACTTCCAGGTTTTCGCGCACCACCTCGCCCAGTTTCTGCGCGTGCACCAGCAGCAGGCCAAACAGGCCAATCACCACCAGCGCCAGCGTAATGCTGAACACCACGAGCAGGGTGGGGTAGGAACCGAGCTTCTTTTTGCGGGTGTGCGGAGTAGTGGGGGCGGCCATATTCGGGCAAAGGTAGCAGGGAAGCCGGGACAGCGGAAAAGAACGTCATGCTGAGCGCAGTCGAAGCATCTCGCGTGCGATGGTAATCAAAATCGCATGGTGATTAAGCTAGTGGTGGCACGCGAGATGCTTCGGCTGCGCTCGGCATGACGTTCTTTCTTAGCATCCAGCCCGCAAACAACCGCTACAAATTCGTACGCGGGTCTTCGTCCACGTTCAGCACTTCTTTATTATCGCGGGCCTTCTGGGTGTTGCGCTCTTTGTTCCGGGGTATGAAGCGGGTGAACAGCTCGTGGAAATTGTTGAACTGCTCGGTGTAGAGTAGCGATACCCCGGCCCGGGGCTGGTTGATGGTTTCAAGGTCGCGCGGGGTGGTTTCGTAGCGCAGCTTCGCCCGGAACTTGCCGTCGGCGCGCAGGTAGTATTCCAGGCTCAGGTCGCCGAGTAGCGAGGCCTGCCCGGTATTGGTGGTGGGGTTGGGGGTGGGGGTGCCAGTGCTACTGGTGTTGTTGGTGAAGCCGCCCTCCCGGGTCACGCGCAGGCGGCCGTTCAGGAAGGAGTAGCTTAGGCGTACCTGCAGCGCCTGTAGTTGGGCGGCGGTGATGCCGTTGATGTTGAAATCGATTTCCAGGTTCTGGTCAATCTGCGAGGTGAGCAGGCCCAACTGCGTGCTCAGAATCTGCCCTAGGCTGTTGGTCACCGTGTTGTCTTTCCCGGCTAGCGAAATGCTGCTGCCCAGCGACGACCCGCGCGGCGACAGCTGCTTGAACACCAAAAGGCTGAATACCTGTCGGTTCAGTTCCTGCTCATCGTTGCGCAGCGAGGCGGTGAAGGCCGCCAGGTCGCTTTGCAAGGCACCGGGCGTGTCGTTGAATTCGAGGTTGAGCTTGATAACCGGCAGCAGCAGCGGCCCGGACAGGTTCATCACCGCCGTCACGGGCACCACGGCCACGCTGTTCGGCGCGCTGGCATCGAGCACCGGGGCCAGCGAAGTGCGCTGGGTGTAAGTGGCCGTGATGTTCATCTCGCCGGCCAGCGGGTCGCCGTTCCACGAAATAATGCCGCCCGGCCGCACCACAAACTCCTTGTTTACCAGCCCTTGCAGGGTGAAATTGTAGGCCCCACGCACAATCTCTACCTGCCCGTACATATTGAAGTCGCCCCGCGTGTCGATGGCCAGGCGCAGCTGCCCGGCCGCCGAGCCCCGAATCACGTCGCCGGTGCTCTCATCCAGCAAAATCTCCACGTACGCCTCCGGCGTAATCGTCAGGTTCATGTTCAGCTTCACCCCCGACAGGTCCACCTTATCGGTGGCGGCCACGGCCACGCCCTTTCGGATGATGACCGTGTCGCCCACGGGGTTGTTGTTCACGAACTTGATGTAGCCGGCTTTTTCGGCCTTAGCGGCATTGTCGAGGGGCAGGCTCATGCGGGTGCCGGCCTCGCTGCTGGCCCGCACCGTCACGTCGAGGTCGTCGATAGGGCCGGTCACACGGGCCGTGCCGGTAGCGTAGGCCGTGCCGAAGTACAGGTCGTTGTTTCGGCGGGTGGTGTTGAGCACCTGCATCTTGCGGAAGCTGGCCCCGATGTTGAGGCTCATGTCAGCAAAGCCGTGGTGGCGCACCACGCCGTCCACGGTGCCGGTGTTGCCCAGCACGTCGCGCAGCTTCACGTTGCGAAACTCGATGGAGGAATTGGTAAAGGTGATGCGGTCGGCGAAGGTATAGGTCGTGTTCAGGTAGTCGAAGGTGAGGCGGCCGTTGCTCACGTCCACGAAGCCCAGCAGGTTGGGGGCGGCAAACTGCCCGGTCAGGCGCAGCTCGCCCTTGCCGGTGCCGCCCAGGTTGCGAAACAGCGAGCCCAGAAACGGCTGGGCCAGCACGATGGGTGCCTCGTTGAGCGTACCCGTGAGGTCGAGCTGGTTGGTTTTGCTGCCCGGCGCGATGTCGCCCAGCACCGTCAGTACCGACTGGCCGGCGCGGGCTACGTCCAGGTTCAGGCGCAGCTTGCCGGCGGGGTTGTCCCAGTCGGCGCGGCCGGCAACCTGCCCAATCAGGGTGTTGTCGTAGGTCAGCGAGTCCACGCCCAGGGTGCTGGCAATGGTGAGCGGGCCGTAAATGCCGCTCACGGTACCCTGGGCGTTCAGGCGGCCGCCCAGGTTCTGGCCGGTCAGGGTTTTCAGCGTAGCCAGCTGGAAGTCCTTGATTTGCAGCTGTAAAGGTGGCTTGCTGGCATCGGGCGAGATAAAGCCCTGCGCGCCCACAAACTGCACCCCGTTGCTGAACGTCAGATTCTGGATGTCGAATTCCTGCCCGTAATTGGAAATGCGCACCGAGTTGTTCTCGGCAATGCTCCAGTCCTTGTCCAGCAGGCGCACATCCGACTTCCGGAAGATAATTTCCACCGCTCGCGGCAAAAAGGCCAGCGCCCCGTTGATGGTGGCCCGGTTGGTGGTGCCGCTCTGGGCCAGCGAGGTCGAGAAATTAATATGCTGCTGGTCCCACACGCCTTCCACGATGAACTTTTCGGTGCGGCCCAGGCCGGGCAGCACCTGCCGGTCGCTGGTTATGCTGGCCTGGGCCAGCACGTCGGGCTTGTAGGGCAGCTTCGAGGTCAGGAAGTCAAACTCGTCGTTCACCGTCCGGACCGGGCCGTAGCGCAGGCTGTCGAGGTGGCCGCCGAGCTGGAAAATACTGGTGGCCCCGCTCCGGAACGAACCGTCGATGTTGCTGCCCTCCGCTACCGCCAGCTCGGGTACAAACAGCTGCAGCGCCGGGTTGGCCTTCTTCAGGTGCAGCAATAAATCGACCTGGTACACCGGCAGCTCGCGCTGGCGCTTGCGGCGGTAATAGTCGGCCGTGGCCGCCGCGTTGCTCTCGAAATTGAGCCGGTACTCGGTAATGAGCGTCTGCACGTCGTGCACCACGTCGGACGTGTTGAAAGTGCCGGCCACCCGCGCGTTCAGGGCTTCCGAGCGCACGGTCACGGTGCGGTAGTTCAGGCGGCTGCGGCTACTCACCACGTCGAGCGTATCGAGGCGCAGGGTGCGGCCGTTCAGGCCGAAGCGCGAGTGGCGCAGGTAGGCGTAGCCAATCAGCGAATCAAGCTGAATGCCTTTAAATTTCACGTTGGCCGTGGTGCTCACCGTCAGCGGCTGGCTGCTCAGGCCCAGGGTTTGCAGGTTGGCGTAGTCGATTTTGGTCTGCACGTTCACGTTCTCGTGCTTGTGCTCCAGGTCCACGTGCCCGTCGGCCACCAGCCGCACCGCTGGGTCGTCGATGCTGGCGTGCCCGTCGAAGTGCAGCGGGTTGAACACGCCGTCGAAGGTGATGTTGCGGTAGCGGTAGCCATTCAGCCAGATGGCCGGCACCCTGAGCCGGGCCTTGCCCGTGGCAAAAGCCGGCAGGAAGCCTGTGCCGGCGATGCGCCCGTTCAGGGTCACATCCCGAATCACGCGCTCATCGCCCAGAAACCGGCCCAGCTGAAACGCGTTGGAGCGCACCGTGCCCGAGTAGGCCGCGTGGGTGAAGTCGGTTTTGGTTTTCAGGTTCATGTCCGTCGCCACGGAGCCCAGGGCCGTATCGAACGAGGCATTGGCCACAAAGTCGCTGTAGAAGCCCAGCACCGTGCCCTGCAGCTTCACCCGGCCCAAGCGCTGCACCAGCGTATTGGCTTCGGTGGGCAGCCACTTCTTCAGGTCGCGGGTTTCCACCACCGAGGGCAGCAGGCGCAGGTCGAAAAAGCTCTCCTTATAATTAGGCAGGCCATCGGCGTGGGCGCGCTTGGCCACAATGTGCGTGCCCGTGCCGTAGCGCAAGTCCAGGTTGTTCACCTTGAAATCGCGCACGTAGCCCGAGGCATCGCCCGACAGCGCCACCGACTCGTGCAGCCGGCTGAGCTGGGGCGCGAAGCTGGCAATGTCCTCCGAATACACCCGCGCATTGCGCAGGTGCGCGATGGTCTTCATCGAGTCGTTGTAGTCGGTGAAGTTGTGAAACACCCGAAACTCAAACCGCACGTAATTCTTAATTTGGCTGCGTCCCACCCGCAGGCTCAAGTCTTTGAACTCCCAGAAATGCGGCCCGTAGGTCATGTCGGCCGTGATTTCGCGCAGCTGGGTGTGTGAGGGCGTTTCCACGGCGTGCAGCTGGCTGATGCGCACGCCCAGCGTATCGCCGAGGTGAATGTTCGACAAGTCGGCGTAGATGCTGTCGGCCGACAGGTGGTCGTAGTCGATGCTCTTGCCGTAGGTTTTGGCGCGGGGCACGCCTTCTTTCTCAATACCGAAGTGCCCGTTGCGCAGCGCCACCTTCGCCACCTGAAAGTCGAACGGGGCCGACTTGGTGGTATCCTTCGCCGGCCCCACCAGCCGCTTGATGGCCGAAATGAACTGGTCGAGGGTAGTTGAATCGGGCTGGCCGGCCAGGTTGCGCAGTTCGAAGCGGGGCTCATTCAGCGTGAGCGTGCCCACATGCAGGTGGCGCGGGTCAAACACCGAGAACAGCGAGATGTCGGCATCGGCCCGGCCCGCGCTGAACAATTCGCCCCCGCTCCGGTCCTGCACCCGCACGCCTTCCAGTAGCACGCTCGAAAACGGCCGCACGTCGACCCTGCCAATCGTGACCGGCTGCCCCAGCTTTTTGGTGAGAAAAATGGCCGCCTCGTGCGCCAGCCGGGTCTGCACGCTCGGCACCCGCAGGGCCAGCAGCACCCCCGCCACGGCCAGCACCAGCAGCAGCCCGAGGCCCAGCAGCACTTTCAGCAGAATGGCGAAGAAACGTTGCACCGGGGCAGGAGAGGGGAAAACGCAGAGGTGAATGAATCCGCAAAGGTGCGGCTTTTTAGTGGCTTAGCCCAAACCGGGCCGCGCAGGCGTCACTCAGGAACGGGCGGCGGGCAACCGAGGTTCGCCGCCCACCGCCGAACTTTGCGCTCCGCAAGGCTCGGGCCAAATGCCCCGGGGGTTTGCCAAAAACAAGCAGACAACACAAGAACTTCATGCGGAGCGGAGCGAAGCATAACGTTCTGTTTACCTCAATTTGCCTCCCCAATCCCGCCCTCCAACTCATGCCCGCTCATCCCATTATCCTGGCCATCGAATCTTCCTGCGACGACACCGGCGCGGCCGTGCTGGCCGGCGGCGAGTTGCTGAGCAACGTGGTGGCCACCCAAAAAGTCCACGAGCAGTACGGCGGTGTGGTACCCGAGCTGGCCTCGCGCGCTCACCAGCAGCATTTGCTGCCCGTCGTCACGGCCGCCCTCCAAGAAGCCGGCATCAGCAAGCACGACCTCGATGCCGTGGCCGTCACGCAGGGGCCGGGCCTGCTGGGCTCGCTGCTGGTGGGCGGCATGTTTGCCAAAACGCTGGCTCTCTCGCTGGGCAAGCCGCTGCTGGCCGTCAACCACATGCGGGCCCACGTGCTGGCCCATTTCCTGCGCGCCCCCCGGCCGGCTTTTCCCTTTCTCTGCCTCACCGTGAGCGGCGGCCACACCCAGCTGGTGGTGGTGAAGTCGGCCCTGGAAATGGACGTCATCGGCTCCACCATCGATGATGCGGCCGGCGAAGCCTTCGACAAGACGGCCAAGCTGCTCGGCCTGCCCTACCCTGGCGGTCCCCACCTCGACAAGCTCGCCCGCCAGGGCGACCCCCTGCGCTTCGCCTTCCCCGTGGGCTCCATGCCAGGCTACGACTTCTCCTTTAGCGGCCTGAAAACAGCGGTGCTCTACTTCCTGAAAAAAGAAGTGGCCGCCAACCCCGATTTTGTGGCGCAACACCTAGCCGACCTCTGCGCCGGCATTCAGCACACCATCGTGGCCACGCTGCTGCGCCAGCTGCGCCGCGCCGCCGCCGATACCGGCCTCACGCAGGTAGCGCTGGCCGGCGGCGTGGCCGCCAACTCGGGCCTGCGCACCGCCCTCAAAGCCGAAGCCGCCGCCCAGGGCTGGCAGGTGTTCATCCCCGATTTTACCTTCTGCACCGACAACGCCGCCATGGTCGCCATGACCGCGCATTTTCAGTACGAAGCGGGCGACTTCGCCACCCAGCTCCTCAGCCCCGACCCGCGCCTGAAGCTGAGGTAGCTGACAGCTCGCAGCTATCAGCCGCAAGCTGTCAGCTTCAAGCGCTTGTTCGATAATATTCTGCGCAGCTAAAGGCTGGCAGTTTGCGGTTGATAGCTGACAGCTCAAAACCATGACTAACCCTTTCCAACCCGGCGACATCAAAACCACTGCCTACCTCGTCCGCCCCGCGGACTTTGCCGATTTCGGCCCCTCCACCGGCGGCTTTGTGCACCAGGTCCTCAGCACCTTCGCCCTGGGCCGCGAGCTGGAGTGGGTGGCCCGCCTGTTCGTGCTCGACATGAAGGCCTCTGACGAGGAAGGCATCGGTACCGAATTAGTCATTCAGCACCACGCCCCGGCCTTCGCCGGCGAAACCCTCACGCTGACGGCTACCTTTGTCGCCCTCGATGGCCCACGCCTGCGCTGTGCCGTAGAAGCGCGTGTGGGGCCGCGCCTGGTAGCCACTGGGCACACCGGTCAGCGCATCGTGGCCCGCGCCCGCCTGGCGGCCCGCTTCGCCGCGCTGCAAGCCGAAGCCGCCCCCACCTCTCCCGAACCGCCCCAGTAACATGGCCAAAGAAGCAAAACCCGTCATCATCAACATCAAAAACCGGCGTGCCGGCCACGAATACAGCTTTCTGGCCAAGTATGACGCGGGCGTGATGCTGCAAGGCACCGAAATCAAAAGCATCCGCGAGGGCAATGTGAACCTGACCGACGGCTACTGCACTTTCGACCAGCGCGGCGACCTTTGGATTCACAGCATCCGCATCGCGCCCTATTCTTTGGGCACCTACAACAACCACGATGCCATGCGCGCTCGCAAGCTGCTGCTCAACAAGCGCGAGCTGAAACAGCTGGCCGGCAAAAGCGTCGACCAGGGCCTCACCATTATCCCGCTGCGCCTGTTCGTGACCGACCGCGGCTTCGCCAAAATCGAAATTGCCCTCGCCCAGGGCAAAAAGCTCTACGACAAGCGCAACGACCT
>JANXMN010000234.1 GCA_025354605.1 Hymenobacter sp. | reverse complement strand
CTCGGCTACGTTGTTGGCCGGGGAATTCACGAGCTTGCTCACCACGTATTCGCGCATGGCGGCCGCATCGTGGGGCTGCAATAGCTGCTGATAGTCGGACAGGCGGTGGCCGTCATCGAGCCAGGCCTGCTCGGCGGCGTGGCTGGGCAGGATGACAGGCATGCGGTTATGGATGCCGGCCATCAGCTCGTTGGGCTCGGTAGTGATGATGGTGAACGTGGGGTGCAGCTCGCCGGTGGCGCGGTCCAGCCACTCGTCCCAGAGCCCGGCGAAGGCGAAAGGCTGCTCGTCGCGCAGCAGAATGCGGTGTGGCACCTTGCCCGCTGGCGTGGCCTGCCACTCATAAAAGCCGTCGGCCAGCACCAGGCAGCGCCGTCGCGCCAGCAGCATCCGGAAGCTGGGCTTGTCGGCCAGCGTTTCGGCGCGGGCGTTGATGGGCTTGGGGCCCCCGGCCGGGTCGCGGCTCCAGGCCGGCACCAAGCCCCAGCGCAGCAGCTGAATCTGGCCGGGCGCGGCGTTAGTGATGATGGGCAGGCGTTGCGAAGGCGCTGCGTTGTAGTTCGGCGGCGTGGGCACGGAAAATTTCGCTTCAAAGCGCTGCTCAATAGCAGCCGCGGGAGCTACAAACGAATATCGACCACACATAGGACCACGGATTAGCACGGATTTTAGCGGATTTCACGGATTTTGTAGATGGTTGGTTGCATCCGCTGCTGATTCATTCTTAGCCTTCGGTTAATGCTGCAACAAAAAAGGCTTGCCATTGGCAAGCCTTTTTTGTTGCAGTAGTCCACAAAACCCGTGAAATCCGTACTAATCCGTGGTTAGATTTTATACAGAAGCTCGTAGTACTCGCGGGCCATGCGGGCGCTTTCAAACTCGGGCTCCACGTCCTTCATGGCGGTTTTTACCACTTTCAGGAAGTTCTTGGGCTGGTCGTAGTACAGCGGCAGCACGGTATTTTCGAGCATGTCGAGCAGGGTGGTGGCCTCCTGGTCGTCTTTCACGTTGTCGGGTAGGTGCTCATCGGTGTGGACAATGATGAAGCTGTTTTCGCCGTCTTTAGCAAACTCCGGAATCCAGCCGTCGGCGATGCTTAGGTTCACACTGGCGTTCATGGCAGCGGTCATGCCGCTGGTGCCGCTGGCCTCGCGGGGGAAGCGCGGCGTATTCAGCCAAATGTCGGAACCCTTCTTGAGGGCGGCCGACAGGCCCAGTTCGTATCCTGTAAGCACAGCGCAGTTTTTTAGGTGCGCGGTGCGCTTGATGATGTCGTTGAACAGCGCCACCGCGCCGAAATCCTTCGGATACGGCTTCCCCGCCCAGATAACCTGGATGGGGTGCTTGGCGTTGGCGGCCAGCGCTACGAAGCGCTCGAAATGGCGCAGAATGAGGTCGGCGCGCTTGTAGGCGGCAAAGCGGCGCGCCCACACTACCGTGATGACGTTGGGGTCGAACACATTGCCGGTCTGGTCGGCTACAATCTTGAACAGGTCCTTCTTCAGCTCCTGCTTACGGGCCAGCAGGGCGGCATCGTCCTTGCCTTTGAGGGCAGCGGCCAACTGCGGGTCGCGCCAGTAGGAGCCGTTCTGGCTGTTGGTGATGGGGATAATGGGGCAGATGCCCTCGTAGTGGCCCCACATTTCGTTGGCCACCTTGCCGTGTACCTTGCTCACGGCGTTGGCCTTGCGGGCGAAGCGCAGGGCCGTGAGGGTGTAGTTCAGGGCGTCGCCGTTACCGATGCGGGCCACGCGGCGCACTTCCTCCTCGGGCATGGTGCCGAAGAAAGTCATGTCGGTCAGCAGCTTCATGGGGCGCTCCTCGTTGCCGGCTAGTTCAGGGGTGTGCGTGGTGAACACGAGGCGCTTCTGCACTTCGGCCAGGTCGCGGCCGTGCTTTTCGTAGAGGTAGAACGCCAGCGGCAGGCCGTGGCCCTCGTTGAGGTGGTACACGTCGGTTTTGCGGCCGAGTTCATCGAGCAGCTTGCCGCCGCCCACGCCCAGCAGAATGCTCTGGGCCACGCGAGCGGCCGAGTCCGGGTCGTAGAGGTGGTGCGAGATGGTGCGCGAAAGGTGGTCGTTTTCAGCAATATCCGTGGTGAGAAAGAACATGGGCACCGTGCCAAATACTTCGGGCGCGAGGTACGTCGCCTTCACGAACACGTTGGCTCCGTGAATGGTGATAGGGAACACGAGGCCGGTATCCTCCAGGAAGGAGTAGTGCTTGTGGCGGAACTCGGCGCGCATGGCCTGCTCGGGGTCGCGGTCCTGGTCGTAATAGCCGAAGCTCCACAGAATGCTGATACCTATCAGGTTCTGCTTTAGCTCGAAGCCCGAGCGCATGTGTGAGCCGGCCAGGAAGCCCAGGCCGCCCGAGTAGGTTTTCAAGGCTTGGTCGACGGCAAACTCCATCGAGAAATACGCGGCGGCCGTTTTGTATTTAGCGGCGGGGGCGTAGGGTTTAAAGGTAAATGCCATAGTCTGAAATAAATGCGCGCCGGAGGCACGCCAGAATGGGGATTGCCGGGTGAAGAATACGGCGGGCCTCGCAATGCGTGGCCTGCCTTGTCGGCGCAAGGTCCGAAGCATTCCCGAACAATCGCAACTTCCTGATATAGAGTACAGATTTAAGCAAACGTTAGCATTTTGCCCAACGCCTAGAGTGTCAAGCCAATATCAGCCAGCCGGTTAGTGCTAAACTTTCTTCGGGTAGCCTGCCTATGCCCGTTGCCGTAGGCTCCGGTGCCTGCTAATGGGATGGGCCCAAGCATTGGTGACTATTGGTACCCGCAGGTGAACAAATGCTAAAGCTGTTTAGAAAGTCATCAAGCTCAGCATGACGTGCTGGTAATTT
>JANXMN010000149.1 GCA_025354605.1 Hymenobacter sp. | reverse complement strand
GATGGTGGCGATGTCGCCGTGCTCGGCCGCCGGCACCCCAAACGAGGTCAGCCCGCCGCGGTAGCCGTCGAACTGCAGGCGGCCCGCTTCTTGCTGCACCCAGGCCAGCAGCTGAGCGCTGGTGAGGCCGGGCGGGGCGATGAGGGTGCGCAGCTCCCCTTTGGCGATGCCCGCGCTCAGGCCGGTGACGGTGGCCGTGGTATCACCCTTGGCTTTCTTGGTTTTCACCACGCCCGAGGCATCGACCGTGAGCTTCTTGCCGTCCGGCTGGGTGCTGGTGGCGCGGAAGTGCAGGGCCACATCGGCCGCGCTGGTATAGGCGAGGTCCGAGTCAATGATGTTTTGCCGGAAGCCGTAGCGGTGGCGGGTAGCGGTGGTCACGTCGTAGGGCTGGCCGGCGACGAGCACGCCAGCGCGGAAAAAGCAGTTCAGACCGAAGCGCTTTTTCAGGTCGTCGAACACCTGAGCCCCGGTGGCCCGGTCAATGAGGTACTTGCCCACCGTGAGGCTGCCCAGCTCCCGAATCTCGAAGGACAGGCCGGACTGGTCGCGGATGTAGCCCAGCAGTTCGCGCAGCGTGACCGAGCGCCAGGCCTTCGAAGGCAGCGCCACCCGCTTGAGCGCCCACATCGCATCTTCGCACTTAATCTGAAACGGCGTGCCGGGCTTCAGCTCCGACACGTAGCCGGTGAACTCGGTGCGCAGCTGCCCGTCGTAGCCGTAGCGGATACGCACGGTATCGCCCACGCGGATGAGGTCGGGCAGCTGGCCCGCGCCCACCACCTGCACCTTGCGGGGCAGCGTGATGGTGGCCGTGTCGGTGAACTTAACCCACGCGCTTTCAATCTCGATTTCATGGCAGAAATCGAAGGAGAGGGCACCAACGGAAAGCGCGCAGGCCAGGGTCAGCATTAGAGGCTCAGTTCAATGGGTTCATCACTCACGCACTCGATTTCGTAGGCCTGCAGGTTCACGAAGCCCGGCAGCGACTCGTAGCGCACATTCTCTACCACCAGGCTTTTGATGCCGTACACATCAAGCAGGAAGCCCGACACGGGCAGGGCCACGCCCAGCTCACAGAGTGCGCGCAGGGCCTGCACCTGGGGCAGCGGGTAGGCGAAGCGGTCGGCCGCGCGCAGGTCGGTGGCCAGGATGGCGCGAATCGTCACGGCGTAGTCGCCCTGGCCGATGTATTCTTTCACCGTGCCGCGCCGGCCCTGAATGGCCGTTTTCACCACGTTCAGCGGCGCGCCTACCGTTACCAGTGGGTCGAGCAGGGCCAGGCCGTTGGCCGTTTCGGCGGTGGCCGGGTTGCGGGCGGCGTGGAAATGGACCTGCATAAAGACCGGCAGGCCCAGCATGTTGGTTGGGCTGCCTGAGGCTGGGCCGGGCTGGCTGGCGTAGAAGCCGTCATTGCCTTGCTGGCCATCGCTGGCCGGCACTTGGTAGCGCCGCAGTGCCGAGTAGCCGAACGCCTCGGCCGTGAGGGCCCTGAGGTCGACAGGTAGGAACGCATGGCCACCCAGCCCGGTATTCACCCGGTCGGTACCCGCGATGAGTCCGCGCCCTTTCAGGCTGTCGGCGGCGGAAGCAGGGGAGAGGCCGTAGGGCATTAGTTGGTGGAGGCGAGGGTATTGACGTCGTTGAGCTCGGCCATGAACCAGTTGCGGAAGGTGTCGGCTACCTGCTTGGCCCCTTCGGTCACACCATTGACATTGATGGTCGTGTTGCGGAAGGGGCTGTCGACGCGCAGCGTGATGTTGGTGACCTTGGAGCCACCCACGCCGCCGCCCACCGTGCCCTTGCTGGCAGCTGCCGTCAGGGCTCCGGCTTTCTGCGCCCCGCCGGAACGGTTGTTGGCGAATGCCGTGGCCGCATCGGTACCCTTTCGATTGCTGAAGTAGTCCTGCGCAGCAAAAAGGTCTGTCTTTGGGGGCAGGCCCGCCTTCCATCCTTCGACAAACCCACCAACGGCTTTTTTGCCCACGTCGCGGGTGTCGGCCAAGGCGTTCAAGGTCTGTTTCAGGCCATCGCCCATTTTGGAGAAGTCGCCGGAAAACACGCCCTCGATGAAGGTGCCCACGCCGCCAAGGTACTTGCCGACCGCTTCGGCAATGCCCTTGAACGCGGCCACCGCGCCTTCCCAGAGGCCCGAAAAGAACTTTTGCAGGCGCGGGCTGCTCTCCCAGAACTTGGTGAGCACGTTCACCACGTGCTGCCCCTCTTCCCAGATTTTGGCCAGCAGCGTGGCGGCGATTTTAATTACCGGCGAGATGACGCGGATAACGGTGCCGATTCGGTTGAACACCGTGGCCAGCACGTCGCCCGCCTCTCCGTTGCCGTACTGCTGCGCCCACAGGCTTTGAAACGTGTCAATCAGCGGCTGCAGCGCTTCTTTCAAGGGCCGGAAGGCTTCTTTGATGCCGTCCAGGTGCGCGCTTACCCAGTCCACGGCCTTCTGGCCCTGGTCGACTAAGGTATTGAGGATGGGCAGGCCTGCTCCCGCGCCCTGACTCAGCAGCCCACCGATGGATTCGCGGATGTTGTCGAACTTGTTTTTGAGCACCGTCCAGCCGCCGGTACCTGCCTTGCTGGCCGCTTCGGCCGAGCCCCCGAACTCGGTGCCCAACTCCTTCAGAATCATCTGCTGGGCCTTGGCCGTCTGGCCGGTTTCCACCAGGCTTTTGATGGTGGCCTTCTGGCTTTCCGAGAAGCTCACACCTACCCGCTGCAGGGCCGTAATGCCCTTAATCGGGTCGTTCAGCGCCTTGCCTACCTGCACGGTCGCGCCCTGCAAATCACCGCCCATCTTCGTTGCCAGGTCGGTGATGGCCGGCAGCGCGTCCTTGTAGACCGCGCCCTTGATGTTGGTGAAGGTGAGCAGCACGCTTTGCGCCTGGGTGATGGCATCGTCGTCGAACAGGCTTTTGCCCATCAGGTCGGTGCTCAGGCCCAGCAGCTCTTTCCTGGTGAGGCCCACCGTGTTGCCGGTGGACTTGAGCGTGGCGTCGAACTGGCCGCCCGCCTGGTCGGCCGCGTTGAACATCGTGACCGACTCTTTCAGGAAGCTGAAGGCCTCGAACACGCCGAAGGCCACGCCCAGCCCGCCGAGCAGCGACTTGATGCCCTGCAGCCCACTTTTGGCCGCCGACGTGTCGACGTTCATTTTGTGGGGCTTCTCGACCTGGCTGCCCAGCTGCTGCACCTGCCGAATCGCACCGGCGACCTTCGGGCCCAGCAGGTCCTCCAGCGTCAGCTTAAAATTCAGTAGGTTTGCCATCTCGACCTTCGCTTTACACTATGCTGTTCGCCATTTTATTGCCCGGTATCTCCATGGTTTTCCGGGGCCACGTCCTCAAAGGCATCCTGTGCGGCATCCTGCACCTGACCCTCATCGGGTGGATTCCGGCCGCCATCTGGGCGGTGGCCTCGTACCGCGAGGACCTGGCCGAAAAGCGGCACCGCGAGACGCTAGCCGTGCTCGCGGCCCAGGGTCGCTATTAATAGGCGCGGCCGTAACCGTTGCGCCGCAGCCAGTCAGCCTGTTGGAACTTCGCCCCGAACGTCTCGTCGTCGAGGCGCTCGGGGTGGGGGTCGTGGAGGTAGAAACTTATAAGGGCCGCCATTTTTTGCAACTCATCGTCCTCGGGTCGGTCCGAGACGACGGGTGCGGCGGCTACGCGTTTTTTACAATCGTCTCCAGGGTCTGCACCAAGCCCACGGCGGCCAGCGCGGCCGAGATTTGCAGCTTGTTTTCGGCCTGGCCGGTGGTGAGCCGGAGGCGGTCGTCGCCACCGACGAAGCAGTTTTTCAGGATGAACTCGCCGGGCTCCAGCATCTGGTCCTTTGCCACCCGCTGCAGGGCGTAGGCCATCACGTTGCGGTCGGCGGGCTTGAGGTAGGCCACGGCCGTGTCGTCGTCGCTCACCTTCACCTCGATGGTGAAGAGCTCGCCATACTGCTCTTTGAGCTGCGCGATGTGCTCGGGGGTGTATTCGCCGGTTTTCATGCTATGCCCAGGTAATGTGGCTGACAATTAATTCGAGTTCGCACTCCACGTTGGTGTCGCCGGTTTTCAAGTCGCGCTTGTTGCCGGTGAACTCGCAGTTGTGCAGCGTGTGGGTCACCAGTTGGTTGCTCGGGTTCACGAAGCTGCTGATGACGGGGAAGGGGGCGATGTCCTGGATGCGCCCGCCGGGGGGCAGCGCCGCCTGGATGCGCTCAAGCTCCTTCATTTCGAGCGTCATGCTGCCCTTGGCTTCGTACTTGCCGAGGCCGCGACTCACCGGCATGGAGCCCGCGCCCCAGTTGTTGACCTTCTCCTGCGTGTCCTCGTAGGAAAGGGCCGTGATGCCGGCAATGGTCTGGCCCAGCATCTGCGCGCGTAGGTTGGCCCAAGCATAGGCGGCACCGTTGATTAAGGGAATGAACTGGTCTGCCATGGCGGATTAGGAGATTTTGGCCGTCAGGCCGAGTGAAACAGCGATTTGGCGGCCCACACCCACCGGCACCAGGCGCACCTGCATGGCCAGCTTGGAGGTGCTGACCACGTTCTGGGCGGGGTCGATGAACACGGTCAGGGCCGACACCTCGCCGGGCTGGGCCAGGGCGGCATTGAGCGCGGCCACCGCTTTGCCTTGCAATTCGCCTACTACCTGGGCCTGCAGCGTGCCGTCGGCGTTGACTGGCAGCGGGCCGTTGAGGGCCGGCAGCAGGGCGCGGCGCGTGACGCGGGCGGCCTTGTTGGTGGTGCGCACGTTTTCCAGGTAGGCGTAGTCGCTGCTGGCCACCGTGCAGGTGGACGAGTCGGAGAAGTAGAACCCGTCGAGGCCCGCGTGCTGGCGCACGACGATAAAGCCTTTGTCAGCCAGTGCCCCGAGGTCGCCGGGCAGCAGGGCCGAGAGGGCCTGCCCGTTGCTTAGGCCGCCGTTCACGAAGCTGCCGTCGCCGGTCAGGTTGAATTTTTGCACCCAGGCAATCGACTCGTTCACGCCGGCAGCTGATACCGCGCCCAGGGCCGTGCCGATGGCGGGCTCGCCCGGGGCATTGCCGTGGTCGGTGCCGGCTACGACGGCCACGAATTCCGAAGCCAGAGCCCGCAAGTCAGGGGCGGTGCTCAAATCGGCGGCCAGGTGGTGGCCGGCGACCAGAATGGCCACGG
>JANXMN010000050.1 GCA_025354605.1 Hymenobacter sp. | reverse complement strand
AATACTAAATCTGATTAGTTGTTCGGTAGAGATGCTTCGGCAAGCTCAGCATGACGTTCTGTTGATTTCAATACTTATGAAAAAAACCTTCCTGCTCCTCCCATTCCTCACCGCTCTCGCCCTGCTGGCCGGCTGCAACGCTGACAAATCCCGCACCCCGCAGCAGACCCTGGCCCAAACCTGGCCGCAAATGGAAGCGGCCGGCAAAGGCCAGCCGGTGAGCATGCAGATGTGGATGGGCGACCCGCTCATCAACAAGTACATGAGCACCTACGTGAAGCCCGAAGTAAAGCGGCTATACGGCATCGATTTGCAGGTTTCGGCCGCTCAGGGCGCGGGCCTGGCCCAAACGCTGGCCGCCGAAAAGGAGGCCGGCCAACCCAGCCAGGTCGACATGGTGTGGATAAACGGGGAGACGTTCTACCAGCTGCGGCAGGTCGACGCCCTGCTCGGCCCCTTCGTCGATAAGCTGCCCAATGCCCGTTTCCTCGACCTGCGAAACCCCTTCATCAACACCGATTTCCAGCAGCCGGTGGCCGGTATGGAGTGTCCCTGGGGCAACGTGCAGTTCACCTTCATCTACGATTCGGCCCGGGTGGCGCGGCCGCCCCGCTCGTTTGCCGAGCTGCCGGCTTTCGTGAAGGCCCACCCCGGGCAGTTCACCATTCCCAACGAGTTTACCGGCATGACGCTGCTGAAATCGTGGATGATGGCGCTATCGGGCGACCCCAAGCTGTTTCAGGGCAAGTTCAACGAAGCGGTGTACAACAAGTGGTCGGGCGAGCTGTGGCAGCAGGTGAACGCCAGCCGGCCCTACTTCTGGAAACAGGGCCAGACTTTCCCTGAGCAGCTGGCGCCCCTGCACCAGCTTTTTGCCAACGGCGAGGTGGCCTTCACCTTTTCCAACAACGACGCCGAGGTCGATAACAAGGTAAACCAGGGCGTATTCCCGGCCACGGCCCGCGCCTACGTACCCCTGCCCGGCACCATCCAGAACTCGCACTACCTGGGCGTGGTGCAAGGCAGCCAACACCCCGAAGCCGCCCTGCTGGTCATCAACTTCCTGATTTCGCCCGAGGCCCAGCTCAAAAAAATGGACCCCAACGTGTGGGGCGACCACACCGTGCTGCGCCTGGCCGCCCTGCCGCCCGCTCAGCGCCAGCAGTTTGCGCAGTTGCCCTCGCGCCGCTACGCCCCCAAGCGGGCCAGCATCCAGGGCCTGGCCCTGATGGAGCCCGACCCGGAATACATGACCCGGCTGTTCAAGGATTTCCGCACCCAGGTGATTGAGAAATAAAGGCGGGAATTTAATTATTTCGTTTTGAGAGCAGTAGAGTGGGTTCGCCGTTCCTATACGCTGCCTATACTGTGCCTATACTCGGCGCATAGCCTGCCGGGCTATCGCAAAATTGAACATTTCCGTTAGCTGACTCCTGGTAATGCCCTTGCGTTCATTTTCCTCAGCCCGCGTGCTGCTGGGCGGCTACGGCCTGCTGGTGGCCGGCCTGCCACTGGCCGGGCTGGGGTATGCGCTGCTGGGTAGCCTGGGCCTGGCGGGGCCGCTGGCTACGGGCTTCACCGCCCGCCACTGGCTGGCGCTGGGAGCCGACGCCGGCTTGCTGAAATCGGCCCTGTTCAGCCTGTGGATTGCCGGGGCCTCGCTGGGGCTGGCGGTGGCTATTGCGCTGGCGCTGGTGCTGGGTGCGCAGGCCACGCTGCGCCGGCGGCCGTTCCCTACGCTGCTCTACGTGCCGCTGCTCATGCCCTCGCTGGTGATGGGCTTTTACCTGTTTCAGCTGCTGAGCCGCGCCGGCTGGCTCTCCCGGCTCAGCTTTGGGCTGGGCCTCACGCACAGCGTCGAGGGCTTCCCGGAGCTGGTGCAGGATGCGGCGGGCGTGGGCATCATCGCGGCGCAGGTGCTGCTGCTGTTTCCCTTTCTCACGCTGCTGTTTCAGGCCATCTACCAGGAAAGCCGGCTGGCCGACTACCGGCAGCTAACCCAAACCCTGGGGGCCAGCGCCGCGCAGTTTCGGTGGCGGGTGGCGGTGCCGGTGCTGCTGCGCCGGGCCATGCCGACGCTGCTGCTCAGCGGCATTGCCACGCTCGGGGCCTACGACCTGCCCCTGCTGCTGGGCCGGCCCTACCCGCAGATGCTCTCGGTGTACATCGCCACCCGTCTGCAGCGCTTCGACTTGCGCGAGCTACCGGCCGCCTACCTGGCGGGCTTTCTGGTGGCCGTGGGGTTGCTTGGTTTGATTCTGGTGCTTGCTCGCCTTACCCGCCGCCATGCGCTCTAAGCTCCTCACCACGCTCCTGGTCGTGCTGTTTGCGCTGCCGTTTGGGCTGTTGGCCTTGCTGGCGGTGGCCCCGGCGTGGCGCTTCCCGGCCGCGCTGCCGGCCGCGTACTCGCTGGGCGCGTTGCGCGACTTGCTGGCGGCCGATAATGAGCTGCTGGCTGGCCTGGGCCGCAGCGTGCTGCTGGCCTCCGTGGTGGCCATCGTGGCCACCGCCAGCGGTTTCGGGCTGGCGCGGGCCATCACCCGCGCGGCGCGGCCGGAGCGCTGGGAAGCGCTTAGCTACCTGCCCTACGCGCTGCCGCCGGTGCTGCTGGCGGTGCTCATCCAGCCCTTTATTATCCGGCTGCACCTGTCCGGCTCGGTGGGCGGGGTGCTGCTGGGGCTGCTGCTCATGGCCGTGCCCTTCGCTACGCTGCTGCTGCGCAGCTTCTGGGCGCAGCAGGCCCTTGAGTACGAGCAGCTGGCCCGCACGCTGGGCTGCACGCCCCGGCAGGCGCTCTGGCAGGTGCTGCTGCCGCTGGCGTGGCCATTGCTGCGCACGGCGCTGTTCCAGACCTTCCTGCTGGCTTGGTTTGATTTCGGCCTGACCAATTTACTTAGCGTAGGCAAGGTGCGCACGCTCACGGTGCAGGTGTTCACCTACGTGGGCGAGGCCAACGCGCAGCTGGCCGCCGTCGCCTCGCTGCTGCTGCTGCTGCCGCCGGCACTGCTGCTGTGGGCCAATAAAAATGCCCTGCTGCGCAAGACTGAGTGAGGAAGCTTATCCGTATATGTTATGAACCGGCAACTCTAAATCCCTGAACGTCATGCTTATCTGGCGTCCGCTTGTCGAAGCATCTCTACCGCTTCGTTGCAGACAGCACTGATGACTACTGCACGCGAGATGCTTCGGCTGCGCTCAGCATGACGTTCTTTCAATACTTAATCCCCACGCATGCTCCAAGCCCTCCTGATATCCAACGGCCTCCAGGGCCTGGAAAAGTATTACGTGTCGAACGAGCAGGTGCAGTACACCACCTGCCTCATCACCAGGGATTTCAACCCCGACCTGACGCCCTACGACCTGCTGGTGGTGCCCAACGGCTCCGACCACGTCGCCATGCTCAAAATCAAGGATAAAGTGCGGGCTTTCCTCGACGCGGGCCGGGCGCTGGTGTGCTGCGACGGCTTTTTCACGGCCTGGGTACCCGGCAACCAGTGGGTAATGGACAATTCGCGCCGCACCCAGGACGTGCGCTATTCCCCCGGCACCGACCGCCACCACCTGCTCGATAACATTGACCTCGACCAGCTCAACTTCTCGCACGGCATGAGCGGCTGGTGGGCCTGCGGCTATATAGCAGCCGCCCCCGGGGCCGACGTGCTGCTGGCCGATACCTGGCAGCGCCCCGTGGTGGTGCTCGACGAGGTGAGCACCGCCGGCCGGATGCTGCTCACGGCCAGCGGCCCGCTGGCCGACGTGACCTACGCTGGCCAGTCCGACAGCGCCCTGGTGGCTTTGTACCGTAACTTCATTCACTTGCTCTCCACCTCAACCGTTCCCGCTCATGGCTAAGATTGGACTGATTTTCAACGGCGTATGGTCACACTACGCCATGGCCACCGCCCCCAAATACCGCGACCTGTACAAGCTGCTTTACGTGCACGACCTCACGGCTGAAGCCGTGGCTGGCCTCGACGCGCTGGCCATTCCCTTCCAGTCGAACCAGGCGGTGCTGACCGAGAAAAAGGCCATTATCTACGACTTTCTGGCGGCGGGCAAGAAAGTGTTTCTGGAGGGCGACTCCTCCACCGCCTGGCTCGATGCGCAGTGGGAAGACCGGCCGGTGAACAACTACTGGTGGGTGACGGACCCTGACAACCCGCCCGTGTCCGACACCAACTACGACCACCCCGTGTACCAGGGCCTCACCCCGCGCCAGGCCTGCTGGCACACCCACGGCGTGTACACCCGCGTGCCGGCCGGGGCCGACATCCTCCAGACCAACGCCGGGGGCGACGTCATTACCTGGCAAACGCAGCAGTACGGCGGCACCCTGCTGGCCACCACCCTCGACCCCATCGTGGAGCACGGCGTGCAGCAAATCACTCACCTCGATAACTACGTCGACCGCCTCACCGAGTGGCTGAGCGGCGTGCGCCCCGCGCCGGAGCGCCTGACCATCGATGCCACCGCGTATGGCGCGGGGGCCCTGGCATGAGCGAGCTGTTGCACGTAAATGGCCTCACCAAGCAGTTCGGCGGGCAGCCGGTGCTGCGCGACATCGCCTTTGGCCTGGCCGAGGGCGAGGTGCTGGCCGTGCTGGGCCGCTCGGGCTGCGGCAAAACCACGCTGCTGAAAATCCTGGCCGGCCTCGAAACGCCCGATGCCGGCGCGCTGGAATCGCAGGGCCGGAACCTGCTTCCCGTGCCGCCCAACGAGCGCCAGATGGTGTACCTCTATCAGGAGCCGCTGCTTTTTCCGCACCTGAGCGTGTTCGAGAACGTGGCCTTCGGCCTGCGCATCCGCAAGGTGCCCCGCGCCGAGGCCGACGAGCAGGTGCGCGCCCTGCTGGCCGAGCTCGACCTGACCGGGCACGGCCAAAAGGCCCCGCACCAGCTCTCGGGCGGGCAGCGGCAGCGGGTGTCGTTTGGCCGGGCCCTCATCATCCGGCCGCGCCTGCTGCTGCTCGATGAGCCCTTCGGCAACCTCGACGCCCAGACCCGCGCCGACATGCAGCAGCTGTTTCTGCGCGTGAGCCGCCAGCACCAGATTACCTCCCTCTTCGTCACACACGACAGTCGCGAGGCCCTCACCGTGGGCACCCGCTTCGGCTACCTTGATGCGGGCGTGCTCACCAGCTTCGCCTCGGTGGGCGAGTTTATTCAGGACCCGCGCACCAATATCCAGGCCGAGCTGTCTTTCTGGGAGAATATTCAGCAAACGGCAGTTCAAACTCAATAGTACGTCACAAAAAGAACGTCATGCTGAGCGGAGCGCAGCGCAGCCGAAGCATCTCGCGTGCAGCAGTAATTAATGACGGCTTTACAATTGAGTTACTACTACAAGCGAGATGCTTCGACTCCGCTGCGCTCCGCTCAGCATGACCGTCAAATAGCCCTTGTCACCACTATATGAAAACCGATTTCAACCATTGCGAGTCCATCTACTGGGTGTTCACCCAGCTGTGCAACGACAAGTGCGACCATTGCTACAACAGCTCCGGCCCGCAGGGTACGCGCATCAGTGCCCAAGACTGCCTGCGTATCGTGCGCAACCTGCCCGCTAGCGTCGACCGCCTCATCCTCTCCGGCGGCGAGCCCATCGCCGACCGCGCCAAGCTCTACCTCATCCTCGATGCCGTGCAGGAGAAATACCAGGGCCGCACCCAGGTGATGCTGCAAACCAACGGCGACCTGCTCACGCCCGAAATCCTCGATTTGCTGATTGAAAAAGGCGTCACCCGCTTCGACATCGCCAGCATCGACCGCTATCACAAAATGGCCGGCTCCCGCCTGATGACCCTGGCCGACCTCTTCGAAAGCCGCGGCGTGAACGGCGACGACCACGACCCGCTCATCGAGAAAGACCACATGCTGGTGGAGGGCCACCGCCTGAGCTGGGGCTACTGGGGCGCGACGGAGGATATGTGGCTGGGCGGCAACTGGGCCCGGGGCCGCGCCCTGGAAAAGGACATCTGGCTGCGCGACCCCAGCCATAACTTCTGCGCCATCCTCTCCGGAGCCCGGGGCTTTCTGGGCGGCACCGAGCTGCCCCAGGAAATCAGCATGCAGCTCTGGAAAATCAACCCCTGCTGCCCCGGCACCAAATTCCCCCTCGGCGATGCCCGCCAGGAAAAAGTGGCCGACGTGCTGCTGCGCGCCTCCCAATCCAAAATCATGCAGGCCCTGAACCGGGGCGAACCCTGGAAAATGGGCGAGTCCATCGGCGTGACCGAGGCCCACGCCTTGGCCCGGGGCGAGGAACTGCAGAACGTATGCCGCTGGTGCGACGAGTTTTTCGAGCAGCACCCGGAAGAAAGCCAGCTGGCCAAGCCCGAACCGGTGAAATCGCTCGTTTAGTGGCCCCTCGCCGGGTAGCATAATGGGTGGAGCTAGGCGCGTCGGAAACCCCATGATTCGCGCCCAGAAGTACCGAAACCCCAGACGCAAAAAACCCGGAAACATGCCTTCGCAGCGCGAGAGGCGTATTTCCGGGCGTTCCGGTACGGGAGATATGAGCCGATTATTGGACTCGAACCAACGACCTGCTCATTACGAATGAGCTGCTCTACCAACTGAGCTAAATCGGCTTGTGCCCCACCAACGGTTTTGGAAGGGGCTGCAAAGATAAGCAGCCGGCCGGAAGCCGCGCAACCGCCGGCTATAAAAATTTGGCAGCTCCCCCTGCCGGCTATTTGGCCGGCGCGGCCCCCAGCCAGCCACGGTAAAGCAAAGAATGCTTTCGGCCGTCAGCCAACACTGGCCGTACTTTGCGGCCGCGTTTACGTTTTGAAGCTATATGAAATTCTGGCTCATCTTCATTCTGATTTTCTTCGCGGTGCGCTACGTGCTGCCCATCGTGCTGCGCGCAGCCCTGGGCAGTTTCGTGCGCCGGCAGGTGCGCAACAGTGGATTCGGGGTGCCGCCCCAGGCTCCGCCAACAGCCGGCACCCGCCCCGGCGAGGTACACGTCGACTATGTGCCGCCAACGACTGAGCCGGGGCGTTCCGGTGATTTCAAGGGAGGCGAATACGTTGATTTTGAGGAGGTGAAGTAGGAGCGAAGGTGGCTTCATGGCGGGTGCGCCGGATGAGCATGACGGGCATGCGTGGCGCGCAAATAAGCGCCGATAAGCGGCTTGGCATACTTCTACTGTACCTTCGGGGCCGTTTTCATTTTCCCCCGAATTGCCCTGATGGCTGCTGTTGCTCCGGTTTCTTCTGTTTCGTCCGTGCCGCTGTGGCAGCGGGCCGTGCCGCACGTGCTGGCGGTGCTGTTTTTCGTGCTGCTGGCCTGCGTGTACTTCGCGCCCATCGTGTTCGATGGCAAAACTCTGGCCCAGCACGACATCACCCAGTTTCAGGGTGGGGCGCACGAGGCGCAGGAGTATGCGAAAGTCATGGGCAAAGAGGCGCTCTGGACCAACTCCATGTTTTCGGGCATGCCCACCTACCTTATCAGCCTGCACTTTCCGGGCGACTGGTCGGGGTATTTGCAGAAGGCCCTGACGCTGGGGCTACCAGCCGTGGTGGCCAACCTGTTTCTGGCGTTGCTGTGCGGCTACATTTTGCTGGTGGCGCTGGGGCTGCGGCCGCTGGTGGCGGTGGCGGGCGCGGTGGCGCTGGGCTTTTCGAGCTACAACCTCGCCATTCTCGCCGCTGGCCACAACACCAAGAGCATGGCCCTGGCCTACGCACCCTTGGTGCTGGGTGGCTTACTCGTGACCTACCGCCGCGACAAGTGGCTGGGCGCGGCCCTATTTGCCGTGGGCCTCACCCTGAATATCCACGTCAACCACCTGCAAATCACCTACTACCTACTGCTGCTGGCCGCCATTTTTGTGGTGATTGAGCTGGTGGCTGCCGCCCGCGCCGGCCAGCTGCCCGCGTTTGCCAAGCGCACGGTGCTGCTGGGCCTGGGCGCGGCCCTGGCGGTGGGCGTGAGCTTCGGCCGCCTCTACACCACGGCCCAGTACAGCAAGTACAGCAACCGCGGCCCGAGCGAGCTGAAATCGCCCGCACCCACGGCTCCCGGGCAGGCTCACGCGCCGAAAGCCGACGACGAAAGCACGGGCGTGGACCGTGACTACGCCTTCCAGTACAGCTATGGGGTGGGCGAAACCATCACGCTGCTCATTCCCAACTTCTACGGCGGGGCCAGCTCCATGCCGCTAAGCAGCGGCTCGAACTTGGCCAAGGCCGGGCTGCCGCAGGAGTACCTGGCGGCCATGCCCACCTATTGGGGGCAGCAGAGCTACACGGCGGGGCCGGTGTACATGGGGGCGGTGGTGTGCTTCCTGTTCATTCTGGGCCTGTTTGTGGTGGAGAAGCGCACGCGCTACTGGCTGCTGGCGGGCACGGTGCTGAGCATCCTGCTGGCCTGGGGCAAGAACTTTGAGACCTTCAACTACCTGATTTTCGACTTGCTGCCGGGCTACAACAAGTTCCGCGCCGTGAGCATGGCGCTGGTTATCGCGCAGCTGGCTATGCCCATTTTGGGTGCGTTGGCCCTGAGCCGGGTGCTGGGGGCAATGAAGAATGAAGAATTAAGAATGAAGAATGCCGGTGCGCCAGGTTCGCCCCAACTCCTCATTCCTCATTCCTCATTCCTCATTCGCAAAGTGCTCTACGCCGGCGCCATCGCGGCCGGGCTCTGTGCGCTGGCCTGGATAGCCAGCTTCAGCTTCGATTTTGCCGCGCCCATTGATGGGGAGCTGACCAAGCAGGGCTTTACGCCCGAGCTGCTGAGTGCCCTGCGCGCCGACCGCGCCGACCTGCTCCGCAACGACGTGTGGCGCGGGCTGCTCTTCATTGGCGCGGCGCTGGGGGTACTCTACTTCCACTTGAAAGGCAAGCTGCAGGTGCTGGCGGCCGCCGCGCTCATGGTGCTGCTGGTGCTGGTAGACTTGTGGGGCGTGGACAAGCGCTACCTCGGCGAGAACAAGTTCCAGAGCCAGACCATCGCGCAGGAGTTTCAGCCCACTGCGGCCGACCAGTTGATTCTGCAGGACAAGGACCTGAGCTACCGCGTGCTCAACGTGCAGAACCCCTTCAACGAGGCTCAGACCTCGTACTTCCACAAGAGCATTGGGGGCTACCACGGGGCCAAGCTGCGCCGCTACCAGGATTTGATTGAGCGCCAGATTTCGACCAACAACCAGCAGGTGCTCAACATGCTGAACATGCGCTACCTCATCACCGGCGATGCCAAGCAGCCGGTGCAGCGCAACCCCGGCGCGCTGGGCAACGCTTGGTTCGTGAGCACGCTCAAAACCGTGGCCAGCCCCGACGCCGAAATGGCTGCCCTCAACACGCTGAGCCCCGCCACCGAGGCCGTGGTGGATGCCGGCAAGTTCCCGCAGCAAAAAGCCGCCACCTACGACATGGCCGGCTCCAGCGTCGCCCTCATTGGCTACAGTCCCGACGAGCTGAAGTACCGCGCCACCGCCGCCCACGACGGCCTAGTCGTCTTCTCCGAAATCTATTACGCCGACGGCTGGCAGGCCTACCTCGACGGCCAACCGGTGCCGCACTTCCGCGTCGACTACGTACTGCGGGCGCTGCCCGTGCCAGCCGGTGCGCACACCATCGAATTTAAGTTTGTGCCGAAAGCCTACGCCTTGGGCAACACGGTGTCGCTGGCCGCGAGCGTGGTGCTGCTGCTGGTGCTGGTAGGGGCAGTGGTGTACCTGGTGCGCCGCAAGGAACGCGGCGACGACGAATTGCTTGACGCGCCCGTACTGGCGTAACGCCTGATTATGAAAAAGTAAGCCAAAGGGGGCCGAAGAAGCAGTTGTTTCTTCGGCCCCCTTTGGTTTTTGCCCACACCCCCATGTCCCTTTCGCCTCTTCTGCAGCTTCTGGATGAGCCGGTTGCCACCGCCCACGGCGTGCGCCTGCTGCTATGGCGCGACGACCTGGCCCATCCCGACCTGCCCGGCAACAAGGCCCGCAAGCTGAAGTATAACCTGCAGGCCGTCCGGCAGCAGGGCCACCACGCGCTGCTCACCTTCGGCGGAGCCTATTCCAACCACATTGCCGCCGTGGCCACGGCCGGCCGTCTGTTCGGCTTCCGCACCATCGGGCTGATTCGGGGCGATGAGCCGGCCGCCGGGGCCGCGCTCAACCCCACGCTGGCGCGGGCGGCGGCG
>JANXMN010000040.1 GCA_025354605.1 Hymenobacter sp. | reverse complement strand
GCCCGTCACGTCGTCCTTGTAGATAATCTGGAGCTGAAAGTTGTCGCGGCTCAGCTGCGAGGCGTTCAGGGGATAGATGTTTTTCATCATCAAATCCCAGGTCGGCGTGTTGCGGGTGCGCAGGTTGGGGTTGTTTGGGTTCCGGGCCGGGTCGGCCAGGCCGATGCCGGGGTTGCTGGCCCGCAGCATCTTCAGAAACACCACCTGGTCGGCGGGCAGTTGGCCGTAGTCCTGCGAGAGCTCGCCCACCTTGTACGACTTCCCGTTGTAGGTGTAGCTGTAGCTCACGCCCAGCACCTGGTCGGGCAGCAGGGGCGTGTTCAGGCTCAGATAGCCGAGCTGGGCGTTGAAGGTGAATTCGCGGTTGTCGAGCTTGCGGGCGCGCACCCGCTCAAAGTCCACGTTCTTGGTCAGGGGCGGGAACGTCGCCGACCCCGTCTGCAGGAAGGCATCGGCCGCGAGGTTGTCGCGGGCGGCGCCCGCCGCGCTCACCAGGCCAAATTCCTTGTTGACGGCGTTGTCGGCCGGAATCTGCGGGGTGGTGGGAGTGGTGCGGAGAAACTCCTGGCGGTACACCCGCAGCGGCTCGCCCACGTCCATGAGCGTCACCACGTTGCGTAGGTTTTCGGTGGTGCGGTTGTCGTTGGTCACGTACACCTCCAGCTGATTGATGGTGACGCCGCTCTGGATGGTGGGCAGGTTGCGCAGGGCCTGGTCGTAGCGCTCGCGGAAAAACTGCGACAGGAAGAAGTGCCGGTCCTTCTCGTACTGGCTGGCTTTCAGCTCATACTGCCGGCTTTGCGCGCCGTTCTGGATGCGCACCTCGTCGGCGGTGCCGCGCACGGTGGCGGCCACGGCCGTCACGCCCAGGCGGCCAAACTGGAACTGGGTTTTCACTCCGAACAGGTTCTGGCCGCCCTGCACCAGCGAGTTGCCCAGCGGCAGGCTCACGTTGCCCAGGTCCACCTTGCGCACGATGTCGTTGTCGTCGCCGGCGAAGTCGAACTTCATCTGGTTATCAAAGTCGAACGAGGCCTTGGTGTCGTAGTTGAACACCAGCTTGAGCCGGGTGCCAATCTGCCCGGTCAGGTTCACGTTGATGTTCTGCTCGAACAGGAAGTCGCCCACGCTTTGCTGGCGCAGGGTCAGGGCCGGGTTCTCGTTGCGGTTGAAGCGCCCGCCAAACTTGAGGGTAATGGCCCCCGCCGGCCGGATGTCGACGTAACTGCCCCCGAAAATGCGGTTGGCAATGGGGCCGAGGTAAATCTTGGGAATTAGGCGCTGGGCCTGGGGCGAGCCCGGCTTGGCGGCCGCGCCCGTAATGCCGCCCTTGGCCTTCTGGCGGTAGTAGTCGGCAATGGCCTGGCGGCGCTGAAACTCCTCATAATCCTTGTAGCTCAGTACGCTGGGGTCGCGGTAGTCCACTTCCTTGCCCACTTTCTCCTGCACGCTCATCTGCTTCAGGCTGTCATCAACGGCCACGCTCAGCTTCACGGTTTTGGGCAGGGGCAGAATCAGCGGCGACTCGCGGTGCTGCTGGCCGAAGGGGCTGCCGGGCCGGTCGCGGGGCCCCACGCGCGGGCGGCGGCTGGCCTTGTAGGGGCCGAGGGTATCGACGAAAGCACCCACTGGGCGGGGCGTATCCAGGGCCAGGGCGCGTTGGGCGCGCAGCCAGGCCCGGCTCAGGCGCGCGCCAGCCAGCGGCGCGGCCGGAGCCCACCACGCCAGCAACGACGCAACCACAACCACCGACGCGGGAAGTAACTTCTGACCAGATTTCAAGTAGATAAGTGTAAGAACGCGCGCCGGTTAGGTGATGCGCGTCAGGCACGATAGGTTCAATTTAAGCAGTCGCTCGCTCCGAGCACCCTGCACCCGGCCCGAAGCAAATCCTTCGCGGCACGGCTCAATGCGACTTCAAAGCAAACTTAATCAATTCCTCCACGGTCAGCTCGCTGCCGTGCTTGTGCTGAATTTGGTCCAGCAGCTTTTCGGCGGCCGCGCGCGCGAAGCCCAGGGTCACCAAGGCTTGTAACGCTTCAGCGCGCCGGGTATTGTGCTGGCGGGCGAGCGGTACGGTATCCACGCCGGCTTTGGCCAGCAGCTCGTCCTTGCGGAACTTGTCTTTCAGCTCCAGAATCACGCGCTGAGCCGTTTTCGGCCCCACGCCTTTGATAGCCTGAATAGCGCGCACGTTCTCGTTCACGATGGCGTCGCGGATTTCGCCCACGCTCAGGCTGCTTACCATCACGATGCCCGTGCCCGGCCCGATGCCCGACACCGAAATCAGCTGCATGAACAGGGCCTTTTCGCTGGGGTCCAGAAACCCGTAGAGCGTCTGCCCGTCTTCCTTGATGTGCTGGTAGGTGTAGATTTTAGTGGCCGCGCCCTCGGCCGGCAGCTTCGAGTAGGTGGCCAGTGAGATGCGCACCTCGTAGCCCACGCCGAGAATGTCGACAATGGCCAGGGTGGCGTCTTTGTAAGCGAGTTTACCGTCGAGGTAAGCAATCATAGCATCAGGAAAAGAGAGAAGCGAAAGGCTGCGCAGGTAACATGGTTGCCGCCGTTTTCATCTCCCAAATCTACTGGCTTTTCGCCCAATAAGCCGAGGTTGCTATTGCTGGGCAGCCACAAGCTGTCGGGCTTTCGGCAGAGCCAGCTGGAGGCGCAAAACCCGTACTGGCCCTGAGGTGAAAATCCGTGCCAGCACGGAGTAAGAATGAGGCCGAGGGCGGGTTCTTTTGTAAAGGCATTCTACTCGCTCGGTTAAGGCCAAATAATGCACCCGGCAGCTTGTCAGAGGGGGGCGGCTCATCCACTTTTATGAAACAGATTTGCTTTTTCGGACTCGTGCTGCTGGCCGGCTGGTGTGGCAACCCGGCGCGGGCCCAGCCGACCTACTGGGAGCGCCACGCGCAATCGGAAACGCTGCGCCAGCAGGAACGCATCGAGGACCAGGCCCGCACCCCCAACACTCCTTTCCGGCCCATGACGGTGGACATGCAAGCGGTAAAGGAACTGGTGGAAGGCTGGCAAAACCAGAACAAATGGTACGCGGAGCGGGCCAAGCAGCAGCAAGCGGAGTACGAGGAGAACCGCGCCGCCCGCGCCGAAGCCGAGCGCGTCGAAAGCGCCCGCCGCTACGCCTACATGAGCGAGCAGCGAGCCCGCTACCACGGCAACCTGCCCGGGGTCGAATTTGAGGAATTGCTCCGGCTGGGCTACTTCTACTACGTCAACAACAAGGCCAGCGACACGCAGTACCAGACGGCGGCCTTCACGGCTTACGCCGCTTTTTACCGCGACTCGGCCAGGGCTTCGTTTGAAACGCTGCGGGGGCTGGCCGGGGAGGTGCGCGGGGCGTTTCCGTCGGTGGCGCGCCGCTGCTACCGGGCCCTGGCGCGACGCTTTCCGGCGCAGCGCTACCAGGTGGAAGGCGACGAGCTGCTGGGCATGGCGTACTTTTTCGGAGCCCTCCGCCCCGACCTGCACCCGCGGCTGACGGCCTACCCGGCCACTCAGTACGAAGCGGCTTCCGAAGCCGAGCAGTCGGCGCTGCTCAACCGGTTTCAGGAGCTGGCCCGGGCCCACCCGGCGCTGGCCAGCCCGGCCGCCGGCCTCTGCCGCCCCCACCTGAACCCTTACGCTTTGCTGGGTGCCCGCTGGCAACGGCAAGGCCGCTCCGATTCGGCCGTGGCCTGCTACTTCCGGGCCTTGCATACCTCGCACGACCCGGCCACCCGGCCCAACGTGGCGGCTGGCGAAGAAGTGTACTGGCGCAACTACGCCGACATTCGCCTGCGCTTCGTGGCCCGCTGGCTGGTGGCGCAGTGCCCGCAGCAGGTGCGGAGCCTCAGCGCCGACGACTGGCTGCAGATTAGTCAGGACCAGGCCTTGCCCATAGACCTCGTCGCCTGGGTGTTTCGCGACGACGACTTCGACCCCGACGACGTGGACCAGCCGCCCTACTGGCGCCGGTTTACGGCCCTGAAGCAGGCCCGCAAACGCACCAACTAAGAACCTATCGCCTATCCGAAAAATATCCCCTTCGCAAAAAGGTCGTCATGCTTCGACTGCGTTCAGCATGACGTTCAATTTGTTTTTCGGATAGGTTTCTAACCTCAACCAATTTCCTGTATTTCCCATGCTTCGATTTTTATTTTTGTTGGTTTGCAGCCTGGCTACCCTCCGCAGCCACGCGCAGTTTGGGATTCAGGTGGGCGGGGCTGTTACGGCCACCAAGTTCAGCCGGGGTGGCGTCGACGGTGAGCGCGGCTGGAATTTTCGCTATAACGCCGGGGTGCTTTACCGCATTCGCCAACTGGGCGGGTTCAAAAAAATGGACCTGCAGCCGACAATCCAATACGTTGTGAAAGGCAGCAGCAGTGGGGAGGTGTTCCTAAATGCCCCGCAAGCAGGCATCAGCGAGATAATCTCGCGCCTGCGCTACGTCGAGCTTTCGGCGCCGGTTCTTTTTCGCTTCAAAGAAGACGGCGTGCGCAACTATACCTACAACGTGGGAGCCGGCCCCTATGTAGCCGCCTTGGTTTCGGCCAAGTCGGTGGCCGTGCCCCTACACGGGGGCAGCAACGTAACCACCGACCTCAAAACCGGCTCCGGCTCGCTGGACGATGTCAAGTCCATTGACGGCGGCTTAACGCTGTACGTCAGCATAAAACTGGTCAACTTCAGCTCAGGCGTCAGCTACGACTACGGCCTGCTCAACGTGTCGCCCAAGCCAAACGAAACGGCTCACAACCGCAGCTTCTCTATCTTCTTCGGCTACTTTTTCAAAGGGTAGCGCACGCAGCGCAAGGCTGCACGGGGCGCGCCAGGTAGCCAAGTGCGCCTCGGCCTACTTATAGGCCGCCTTCTTCGCCGCGATGTATTCGTTCACCACCTGCTCCAGAATCTCCAGCGGCAGGGCCCCGTTTCGCAGCACCACGTCGTGGAAGTCGCGCAGGTCGAACTTGGGGCCGAGCTGCTGGCGGGCGCGCTCGCGCAGCTCCAGAATCTTCAGCATTCCTACTTTGTAGGCGCAGGCCTGGCCGGGCATCACAATGTAGCGCTCCACCTCGGCCGTCACGTCGGACAAGGCCATGCCGGTGGTGCGGCGCATGTAGGCAATGGCCTGCTCGCGAGTCCAGCGCTGGTCGTGCAGGCCGGTGTCCACTACCAGGCGGGCAGCCCGGAATAGCTCGGCGCGCAGGCGGCCCAGGTTGTCGTAGGGGTTTTTCTCGAAGCCCAGTTCCGCGGCCACCCGCTCGGCGTAAAGGGCCCAGCCTTCGGCGTAGGCTGTGAAGGGCACCAGGGTGCGGAAGGTGGGCAGGCCCTTGAGCTCCTGGGCAATACCAATCTGAAAATGGTGCCCCGGAATGCCTTCGTGGTAAGCCAGCGTGCGCATGCCAAATTTGGGCGTGGCCTTCACATCGTACAGGCTGGCGTAGAAAATACCCGGCCGCGAGCCGTCGAGCGCGCCGCCCTCGTAGTAGGCTCCGGCCGAAGTTTGCTCCTTAAAGACGGGCACGCGGCGCACCTCCAGGGCCGCTTTCGGCCGCAGCCGGAAGGCGCTGCCCAGCCCCTTATCCACTTCGCTAAGAATGGTGCGGTAGTCGGCCAGAATTTGCGCCCGGCCGCTGTCGGTATCGGGGTAGAGGAAGCGCGGCTCCTCGCCCAGCCGGGCCATGGTCGGCCCCACGCTGTCGGCCCCGGCAATTTTTTCAGCCCGCAGAATAGCCTGCATCTCGGCCGTGATGCGGGCCACCTCGCTCAACCCCAGCGCGTGGATTTGGGCGGCCGTGAGGTTGGTAGTGGTGTTTTGGTGCAGGCAGTAGGCGTAGTAAGCCGCGCCGTCGGGGAATTTCCACACGCCGGCGTCGTTGGTCGAGCGGGGCCGCAGGGCCGTGAAGTAGTCGATGAGCGTCTGGTACGCCGGGTACACGGTGCCGGTGATGCGGCCTTGAGCGTCGGCCAGCAACCCGCGTTGCGCGGCGGCATCGATTCCTTCTGCTTTTTTCAGCTTCTCAGCGAAGGAAGTGTAGAGGATGCTCTGCCCGGCGGGCTGCGCCACCAGCGCTTTCATCTCGGCCAGCACTTTGTCGATGACAAAGGTGGGCGGCACCACGCCGTGCTGCGCCCGAATCTTTAGCCCCTCCAGCACTTGCCCGAACTTGAGCCCGATGGCGCTCAGCCGCGCATTGTAGTAGTCGGCATCGCGGCGGTTGTGCACCTGGTGCACGTTGGCCATGAAGCCCGGAAACTCGTTCTGCACCCCGAATAGCTGGTTGACGGGGTAATCGTCGTAGCGAAATTTGTCGCCGGCCACGGTGTTGGCCATGAACCAGTCGAGCACTTGGTAGTTCAGGCGGTCCTGGCCGCGCAGGCCGGTGGTGTCGTAGCTATGCAGGGTAGCCAGGTTCTCACGCAGGCGCACCATCAGCCGGTCGGCCTGGGCTTCGGAGGCATCATCGAGCCGCGCGTTATGGCCCTGAATGCCGACCCCCTCCAGCAGCCGCAGCCGGGAAAGCAACTCCGGCGAGTCGAGCGCAAACTGGAGGAAAACCTTCTCGTAGAATGCCCGCTTGAATACCGGCTTGAACCAGACGATGTTGATGACTAACGCGACAACCAGCAATAACAACACGCCCAGCGTGCGCAGAACAGTCTTTTTCATGTCGCAAGGTAAAGCAGTAGGCTATATAGAAAGAGTTGGCCGCAAAGTAGAACGTCATGCTGAGCGAAGTCGAAGCATGACGTTCTGTAACTGCCTGATAATTTAGAGCGCCTTGCCTTCCAGCTGCGCATCGACCACGGCAATGGCGGCCATGTTCACGATGTCGCGCACCGAGGCTCCGAGCTGCAGAATGTGCACCGGCTTGCGCATGCCCATCACCACCGGCCCGATAACTTCGGCCCCGCCGATTTCCTGCAGCACTTTGTAGGCAATGTTGCCCGACTCTACGTTCGGAAAAATGAGGGTGTTGGCGCCCTTTTCGGCCAGGGGCGAGAAGCCGTAGTGTTCCTGTAGCAGGCGCGGGCTCAAGGCCACGTTGGCCTGCATCTCCCCGTCGATGAGCAGGTCGGGGAAGCGCTGCTTGGCTAGTTCGGTGGCGCGGCGGGTTTTTTCGGGCAGTGGGCCGGCGTTCGAGCCGAAGTTGGAGTAGCTGATAACGGCCACGCGCGGCACCGTGTCGAAGAAGCGCACGGCCCGCGCCGTGAGGCCGATAATCTCGACCATTTCCTCGGCCGTCGGGTTGATGTTCACCGTGGTGTCGGCAAAGAAATACGGGCCTTTTTTGTGCTGAATGATGTACATCGACGACACCCGCTTCACGCCCTCCTCAGTGCCAATCACCTGCAGTGAGGGGATAATGCTCTTGCCGTAGTCCTTGGTGAGGCCGGTGATGCAGGCGTCGGCCTCGCCGGTTTCCACCATCATGGCGGCGTAATAGTTGCGCTCGCGCATCAGGCGACGGCCTTCATAAAGCGTCATGCCGCGGCGCTGGCGCTTCTCGTAAAACAAGGTGGCGTACTCGTCCCGCTTGGCGTCCTGCTTCAGGATGTTGATGATTTCGCAGCCGTCCAGGTCGAGGCTGTTTTCGCGGGCAATGGCTTCAATCTTCTCCTGCGGCCCCAGCAGAATGGGCCGGCAGACGCCCTCATCGTGCAGAATCTGGGCGGCTTTGAGGATTTTATAGTTGTCGGCCTCGGCAAACACCACGCGTTTGGGGTTGGCGCGGGCGGCCGAGGTAATTCGGTTCATCAGCTTCTGGTTCACGCCGAGGCGGGCGCGGAGCTGGTCTTCGTAGGCCGCCCAGTCGGTAATGGGCAGGCGGGCCACGCCGCTCTCCATCGCGGCCTTGGCCACGGCCGGGCTGATGGTGGTAATCAGGCGCGGGTCGAGGGGCTTGGGAATGAGGTAAGTGCGGCCGAATGCCAGGGTGTTGTCGCCATAGGCCTTGTTCACCATCTCGGGCACGGGCTCCTTGCTCAGCTCGGCCAGGGCGCGCACGGCGGCCAGCTTCATGGCCTCGTTGATTTCGGTGGCGCGCACGTCGAGCGCGCCGCGGAAAATGTAGGGGAAGCCCAGCACGTTGTTCACCTGGTTGGGGTGGTCGCTGCGGCCGGTGGCCATCACCAAGTCGTCGCGGGTGGCCATCGCCACCTGGTAGCTGATTTCCGGGTCGGGGTTGGCCAGCGCGAATACGATGGGGTTGGCCGCCATGCGCAGCAGCAGCCCGGCCGGCAGCACGTTGGCCGCCGACAGGCCCAGGAATACGTCGGCGTCCTGCATGGCCTCGTCGAGGTTATTGATAGCGCGGCTGGTGGCAAACTGCATCTGAATGGGGGCCAGATTGGTGCGCCGCTCGTGAATAAGCCCGTCCTTGTCGAACACCACGATGTTCTCCTTCTTCATGCCCAGGGCCAGGTACAGGCGCAGGCACGACACGGCCGCCGCCCCCGCGCCACTCACCACCAGCTGCACTTCGTCAATCTTCTTGCCCACCACTTCCAGCGCGTTCAGCAGCGCCGCCGACGTGATGATGGCCGTGCCATGCTGGTCGTCGTGCATCAGCGGAATGTTCATCTTCTCACGCAGCTCGGTCTCAATGCGAAAACACTCTGGAGCCTTGATGTCCTCCAGATTGATGCCGCCGAAGGTGGGCTCCAGCGCCTTCACAATCTTGATAAATTCGTCGGGGTCAGTGGCGTCAATCTCGATGTCGAAGCAGTCGATGCCCGCGAATTTCTTGAACAGCACGCCTTTGCCTTCCATCACCGGCTTGCTGGCGGCCGGGCCGATGTTGCCCAGGCCCAGCACCGCCGTGCCGTTCGAAATCACGGCCACCAGGTTGCCCTTGGCGGTGTACTTGTACACGTCGTCGGGGTTGGCGGCAATGGCCATGCAGGGCTCGGCTACGCCCGGTGAGTACGCCAAGGCCAGGTCGAGCTGGGTGCTCATTGGTTTGGTGGGCACCACTTCAAGCTTGCCGGCGGGCTCCTGCGAGTGGTAGTTGAGGGCGTCTTGCTTATTTATCTTCAGCATCGGGGAATTCTTCGGAAATGGCAACGGCCGCGCAAGGCTGCGCGGCCGAGATGGGCGAAATTAGCGCGAAATGCGCGGCGATGCCGCGTTTGTCGCCCGGTTTGGTGCGGAAGCCTTACCCGGGCTGGCCTCGTAACCTGCGGCGTTATCCCATAAAAGCAGGTAGGGGTGGGGGCATGCCTCTACCCCTGCGGCACCAGCAGCTTCTGGCCCAGCTTCACGTCGTCGGTTTTCAGGTGGTTGAGCTCGCGCAGCACCTGCACGCTCACGTTGAAGCGTCGGGAGATATTGAACAGCGTATCGCCGGCTTGCACCCGGTGCACCTGTGGGGTGGGCTGGTTGCCCTCGGCCGGAGCCTGAAACACCAGCCGCTGGCCGGGCACCACATTGGTCGACTCCAGGTGGTTCCAGCTCGTCACCTGCGCCACGCTCAGGCCGCGCTCACGGGCCAGTTGGGTCAGGTATTCGCCTTTGCGTACCGTGTACACGCCTTCGGTCGATTTCAGCCCGGGCGTTTCGTCAGTAGCCACAGCCACATCAGCAACGGTAGTTTTCTGTTTCGCAACTGCTTCGTGTTTTTCCGTGCTACGGGCCTGGTCCGCCCTGTTTTCGTCGGCGCGCGCTTCAGCTAGGCGGCGGTTCCCGGCCTTCTCCTTGCTGGCTTTGGCCGTGGCTTTGGGCGCAGCTAATCTATCAGCAGCTTTGGCGTCTTCAGCAGCTCTAGTGTCTTCAGCAGCTACTGTCTCGTCGGCTTCCTCAGTCGCGTCGGCTTCGGCGGCGCGGGCGGCGGCCTGGGCGCGGGCTTCGGCCTGGCGCACTTCGCGGGCCTGCGCCTGGGCCAGCTGGCGGGCAGCGGCGCGGGCCTGCCCTTCGGCGGCGGCCTGCTGCACGGCCTGGCGCTGACGCATGGCCATGAGGCGCAGCTCCTGCTGCTTCTCCTGCCGCAACTGCTCCTGCAAGCGGCTGGCTTCGCGGGTGTTGGCGGCGGCCTGTTCGCGGCGGGCCAGGGCTTCAGGGTCAATTGTTGGCACCGCCGGTGCGGCGGCCAGAGCCACCGTTTCGGGCAGCGGCACGGCAGCAGTTTCGCGGGCCGACGGGCGCGGCGCGGCAGTGGCGGGCAGGGGCACGAACACCACGAGCTCGTGGCCCGGCTTCAGGAGCCGGTTCTTCGGTAGGTCGTTCCAGCGGCGCAGCTGGGCGGGGCTCACCTCGAAGCGCTCGGCCAGGCTGGCTACGGTTTCGCCCCGGCGTACGGTGTGGGCTAGCCGGCGGAAGCGGGGGGAGCTGATTTCGGCTGCGTCGCGGGGGCCGGCGGTGGCGGCCAGTAGGGCGCGGTTGGGCCAGGGCTCCACACCCTCAAGGTGGGGCGGCAGGGCGGCCAGCGGGCGCGGCAGCTCGGCGGCGGGCTGGCAGAAGGCCAGCAGGGTGGCGCGGTCTACGTCGCCGAGGTGCTCGCCGGCGGCGGCGGGGTAGCGCACCACGTAGGGCCGGTAGCCGGCCGGTAGCCCACCCCGCCGCAGCTCCGGGTTGAAGCGGGTGAGGTAGAGTGAGTCGGCATAGCCGCAGGCCCGGCTCAGGCGGCGCAGGTCGAAGGGCTGGCCGCGCAGGCCCAGGGTATCGAGGGCTTCGGCGTACTGGTAGTGCAGGCTGGGGGTGCGCAGGCCGTGGGCCTCAGCGTACTTCATGCTGTACATGATGGCCGTGAAGGTGGGCACGTAGTTGCGCGTTTCGGCCGGCAGGTAGGGGTA
>JANXMN010000553.1 GCA_025354605.1 Hymenobacter sp. | reverse complement strand
CGGGCGGCTGTTTGCGTTCGCCGGCAGCTATTAAACGCTGGTTTCGACTCAATCCATTTTTCACTCCAAACCCAATCCCCTTCCCATGAAAAGTACCCTGCTTCTTTCCGCCACCTTGGCCACGGCCCTGCTCAGCGCCTGCGGCGACAACAAAACCACCACCTCGACCACCGCAGCCACGGAAACTCCAGCAACCGCCTCCCCGGACACGGCCAAGATGGACGCCATGAGCAGCCCCGAAGCGACCAGCTCGGCGGCCACGGGCTCCCTCACCGGCGCCATGGCCAAGATGATGCAGAAGATGAACGCGGGCAAGCCCATTGGCAACACCGACCATGACTTCTCGCACATGATGATGGCCCACCACCAGGGTGCCATCGACATGTCGGCGGTGGAGCTGCGCGATGGCAAAGACGCCACCCTGCGCGCCATGGCCGAGAAGATAACCGCCGACCAGCAAAAGGAAATCGCCGACCTCGACAAAGTAGCCGAGCGCCTCGACGGCTCGGCTAAAAACTACACGCCCAAGGACCCCGCTGACAAGTTTCAGATGAAGATGGACCAGAGCATGAAGCCCATGATGGCCCCGATGACGCCCTCGGGCAACGTGGACATGGACTACGCCATGATGATGGTGGCCCATCACACCAGCGCCGTGCAGATGGCCGAAGCCGAAGTGACGATGGGCAAAGATGCCGAAACCAAGAAAATGGCGCAAATGATGGTGGCCGCGCAAACCAAAGAAATCAAGCAGTTCAACGACTGGCTCGCCAAAAACGGCGGCAAGATGAAAATGTAGTCCTGTCGGCTACTCAACCCTCTTTTCCGACTTAACCCTCCTTTTGATAATGAAAATCCTCCGCATTTCCTTCGCCATTGCCACGCTGACGGCCGCCGCCCCCCTGGCTTCCCACGCCCAACACGCAGCCGGCGAGCAACACGGCCAGATGGCTGTCGGCGAAACCCACGCCCACGTAGCGCCCCACGGCGGGGTGGTGCGCTCGGCCAGCCCCTACCATATGGAGCTGGTGCAGCACCCCAGCGAATTGCACATTTACTTGCTCGGGGCCAAGATGAGCGCCGTGCCCAACAAGGGCACCACGGGCACCGTGATGGTGCAGACGGCGGATAATAAGACCTCCTCGCTCACCCTGGCACCGGCGGGCGACGACCATTTCAGCGCCCAGCTGCCCGCCGGCGCGAAGGTGCGCACGGCCATCGTCACGCTCAACGCCGACGGCAAAACCATCAACGTCCGCTTCGATAAGCTCGACGAGGCTGCTGCCGGGAGCAAGGCCGTGGGCGCGGCCTACGCCTGCCCCATGCACCCGGAAGTGACCAGCAACCAGCCGGGCAAGTGCAGCAAATGCGGCATGGCTCTGGTGAAAAAATCCTGATGAAGTGCCCAACCCCAACCCACCAGGGGTGGGCCGGGCATTACCAACGGCAGGTAGCCGATGCGGGCACTGTGCCCGCATCGGCCAGCACGCTGGCTTAACGAACCTTAGATGACTACTATTCCCCTAAAAACCTGGCTGACGACTACGCTGGCGCTGCTGTTGCTGGCCGGTGCCGGTCCCGCGTGGGCGCAGCGCGTGGTGGTGCGCCTCGACAGCGCCGAGCAGCGCGCCCTGCGGCTGCACCCGCGCCTGCGGCTGTCGCAGCAGGAAATTGCCGAGCAACGGGCCCTGCGGCGCGGCAGCTTCTCGCTGCGCAACCCCGACTTCCTGTTTTCGGCCCCCACCGGCTACCAGTGGGCGCCGGGCGTGGTGCAAACCATCGACTTCCCGACCGTGTACCAGCGGCAGGCACAAGCGGCGGAAGCCGGCATTTCGCTGGCCGAGCGCGGTCGCGACGTGAACCGGGCCACCGTGCGGCGCGACGTGCGCGCGGCCTACCTGACGCTGCAATTCGCCGAGGCTCAAATCCGGCAGCTTACCTACCAGGACAGCTTATTTCGGGCCTTGCAAGTAGCTACCGACCGGTTATTTAAAGCCGGCGAGGTGACGGCCCTGCAACGGGTGAGCACCGAGGCCGAAGCCCGGCAGGTGCACAACCAGCGGGAGCAGGCCGCCGTCGATTTGCAGTCGGCCCAGCGGCGGCTCGGCCTGCTGCTCGGCCAGCCCACCGCCGATTTGAGCGCCGGCACCGACCTGCGCGAAACCGGCCCGGCCCTGGCCCGCGCCGGCGGCGCGCTGCTCGCCGGCCTGCCCACGGAAGACAGCGTGGCCGTAGCCGCCAGCCCCACGCTGGCTTACGCCGCCCAAAACGTGGAGTTGAGCCAGTCGGGTATCGGCCTGGTGCGGGCCCGGCGCAACCCGGCCTTGACCGTGGGCTACCAGAATCAAGGGCTGGCTGACTCGCCTTACAAATACCGCCTACAATTCGGCGTGTCGGTGCCGTTGTACTTCTGGACCTACCGCGCGCAGCTACAGGCGGCCACGGCCCGCGCCAACGTGGCCCGCGCCCAGGTGCAGGTACAACGCCTGGAACTCGGCACCCAGTACCAGCAGCGGCTATCGGATACGCGCAAGTTTTCGGCCTCACTGGCCTACTACGAGCAAACCGGCCTGCCGCAGTCCACGGCCATCATCAGCCAGTCGCAGCGCCTGTTCCGGGCCGGCGAAATCAGCTACCTGGTGCTCATCCAGAGCCTGAACCAGGCTTTTACCATTCAGAATGCCTACCTGGCCACCATCCGGGACTACAGCCAGGCCCTCATCGAACTTAACTACCTCCGCGGACAATGAGAAAAACCCTGTTCCTGCTGCTCTGGCCGCTGTTGCTGGCCACCGCCGCCCTGGCCCACGGCGGCGAAGACCACGGCGATGCCAAAGCGGCCACGCCGGCCGGGGCCACCACGTTCAGCGCCGTGGCCACCTCCGAGCAATTCGAGGTGCTGCTGCGCTACGCCCCCCTCAAGCCCGGGGCCGACGCCGACATGCGCCTGTTCCTGTCCGACTTTGCCACCAACGCGCCCATCAGGGGGGCCAAGTTTATTTTCACTTCGCCCGAAGACCCGAAGCTGACCTTTGAAACGACGGAAAAAGGGCCGGGTGAATACCTGGTCGAAACCACCTTTCCGGCTAAAAAACCCTACAGCATGACCGTGCAGGTAACGGCCGGGGACCAAGCCGACTTGCTCCTGCTTGAAGGCCTGGTGGTGGGCAAGGAGCTGCCCGTGGCGGCCGCGCCAGCCGCTGCGGCCCAGCCCTGGCTGACCTGGAAAACCGGCTTGCTGCTGCTCGGCACCTTCCTGTTGGGTGTCGCCGCTGCGGCCCTGCTAATGCGCCGCCGCCGGCCCATTTCCGAAGTAGTTGCTCAAACCCCCGCCTACAAATGAATACGACTCCCAAACTCCTGACGGCGGGTGCCGTCCTGACGGCCGTGCTGGCCACGCTGCTGCCCCCGCCTCAACCAGCCGTTGCCCACGGCGGCGAGGACCACGGCGACGGCCCGAAAACCACTGCTACCACGGGCGCAACCGACGAGGTAATCCTGCCCAAGGAAAGCCAGTTTCTGTTCACCGTGCGCACCCAGCTCGTGCGCACCGACTCGCTCAACACCCGGCGCACGCTGCTCGGCATCGTCTCGGCCGCGCCCGGTGGGCAGGGCGAGTTGGTGGCCCCGCAGCCGGGCCGCCTGGTGAGTCTCAACGTGCGCGTGGGGCAGGCCGTGCGCGCCGGCCAGGTGCTGGCTGTGCTCGACCAGACCCTGGATGCGCCGGCCCAAATTGGCCTCAGCACCGGCACGGCCAACGCCCAGGCCGAGCTGCGCGCCGCCCAGCAGGACTACGCCCGCCTGCAAACCATCGCCGACATCGCCGCCCGCAAGGACGTGGTGGCCGCCGAGCTACGCCTGCGCCAGGCCCGCCAGAACGCAGGTATCCTCAACGGCCAGGCTCGCCAGCGGCGGGTGTCGCTCACGGCCCCCATCAGCGGCACGGTGGACGTGTTCACGCTCGCCGTGGGCCAGCAGGTAACGGCCGGTCAGCAGCTGCTCACGGTTATTAACCCCGGCAAGCTCTCGGTCACGGCCCAGGTATTCGCGGCCGACCTCGACCAGGTGACACCGGCCAGCCGCTTCGTGGTGGAAGGCCTCCAGGGCGAATCCCGCGCTCCAGCCCGGCTGGTCTCGTTCAGCAACGTGGTGAATCCCGTGAACCAGGCCCGCCAGCTCGTGCTGGACGTGGCCGGCGGCTCGGCCCTGCGCCCCGGCCAGAGCGTGAATGTGCGGGTGCAGGACCGCGCCGGCAAGCCCCAACTGGCCGTGCCCACAGCGGCCGTGACCGACGTGGGCGGCAAGCCCGCCGTGTTCGTGCACACCAGCCCCGAAGT
>JANXMN010000551.1 GCA_025354605.1 Hymenobacter sp. | reverse complement strand
ACCATCCTGGTGCCGGTTTCGCTGCTGGTTTGGCTGCTCGTGGCCCTGATTACCGAGGGCTCGTTCATCGGCGAAGTCCTGCAAAACATGTTCAAATAGCGGATGCGGCCCCGCCAAACCCTAGTGCTGGGGCTGCTGCTATAGGTGCCAGTACTGGCTTTTCTGTTCCTGTACCGCTTCGGCACAAACCGTTACGCGCTGTCCACTTACCTGCCCGACCGCGTGGATTCCACACAGGTCGGTGGGGAGTGGCGGCGCGATACTGTTTTCCATCAGCTTGCACCTTTTCGCCTGCCAACTGCTTCGGGCCGCCGCGTGAGCAGCGCTGAGCTGGGCCAAGGCCTCTACATTGCGCAGTTCTACGGCCCCGATGCGGCCAGCGCGCAGGTGGCGCGGCAGTTACTGCGGGTGCAGGAGAAATTTCGCCACGAGCCCCGGGTGCGGCTGGTCACTTTTGTGCTCAACGACCAGGCCGCCGCGCCAGCCGCTCTCACGCGCCTGGCCGAGCAGTATGGCACCATTGCGGGCAAGTGGTTTTTCCTCACCGGTACACCCGATACGCTGCGGCAGCTCACACAGCAGGAATTCCGCTTGACCTCCGACCCCAAGCGGCTGCCGGGGGCGGTATACACTGCCAACATCCCCGCCGGCCGGCTGTTGCTGGTTGACAATCAGCGCCGCGTGCGGGGCCTTTATGACGGGACCGACGGGCGCGAAATCGACCGCCTCCTCACCGAGGTTACCGTGCAGCTTTACGACTATGAACACCCTCACTGAACAACTGCACCCTGCGGTGCTGGCTCCCGGCGACTACACGCGCTACAAAATCATTCTCGGCACGTTGGGCGCGGTAGTGCCACTGCTGGTGGCCGTGCTGTACTACTTCCCCGAAACCTTCCGCATTCCGGGCGCGCAGGTGAAATTCCTGCCGGCGCTGAATGCGGTATTGAACTCACTGACGGCGGTCTGCTTGCTGGCCGGCTACTATTTCATCCGCCAGAAGAACGTGCTGAAGCATCGCGCCATGATGGGGACGGCCTTCGCGCTGGGGGGGCTGTTCCTGCTCTCGTACGTGGCCTATCACTCGCAGGTGGCCAGTACGCACTTTGGTGGTACAGGCACCATTCGCGGCATCTATTTTTTTCTGCTGCTCACGCATATCAGCTTGGCCGTAGTGACAGTGGCGCTGGTGCTCTTCACGCTCTACTTCGCGCTTACGGGACAGTACACCAAGCACCGGGCCATTGCCCGCTGGACATTCCCGGTGTGGCTATACGTGTCGGTGACTGGCGTTATCGTATATTTCATGATTTCGCCGTACTACACCTGATACTGAGAAACTTTGCGGCTAACCGCGTGTTCAGAATGATATGAAAAAGACCTTTTTTGCTGCTTCGTTCGCCTTGCTACTGGGCGTGCTGCTGAGCCTAGCCCCGTTGGCAGCCCGCGCCCAATGCACCATGTGCAAAACGCAAATTGAAGCCGCCCGCCAAGAGCGCGACGACTACGATGTGGCCGGCCTCAACAAGGGCATCCTCTACATGATGACCGTGCCCTACATCCTGATAGGTGCAGTGGGCTACTTCTGGTACCGTCGCACCCACCCGAAAAAGGCTCAGGTTTAATGACGGAACCTGTTGCGGCACCAGCTTCGCCGTTGCTGGCGCTGCTGGAGTTGCGCTGCCCGCGCTGTCATCGGGGCCAGCTTTTCATGAACGATGCCTGGAACTGGAATTTTATGGACATGCCTGGCAAGTGCCCGGTGTGCCGGCAGACCTACGAGCCGGAGCCCGGCTTTTACTACGGGGCCATGTACATCAGCTCCGGTTTTTCGACGGGGATTCTGCTTGCTATTGGCTTTCTGTTGAACTATTTCGCTCACGACCCGCCGCTCTTGGTATATATCGTAACAGTGGGCGCGGCCGTGCTGCTGGTAACTCCGCTGCTGTTCCGCTACTCGCGGGCAGTGATGCTCTACGGTTTCGGCGGTGTTCGTTTCGACCCTCGCTATTTGTCGGGCAAGTTCTGAATGGATGCAAAACGGCTGCCCCGAAGGCAGCCGTTTTGCATTTGGAGTGACGTAGCGCGAGCTCAATAGTTTGCGCTACGACATCACCGTGGGGCGGAATTTCGGGGCTTCGCGCTTGTGCGTGGCCTGCTCGTAGGCGTAGCCCAGCCCCAGCAGCGGGCCTTCCTGGTATGCGGTGCCCACAAACGACAGGCCCACGGGCAGCCCAAGCACCTGGCCCATGGGCACGGTGAGGTGCGGATAGCCAGCCATAGCAGCGGGCGATGAGAAGTCGACGCCCGTCGAGTAGTCACCGTTCACCAAGTCGATGCACCAGGCCGGGCCGGTGGTGATGCCCACAATAGCGGCAAGCTGGTGCGTTTTCAGCAGCCCGTCGATGGCCTGGCGCGCGCCGCTTACGGTTTTCTGCACGGCTGCTTTGTATTTGGGATTGTTCAGCCCATCAGTGGCCTCGGCCCGAATGAGGGTTTCCTGCTGGAAAAATGGCATGGCCTCGGATGCATGTGCCTTGTTATAAGCAATAACATCGGCCAAATTTTTCATCTCGGCTCCAGCTCCTGTCAGGTATTTGTTCACGCCCTCCTTGAATTCATAGAGCAGTACGTCGAATTCGGCCTCACCCAGCGGGTTTACCAGCTTGTTCAGTTCGATTTCCACAATAGTAGCCCCCTGTGCTTTCAACGCCGTAATGGCTTCTTTCAGTAAGGCAGCCACGGCGGGCGGGCCGTTGAGGTGGGCTTTTTCCACGCCCAGGCGCTGGCCCTTGAGCGCGTCGGGCTTGAGGAAGGTAGTATAGTCGGCTGGCGCGCTGGCTGGCCTGGGTAGGCGGGCCGGGTCGGCCGGGTCGGGACCTTGCAGCGCGGCCAGCAGCAGGGCGGCGTCGCGCACGGTGCGGGCCATGGGGCCAGCCGTATCCTGAGTGCTCGAAATCGGGATGATGCCGCTACGGCTCAACAAACCCACCGTGGGTTTAAGGCCTACCAGCCCGTTGCACGACGAGGGCGACACTACCGAGCCGTCGGTTTCGGTGCCGACGGCCACGGCGCAGAGGTTGGCCGCCACCGCCGCGCCCGAACCCGAGCTGCTCCCGCTGGTGCTGCGGTCCAGCGCGTAGGGGTTGCGGCTCTGTCGGCCCCGGCTGCTCCAGCCGCTCACCGAATGTGAGGAACGGAAATTGGCCCACTCGCTCAGGTTGGTTTTGCCCAGCAGCACGGCCCCGGCCGCCCGCAGCTTTTGCAGAATGAAAGCATCCTGCTTCGCCTTGTGACCCAGCAGGGCAGCGGCCCCGGCCGTAGTCATCAGCTGGTCGCCGCTGTCGATATTGTCCTTGATGAGCACCGGGATGCCATGCAGCGGCCCGCGCAATTTGCCGGCCTTGCGTTCTTCATCCAGCCGGTCGGCAATGCTAAGTGCATCGGGATTAATTTCAATAACGGCGCGCAGCATCGGCCCGGCCTCGTTCAGGGCCTTAATTCGGGCCAGATATTTCTCGCACAGGCTACGGGCGTTGTCGGTGCCTTTGGCCATGCGCTCCTGCAAGTCAGCCACCGTCAGTTCGTGCAGCTCGAAGGGCTCGGTACCGGCGTTGACGGCTTCCATAGTTGCCGAAGCAGGTGCCGCCGCTTCCGCTGTCGGCTTATCAGAACTCGACTGGCAGGCCACGGCAGGTAACAGAGCGGCGGTGAGGGCGACCCGGGTGCCCTGATTTAGAAAAAGGCGACGGTTCATAAAGTAAGCTGACGAATAAGGTGCGAAGTAGGGGAGATGCGGCAGGCGGGGCCTCGCCGGTCAATGATACTGCCCGATGCTAGTTCGATAACTGCGGCCGCACCAACAAGTTTGCCGGTAAAAAAAGCGCCGGCTCCCGCAAAGGAGTCGGCGCTTATTCAATTGTCACGGCTCTTGGCAAAAGACAACCGCAGTGCGCTTGCTACGCCTGCTTATCCTTCAGCTTATCCTCGCCGCCGTAGGGTGTCCCGGCTTTAATGTCGCCTCGCAAACCGCCGTGGTCGGTGGTGGTGGGGGCACCGGTGAGGCCATCGGTCGGCACTTCACTGGCGCTGGTAGCGTTAGGCGCGGCCTCTGTGATTTCAGCAGCTTTGGCTACGTAGCGGCGCTTGGCTTCGTCCTCGGGCACGCCTTTGAATTGGTTCCAGGAGTCCCACTGCGCTTGCGACAGGCCGGCGGGGCCGCTGGCTTTATCGGCTTCGTCGGCATTGACTTCGTCGCCTTTCATGTTCACGTCGCCTTCGGTGGCCTGCTTGTAGAGGCCGTAAAGCTCGTTCATGTGCTTGGCGGCCACATCGCCGGGAAGGTTATTTACCTGGTCGGCCGCAGCCTGGAATTGTTCTTCAATGTTCATAAGGAAAGAGTTAGGTGAAACTGATTAGGAGAAACCACGTTGACCAACAGCACCCGCCGGACTGGCAGAGCCGGGAAAAATTTCCCCGAAATTCGCTCAATCCGATAAATCTGCCCAATCCGTAGTCCTGACAATACCGCCGGGGTGAGCTTTAGGTTGCGGGGTCGTACTTTTGCGCGCTACTATGTGTGGAATTACCGGAGTATTTGCTTTTACTGACACGGGTCGCCATTCCTTGGCTAACCTACAGGCGTCGACCGATGCCATTATCCGCCGTGGTCCCGATTCGGAGGGGCATTACGTGTACGACCAGTGCGGACTGGGCTTCCGTCGTCTGGCCATTCTCGACCTCTCGGCTGACGGCAACCAGCCCATGACCGACGAGTCGGGCCGCTACACCATTGTCTTTAATGGCGAAATATTCAACTACCGCGAACTGCGCGAGAAGCTCATTAAGCGCGGCTGCCGGTTTCACTCGCAGACGGATACGGAAGTTATTCTTCAGCTTTATATCACCGAAGGCCGCAGCTTCATCAAGAAGCTCAACGGCTTTTTCGGTTTCGCGATTTACGATAAAGAAGAAAACTCGCTGCTCGTGGCCCGCGACCGCTATGGCGTGAAGCCCCTGCTCGTGTACCGCGACGAAGACAAGCTCTTCTTCGCCTCCGAGATGAAATCGCTCATGGCCCTGGGGGTGCCTCGCAAGCTCGATTTCGTGGCCTTGAGCCAGTATTTGCAGCTCAACTACATTCCCGGCCCAGCCAGCATTTTCAAGGGTGTAAAAAAGATGCTGCCCGGCCACTACCTCTACATCAAGGATGGAAAAGTGGTAGGTAAAGCCTGGTACAAGATTCCCTACGACCCCAAGAAGGTTGCCAAAAACAAGCTCAGCTACGAGCAGCAGCAAAAAAAGCTGGTTGAGTTGATGGACGGGGCCGTGCAGAGCCGCCTCGTGGCCGATGTGCCGCTCGGGGCTTTCCTCAGTGGCGGCATCGACTCCAGCGTCATTACGGCGCTCGCCGCCCGCCACACCCCGCACCTCAACACATTCAGCATCGGCTTCAAGGACGAGCCTTTTTTCGACGAAACCAAGTATGCCAACTTGGTAGCCGAGCGCCACAAAACCAACCACACGGTCTTCTCGCTCACCAACGACGACCTCTACGAGCACATCCACCAGATGCTCGACTACCTCGATGAGCCCTTCGCCGACTCCTCGGCCCTGGCCGTGTACATTCTCAGCCAGCGCACCCGCCAGAAGGTGACGGTAGCCTTGAGCGGCGACGGGGCCGACGAACTGTTTGGCGGCTATAATAAGCACATGGGCGAGTTCAAGGTGCGGCAGGGTGGCGTGAAGGCCGAAGCCGTAACGGCGCTCGGCTTTGTGTGGGACGTGCTCCCTAAGTCGCGCAATAGCTTCTTCGGCAACCGTATCCGGCAGCTACAGCGCTTCTCACGCGGCATGACGGCCGGCGTGAAAGACCGATACTGGGATTGGGCCAGCCTCGCCTCGCCAGCCGACGCGCGCCAACTGCTCAGTCCTGCCAGCCGGGCCAAAGTGGGGAAGAAGCTGGCTGCCAAACGCCGCAAGGACATTCTGGCCCACCTGCATTCCGACGGCGACCTCAACGAGGTGCTGCTGACTGATATGACTCTGGTGCTGCCCTACGACATGCTCACGAAAGTGGACCTGATGAGCATGGCAAACTCGCTGGAAGTGCGCACGCCCTTCCTCGATTACAAGGTGGTCGATTTCGCTTTCTCGCTGCCCGTGAGCAGCAAGGTCGACACGCACATGAAAAAGCGCATTGTGCAGGATGCCTTCCGCGACGAGTTGCCCGTGGAGCTTTACGACCGGCCCAAGCACGGCTTTGAAGTTCCCCTGCTGAAATGGATGCGCAACGAACTGCGCCCACTCATCGAAAACGACTTATTGCGCGACGACTTCATCGAAGCCCAGGGTATTTTCGACGTACAGGCCATCCGCGTCCTCAAAACCCAATTATTCTCGCGCAGCCCCGGCGACGTACACGCCCGTATCTGGGCCCTCATCGTGTTCCAGACTTGGTGGAAGCAGTACATGGCTGGCGAGCTGCGGCCCGCTGCGCCCGCCAGCTCCGATTCGGGCTGGGGCAGCCGCGAGAGTGCCTCTGAATAATAATTTCTCCTCCGCAAAATTTCCCACATGAAAATAGCAGTAGTAGGCACCGGTTATGTCGGGCTGGTAACCGGAACGTGCTTTGCCGAAGTTGGCATTAATGTGACGTGCATCGACATCGACCAGAAAAAGATTGACAATCTCCATCAGGGCATTCTGCCGATTTACGAGCCGGGTCTGGAGGAGATGGTCTCACGCAACGTGGAGAAGGGTCGCCTGCACTTCTCCACCAATTTGGCCGAGGCTATAAAGGGCTGCGATGTCGCTTTCATAGCCGTGGGCACGCCCCCCGGCGAAGACGGCTCGGCCGACCTGAAGTACGTACTGGCCGTGGCCCGCGGCATCGGCGAGCATATGAGCAGTTACGGCGTTATCGTAACTAAAAGCACCGTACCAGTGGGTACGGCCGCTAAGGTGCGCGCCGAGATTGAAAAAGCGCTGGCCAAGCGCGGCGAAACCATGGGGTTTGACGTGGCTTCCAACCCCGAATTCCTGAAGGAAGGAGCAGCTATTGACGACTTCCTCAAGCCTGACCGCATTGTAGTAGGCATTTCCTCCGAACGCGCCGAGGAAGTGATGACCAAGCTCTACAAACCCTTTTTGCTGAACGGCCACCCGATTATCTTCATGGACATCCCGTCGGCGGAGATGACGAAATACGCGGCTAATTCCATGCTGGCCACGAAAATCAGCTTCATGAACGATATCGCCAACCTGTGCGAAATCATGGGGGCCGATGTAAACATGGTGCGTCGCGGGATTGGCTCCGATGCGCGCATCGGCACGAAGTTCATCTATCCGGGCATCGGCTACGGTGGCTCTTGCTTCCCCAAAGATGTGAAGGCGCTCATCAAAACTGCGCAGGAAAACGGCTACGACATGCAGGTGCTGCGCGCCGTGGAAAGCGTGAACGAGGACCAGAAATCGGTGCTCTTCAACAAGGTGAGCAAGCATTTCGGTGGTCAACTCAAGGGGCTGAAAATTGCCCTCTGGGGCCTGTCTTTCAAGCCCAAAACCGACGATATGCGCGAGGCTCCCTCGCTGGTCATCATCGAAAAGCTACTGGCTGCCGGCTGCACCGTGACGGCCTACGACCCCGTGGCGATGAAGGAAGCCGAACACAAGCTGGGCGACTCTATTGCATATGCCAAAGATGAGTTTGATGCGCTGATTGATGCCGATGCGCTACTCATTGTAACCGAGTGGCCCGAGTTCCGGGTGCCCAACTTCGCCGTAGTGAGCCGCCTGATGAAGCAAAAAGTCATTTTTGACGGCCGCAACATCTACGATGCCAAAGAGTTGAA
>JANXMN010000537.1 GCA_025354605.1 Hymenobacter sp. | reverse complement strand
TCGCTGCTGCTGCTCGTGACGGGCATATCGAGCTTTCTGGCCCTCAAGCTGCGGCTCGACGCCATTGCCCAAACCGTGAACACCGGCGCCTCGGCGCGCGGGCTGCTCACGGCCACGGCGGCCTACCTGCTGGTGATATTCGGGGCCATGGTCATCATGTTCGCGCTCAACTGGTCGGGCTTCAAGGCAGCCATGCGCAAGGAGAAGGCGCACCAGCGCGCCTTGCAGCAGGCCCGGCCCGCGCCGGCCGCGGCCCCGGCACCGGTCCATTAAATCAACACCCGTCCTAAACCGAAAGAGCCGGCCGCTAAAGTAGCGGCCGGCTCTTTTAATTCTCGCTTTCAGCAATTACACGTCCGCTTCTGTCAGGCCGGCCTGTTTCAGCAGGTGGCCGAGCAGGCCCCGTTTCAGGTCCTGGTTGGCGTGTACCGGCACGGTCAGGCGTTCGATGGCGCCTAGCCGGCCGTAAATGTGGTGGCTGCCATTGATGCGAAGCAACAGCCAGCCGTGGCTTTCCAGGGCTTTGCACAGCTGTTTGCCCGACACACTTTTCATACAGCTATTTCAAGTACCCGCGCGCCCGAATCGGCCTGCGGCTCTACCATATCGATGGCCAGGCAACCCTCCACCGCTTCGTAAATATTGGTTAGCAACTCTTCAAAGGTTTCCCCTTGCGTGGCGCAGCCCGGAATGCCCGGCACTTCGGCCCAGTAGCCGCCTTCGGCGGCTTCGTGCACAACGACTTTGAGTTTCATAACGACGGGGTATTGGGTTGCAAGCGAAACTAATGGGAAGCGGCAAAAGATTCAGCGGCTGCCCTGGGCGCAATTACTGCCCCAGCACAATCGCGAAAATCAGCGGGGCCACGATGGTGGCGTCCGACTCGATGATGTATTTGGGCGTATCCTGGCCCAGCTTGCCCCAGGTAATTTTCTCGTTGGGCACCGCGCCCGAGTAGCTGCCGTAGCTGGTCGTCGAGTCCGAAATCTGGCAGAAGTAGCCCCACAGCGGCACGCTGGTGCGGCCCAGGTCCTGGTGCAGCATGGGCACCACGCAGATGGGGAAGTCGCCGGCAATGCCCCCGCCAATCTGGAAGAAGCCCACTTTGCTCTCGTCGGTGGCCTGCTTGGTGTACCACTCGGCCAGGAAAATCATGTACTCGATGCCCGTGCGCACGGTGTGCACGTTCTTCACATCGCCCGAGATGACGTGGCCGGCGAAGATGTTGCCGAGCGTGGAATCTTCCCAACCGGGGCAGATGATGGGCAGGTTTTTCTCGGCGGCAGCCAGCATCCAGCTGTGCTTGGGGTCAATCTGGTAGTACTGCTCCAGCTCGCCCGACTTCAGAATCTGGTAGAAGAACTCGTGGGGGAAATACTGCTCGCCGGCCTTGTCGGCCTTTTCCCAGAATTTCAGCACCGAGTGCTCCAGGCGGCGCATGGCCTCTTCCTCGGGGATGCAGGTATCGGTCACGCGGTTCATGTGGCGCTCGAGCAGGGCCTGCTCGTCGGCGGGCGTCAGGTCGCGGTAGTTCGGCACGCGCTCGTAAAAGTCGTGGGCCACGAGGTTGAAGATGTCTTCCTCCAGGTTGGCCCCGGTGCAGCTGATGATTTGCACCTTGTCCTGCCGAATCAGCTCGGCCAGCTGAATGCCCATTTCGGCGGTGCTCATGGCTCCGGCCAGGGTAATCATCATTTTGCCACCCTCGGCGAGGTGCTTATTGTAGCCATCAGCGGCGTCGATGAGGGCGGCCGCGTTGAAATGGCGGTAATGGTGGCGGAGGAAATCGGTTACTTGCATTGGATTAGCTTTTAGCTGCCAGCCGTTAGCTGTCAGCTCTTGGGGGAATGGTTAGTTGACGTTGGCCGGCGCTGGAATCTCCAGGTCCCGGCAGATTTTTAAGGCCGTAGGGCCTTTTACTTCATTGTGGCGCGGTACCGCCGAAACCGTCCGCTGGGCGGGGTTGAAGAACACGGAATGGCTCCCGCCCTCCCGCTTCAATACGCAGCCGTGCTGTTCGAGATGCCGCACCAAATCGCGCCGCTTCATCTACGCGGCGGCCAGTTGGATATTCTCCCGAATAACGACGCGGCCAGCCTGCTGCTCTTCGGCCAGTTCGCGGCGCACCTCAAGCACCATTTCCAGGGCTTCGCGCAGGTTTTCGCGGGCTTCTTCCAGCGTTTCGCCCTGCGTATTTACACCAGGGATTTCTTCCACGTAAGCAGAATATCCGCCTTCGGCAACGGGCTCGAATACGGCGGTGAATTTCACAAAGGCTTCCATTGACAATAGCTTAAGAAGGCGACTCAATCATCAAATTATGATTGGTGTAGATGCAGATGTCAGCCGCGATGTGCAGGCCTTCCTCCACCATCTGACGGGCGGTGAGGTGCGGCGCGTGCTTCTTCAGGGCCAGCGCGGCGGCTTGGGCGTACATCGCGCCGGAGCCGATGGCGGCCACGTCGGAATCCGGTTCCAGTACGTCGCCGGTGCCGCTGAGGATGAGCAGCTCATCCTTATCAGCCACCACCATCATGGCTTCGAGCTTGCGCAGGTACTGGTCTTTGCGCCAGTCTTTGGCCAGCTCGATGGCGGCGCGCTTGAGGTTGCCGCCGTAGCTGGTGAGCTTCTCTTCGAAGCGGTCGAGCAGCATGAAAGCGTCGGCGGTGGAGCCGGCAAAACCGGTCACCACTTTGCCATCGAGCAGCTTACGGATTTTGCGGACGTTGTTCTTGGCCACGTGCTTGTCCATGGTGGCCTGCCCGTCGGCCCCGACGGCGATTTCGCCGTTGTGGCGGATGCCGAGCACGGTAGTGGAGCGGATTTTTGCTTGCATAAGGGCGCAAAAATACGACGTGTATTTCCAGTAGCGGCAATGAGAAAAAAGAACGTCATGCTGAGCGCAGCCGAAGCATCTCGCGTGTGGTAGTAACTCAATCGATTGGTTTACTACTGCACGCGAGATGCCTCGGCTGCGCTCGGCATGACGTTCTTAAATACAAGCGGCGAGCGCTACTGCTTGCTCACTCGGAACTGCAGCTTGGCGAACAGGAAACGGCCGTTGCTGCCCATTTGCACGGCATCCCAGGCGCCGCCATTTTCGGTGAGCTGCGGGTTGAAAAAACTAGGGTATACATTGAACACGTTCGACGAGCCTACCGACAGGCGCAACTGGTTAGTGAGGGCGTACGACAAGGCCACATCGGTAGTGAGGTGGTCACGATAAGGGTTCGGCTGATTGGCGTAATCGTACAGCAGCACGTGGCCGAACTGCACCAGCCGCACCAGCGCGCCGAAGCGGCCCACACTGTAGTCCAAGGTCAGGTTCACCTTGTAGGGCGGGGCTGAGGCTTTTACGAACGCCTGCTCGCGCACGCCGAAGAAGGTTTCTTCCTTGCCAGCCAGCAAGGGCGAGGTTTTGGGGCTGCCCACGATGAGCAGGCGGTTGAGGTTGCCCGCCAGGGTGGTGGTGAGGCGGCCAGACCCAATACCAATGGTATTGGCGAGCACCACGTCTAGGCCCCAGGTATCGGTCGAGACGGCGTTGGCGAAGAACTGGGCCTCGCCCACGCCCAGGGGGGCCAGAATGGGCCGCAGCACCAGGGTATCGTCCTCAGCCTTGAACGAGCCGGTGAGCACGATGCGGTCCTGAATATGGATGTAATAACCATCGACCGTGAAGCTCAGCACCGACCCGAGCCGGCCCGTGAAACCCACGCTGGCCGACCGCGAGCGCTCCTGCGTGAGCGTGGGAATGCCCAGCGCCTTCGACACCGGCCCATTGTTGCGGTCGAGCATTACATCAACCGGCTGGCTTTTCACCACGTTGGTGAACACCGTATTGAAATTAACCTGCGCCAGCGAGGGCGCGCGGAAGCCCGTACTATAGGTGCCGCGCAGCGAGAAATTCTCGCTCAGCTTGTAGCGCGCGGCCGCTTTGTATGTGAAGCTGCTGCCGAAATCGGAATAGTTTTCGAAGCGCACCGCGCCGGCCAGCAGCAGGGCTTTGGTGATGTCCAGTTCGGCGTCGGCGTACACGCCCACGTTGCTACGGTTAGCTTTCAACTCGTTTTTGGGTTGGAAGCCCGGGAAGCCCTGCGAGCCGGCCGGCCGGTTGGAAGCCGGCGCATAGTTGCGGTACGAGCCCTCGTCGCCGGCAAAAATCTGGTACCACTCGCGGCGGTACTCACTGCCGAAGGCAAGGTTCAGGCCCTGGAGCACGGTTTTGTAGTTGCGGCTCAGGTTCAGGTTCACCACGTTCTGCTGGAGCTGGAAGCCACCAGCATCGAAGGTGGCTGGCGATTTAGTACCGAGCGTAGCGTTCAGCGTGTTCGTCACGCCGTAGCGAAAGCGGTTCGAGCCGAAGCCCTCGCTCAAATCCACGTCGTAGCCGCCGAAGGTGCCGCGCAGGCCCACCGCGCCGTGGGCATCGGTCAGGCTGCTGGTGATGATGGGGTCGAAACCGTTGGGGTACAGCTTAGCGTTGCTACGCGGGTTGCGCACGGTAAAGTGAAGCGTATCGAGCCCCACAATTGCTGAACTGTCGGAGGTCGGGAAGCGGGTATAGGCGTAGGCGTCGCCCTTGCGCAGGTTCACCCCGCCAAAGGCGTAGGCGTAGAGGTTGTCGTTGATGGGCAGCTTGCTGTTGAGGTAGGCCGACAGGTTCCGGGCCTTCGGGTCGCCGTACTGGCGGCGCTGGATGCCATCGGGAGCGGGCACGTTGGCGCGCTGGGTGTGCTCGCGCTGGTTGTAGTCGAGGGTAGCGTTCACGAAGCCGCCGGTGCCCACCCCCACCCCATAGTTGAGGTTGGCGTTGAGGTTGCCGCCGTCGAAGGTTTTGTCGTCGAAGCGGTACCTGGCGGTGTAGGCTCCGTAGTTGGCGTTGGCCGTCAGCTCATTCACGCTGGTTTTCAGCACGATGTTGATGACGCCCGCGATGGCATCGGAACCGTACTGGGCCGAAGCTCCG
>JANXMN010000102.1 GCA_025354605.1 Hymenobacter sp. | reverse complement strand
TGGTTTTGGCAGCTACCATCATCCCCTTGGTGCCGATTTCCTGGCCGCTGCACGCCACGGCCTGCCAGCTGTGGGCGGGCGTGCCGGGTATCCAGGTGGCGGCCGCCAGGCCCACGGTGGGCACTACGTAGCTCACGTCGCCCACATCGGAGCTGCCGCCCAGGTCGCGCAGGAGGTAGGGCGCTACTTCGGCGGCCTGCGCCACGGGGGGGGCCGGCACGCCTAGCGACGCCTGAATTTTCTGGCCGAAAGCCGCTTCCTCAGCCGTGTAGGTCACGCCGCCGACTTGCTCCAGGTTGCGTTGCAGGGCGTGGGCCAGGGTTTCGTTCACGAGCAGGTCGTGCGTGCCGCCGATGATTTCGTAGTCCATCGTAGTACCGGTGCCCAGGGCGGCCCCCTCGGCGGCCTTCACCACGCGGGCGAACACGGCCTCTACCTCGGCCCGGTTGGGGTGGCGCACGTAGTAGTATACCTCCGCAAAGTCGGGCACCACGTTGGGGGCCTTGCCGCCGTTGGTGATGACGTAGTGGATGCGGGTTTCCTGGGGCACGTGCTCGCGCATCATGTTCACCATGTTGTCAAATCCCTCCACGCCGTCGAGGGCGCTGCGGCCCCGCTCGGGCGCGGCGGCGGCGTGCGCCGCAATGCCGTGAAACCGGAATTTGGCCGACGTATTGGCGATGTACTTACCTACCATGGTGGCGTTGTGGCTGGACGGGTGCCAGTGCAGCACGGCATCCACCCCATCGAAGAGGCCGGCGCGCACCAAGTACACCTTGCCGCTGCCGCCCTCCTCGGCCGGGCAGCCATACACCTTGATGGTGCCGTGCAGCTTACCCTCTTTCAGCAACTTTTTCAGCTCGATGCCCGCCGCCACGCTGGCCGTGCCGAAGAGGTTGTGGCCGCAGCCGTGGCCGGCATCCTGACCAGCAATGGGAGTTTTGTCGGCCACGGCCTGCTGGGCCAGGCCGGGCAGCGCATCGTATTCGGCCAGAATACCAATAACCGGCTGGCCGCTGCCATACGTGGCCACGAAGGCCGTGGGCATGTCGGCCACGCCGGCCTGCACCGCGAAGCCGTTTTTGCGCAGCAAATCCTGGAGCAGGGCCGAGCTTTTGGTTTCCTTGTAGCCCACCTCGGCAAAGCTCCAGATGCGCTGGGCCACCTGCTGATACTCGGCGTAGCGGGCCTGCAAATCCTGCAGGGCTTCGGTTTTGAGGGTTTCGGTGGGCGGCGTGGGGCGGAAGGCCAGCAGCAGCCCGGCGCTGAGTAAGGCGAGTGTAGAAGTAAATTTCATGTATTGGGTTTCCAGCAAAAGATAAATTAATAACCCATGTAAAGCGGCTGTCAACTGGTTGTTAATTACTATGCCCCCGCTCATTGGAAGGGCGGGTAAAGGCTTGAAGCAGTCGCAAGCCTTGGTTTATATAATTTGCCCGATGCGTACCGGAGGCTGTTTCCGCAAGCTGTTGCAGTTGACTGATAGCAACACGCGTCTGACGCGCCTTGAGCTGCGGCGGCAGTTGTTCTAATAGTTGCAGAGCCATTTCCAGCACCTCATACTCGTCGCTAGCCAATTGGCAGGCAATCTCGCCCAAAAAATTCTGATAATTCAGCGACTGTAAAGCATACAAAAGGGAGCCTCTATTATGCCGGGTTGCTTCAATGCACAACAGTTTTATTATCACCGGCACTGCGGCTTGAATGCGCAAATCGCCCAATGCTAATGCTGCTTGACTACGAATCTGCGAATCCTCCGTCTGAGCTAACACGTCCAAAAGCCAGTGAATAGCAGCCTTACGCTTAACATTTGTTTTTACGCATCTGCTAATCCCGCGCAGAACTTGCGATTTATCGGTTACAGTTATTGATTCAATCGGAAAATCGGTTTTCATTGAACTTACTCGATAATGGGTTTACCGCGCCAGCTTTTCGGCCCGAAATAAGTCGTCGGCGGCCTGCAGCAGCTTGGCGCGCAGCGGCGGGTTGTAGCCCGGGTGCGCGGCCAGAAACGCCCGCACCGTAGCGGCGGCCGTGGCCGACTGGTAGCTGCCCAGCGTGGCCTGCAACCACGAATACGGAAAGAATATGTCGCCGGTGAGCTGAATTTCCTGAAGCAAGTCGAGGCTGGCGGGCAGGTACTTCTCCGACGTGGCCTGGCGCAGCGGGTGGTGCAGGTAGCCCAGCGCGGCCGTCACCCAGGCTTCTTTGGCGCGGCCGGCTTTGGTACGCAGGCTTTCGAAAAAGG
>JANXMN010000499.1 GCA_025354605.1 Hymenobacter sp. | reverse complement strand
CCGCCACCGCCAGTGCAACGACGCCGTTGTTCACCCCATTATTGCCTGTACCCGTGCCCAGGCTACTCCAAAACGCTCCATTCCATTTGGCCACGTTGTTAGCCGCTACCCCCCCCGCCTGGGTAAAAAAGCCGCCCACGTACAACTCCCCGCTGCCAGACACCGCCAGCGCGTAGACGGTGGCGTGGCCGCCATACACGCCGTTGTCCAAGCTGCTCCAAACCGTACCGTTCCACTTGGCAATGTGATTAGCAACCAGATTACCAACAGTAGTAAAATCTCCGCCAATGTAGGTATCGGTGCCTGACTGCACAACGCTGTATACAGATCTATCGACACCATTCGGCAATTCAAATCCATCCGCCCACCGCTCATCCCCCGCCCCTTTCACCCCCGCCGGGCTAAACACCGGCCGCCCATCCGGCGCGGTACGCATCCGAAAAGCGCGGGCATCGAACGAGCCGTTGGCCCCGGCTTTCAGCGTACCATCGGGGTTGAGGGCTTCGGCCAGCGGGCGCCCGGGGGTGGTGGGCGGGCCGGCCGTGGCCCGGGCGGGGGTGCTCAGCCCAAGGGCCAGCAGCAGGATGGCCAGCAGGCGGGCCAACGATGATTGGGTAGTACGGGTGTGGGTAAGCCGGCGCATGGCGAAACAGGAAATGGGTACTCCGTAAAAGTAGCGGCACGCGGCTGGCCGGCAAGCGCCGCGCCGCCGGTAGGAGGCCTGGTGGTAGAAAATACACTGATTGTTTTTCTTACGACTACTCTCCGCGCTGCTGGGCCTTCCTGTTGCCGCCACTTCTGGCGGCTTATTGCCCGAGATGCGGGCCACGTTTGGGCTGGCCCAGGCCGAAGCCGGACGGCTGCTCGGGGCCACTCAGCACCAAGTGTCGCAAGCCGAAACCGGCCGGTTGCTGCTGCCCACCCACGCCTGCGGGCCCTGCAAGCCGCCGCCCGCGCCGCGCCCGCGCCCCTGCCCGCCCCCGACCTGGCCCCCCTGCGCGCCCGCCTGGCCCAGTGCGAGGCCCAGGCCCGGCGCATGGAGCTGCGGCTGGCCCACGAGCTGTCGCCCCGCGCCGCCGATGCCAGCGCCCTGGCTTTCGAACTGCAGACCTACGGCGACCCCGCCGCCCGCAAGGCCGAAATCACCCGCCTCAACGGCAAGCTCACCGCCGTGCAGGCCGACCTGCTTACCCTGCCCGAGGGCAAGGAAAAGCGCGACGCCGAAAACGAGATGGCCAGCTACCTGCGCCACCGGAACCAGTTGGTGAACCAGAGCGAAACCCACGGCGGCGACGATAAAATCGTGCTCGAATTCAAGCACGAGATGGCTAAGCAGACCAACACTGAGGCCACGGCCCTGGTCACGCTCATCGAAAACCACTCGGCCGGGCTGCCGATTTAAGCCTAGTAGCTTGCCGCTGTTAGTGAAACGCCCCGGCCGCTGTTGCGGCCGGGGCGTTTTGCGTGTCGTCGGTCGGGGGGCGGTGTCCGGGCCGGCGCGGCGCGCGCCACCGGGTGCCGGCGCGGCTATTGCAGGCGGAAAGCGAAGGCCATGTACTGGCGCACGGGCACGGCGCGGGTGCCGAGGCGGCCGGCGGTCCAGGTGCCGGGAATGGCACGGGCCACGCGCAGGGCCTCTTCGTCGCAGCCGCTGCCCAGGCCGTGGGCCACGCGGTAGTCCGAGGCATGGCCCAGGGTATCGACCACGAAGCTGACGGTGACCTTGCCCACCAGGTTTAGTTGCTGCGCCGCCGCCGGGTAGGTCAGCCCCGCCGTGTAGAGGGCCAGCCGCTCGGGGCCGCCAACGAACCAGGGGGCGCGGGTGAGCTGGGCCGAGCCCCAGTAGCCGGGGTGCAGCTCCACCTCGCGCACTTCGTCGTCGGGCCGGGCAAACACGAGGCGGTCGGTGCTGTGGTCGTACACCTGGGCCAGCTGACGCGTGCCGTCGGCCAGGTAGTGGTAATACTCCCAGGGGCCGACCGGGCGGCCGTTTTCGAGGGTGCCGCTGCGCCACTTGGTGGTCACCTGGGCGCGCACCGGCGCCGGGCGCCGCAGCCGCAGCCCGGCGCTGAGGCCGGGCTGCTGCCACTGCCCCACCAGCAGGGTGCCGTCGGCCGAGCGAATGGCCCGGTAGCAGGCGTCGGCCAGGGGGTCGACGAAGGACAGCGTGTCGTGGTGCTGGGCCACGCGCAGGGTGCGGTTGTTGAGGTGGGCCAGCGGAATGTCGAGCACGGCGCTGAGGCGGCCGTCGGCTTCGGTGATGGTGAGGTTGAGCACCAGCACACGCCCGGGAATGGCCAGCGAGCCGGTCCAGGTGCCGGCCAGGGCGGGGCGGGGGGCATCGGCGGCGGGGCGGCGGGCCACCGCGGGGCCACCCAGGCACAGCAGCAGCAGGAAGAGTAGCACTTTCAGCACGGGAAGCCGGACGAGGGAAGGCGCGGCGGCGCTTCGTTGCGCCGGGCTTTCGTCTAATTCAAACTTACTATAGTATATAAAAAATTCGCAGCTTTTCTCGGTGAGCCTAGCCATTTAGCAGCTGAAAAGGGGGCTGGGCTGGCTGAAGAGCGCGGCGCGGGGCTTCGGTACGTTCTGGCGGGGAGCCCGGGCGCAACGGCCGCCCCGGCGGCCCGCCCTGCCCCACCCGGATGGTAAAAACGCGCGTTCGCAGCGCCTGGCCCCCGGTTAAGCCAAAACACCCGGCTCCCGGCCGCACTCCTATATAGGTTTGTGCCAAGTCAGCAGCCCGAAAGCAGCGGCTGCCCGCCGGCAATCCGGCTTCGCTACGGCCCCGTTTCCCGCATCAATTACTCTTAGCTCCGCTCCGCCATGCACACGCTCCGCTCCTTTGCCGTCGTCGGCTCCTATTTGCTGCTGACCTTGCTACCGGCCCGGTTCGCGGCGGCCGCCGGCCGGGCCGCCGGCACCACGCCTACCGAGGCGGTGGTGCAGCGGCTCGGCCGGGCCGCCCACCTGGCCCCGGCCCAGCTGCCGGCCGTGCGGGTAGCCACCGAGCGCTACGTACGGGCGCTGGCGCGGCTCGACCGCCAGCGGTTTGCCTCGGCGGCGGCGGCCTCAGCGGCCTACACCGTGGTGGAGTTCGGCTACTGCCAGGCGCTGCAGCGCGTGCTGAGCGCCAAGCAGCTGGCCGCCTACCAGCACCTGGACGACGACGCGCCGGCCTTGACGACTACCCGGCCCTAGCGGCGGGCCCGGCTTATTTCGGCCCCAGCATCAGCCACAGATTTTGGCGCACTACGTCGCCCATCGAGTCGCAGCGGTCAAAGGCGGTGGTGTGGTGGTAGCGGTTGAGCTCGGCTTTGAGCTGGGCGACTTTTTCGGGTGGGGCCAGCGCGTGGTGGCGCATGGCGGCGAGCAGGTCGCGCAGGCGGTCGCGCTCGGCGTGGGCGCGGCGGGCCATCAGGGCGCGCTCCTCGGTCTGGTACTGGCGCAGGGTGGCCGGCGTGATGTGGCGGGCGCACATGGCCACCACGGCCGCGTTATCCTTGAAAAACTGGGGCAGGTACATGGCCCGGCGGCCCTCGTAGCTCTGCTGGTCGAAGTCGATAGCGCGCACCCGGTACTGTTCGTCCTCGAAATCGGGCGTCACGGCGATGACGTAGTTATAAGCCCGCATGTCGCCCAGCAGCCGCACGAAGCAGCGCTCGTTGAACTTGACGAACTCCTTGGCGATGCGCACCTGGTTGAGCTGCGGCTGGTTGAGGTGCTGCTTGATGAAGTCGTCGCCGGGAATGCCCACGATGTGCTCCTCAATGAGCGTGTCGCCGCTCACCAGGTAAGTGAGCGAGTTGGGCGACAACAGGTGCTCCAGCTCCAGTCCGAACAGGCGCGAAGCATCGGCCTGCTTCACGTAGAAGTAGTCGTAGTTGTCGTTGAGCTGGTTCACGATGCGCACCCGAAACGGCTTCGAGTTGCCGAACTCGCAGTAGTCGATGCGGTCGGCAATGAGGTGCTCGGTGAAGGACAGGTCGCCGGCCGTTTTCAGCAGCGCGTACACCTCCGTCAGGCCGGCACTCAGCTCGCGCAGCGTCTGGGGCTCGTAGAACACGGTTTGCCAGAGCGTATCCTTCCCGGTCCGGTCGAGCAGCGGAAACGAGCCGGTGAACTGCAGCAAATCGGCGTAGGCCACGGGCAGGGCGGCTTCGCGGTCGTAGGCCCGCAAATACGCCCGCAGCTCCGGCGAGATGGCATAAGGTGGCTTCTTGCGGGAGATTTCCAATGGGGTGGGGATGTCTGGAAAACCAAAGAACGTCATGCTGAGCATTCCGCGTATCAAGCGGCGACGCAGCGGAGTCGAAGCATCTCGCTTATGGTGGTAATTCAATCGTTACAGGGAGTAGAAATAGCGGTGGCACGCGAGCTGCTTCGACTCCGCTGCGTCGCCGCTTGATACGCGGAATGCTCAGCATGACGTTCTTCACCCATTAAAAACTACCCCGCCAGCTCGTTCACCAGCTCCACGTACTGCTGGCGGGCACCGTCCTTGCTGGTGCCACGCAGGCTGTTCCAGGCGTCGTACTTGGCAATGGCTTTGAAGTCGAAGCCGCCGGGGCGGTCGGGGCCGGCATCGCCGTCGGTGCCTTGCTTATACAGGGCGTAGAGCTGGAGCAGCACCATGTTGCTGGGCTTGGTAGGCATTTGCAGCGAGCGTTGGCTGGCGGCTTCGAATTCGGCTTGGGTAACCATGTTAGTGGGTTGGTGAAATGGTGAAAAGATGGGATGATGGCGATAAAGAACGTCATGCAGAGCGCAGCGAAGCATCTCGCGTGCAATAGTAATCAAGTCGACTGGGATTACTATTGCACGCGAGATGCTTCGCT
>JANXMN010000492.1 GCA_025354605.1 Hymenobacter sp. | reverse complement strand
GCAAGTAATTCAATCGGCCCAACGAAGCGGTAGAGATGCTTCGACAAGCTCAGCATGACGTGCAATCAGCATGACGTGCAATCAGCATGACGTGCAATCAGCATGACGTTCAATGAATCCGCTGCCTGACCCCATCCTTCTATGAAACTCCTTTCCTGCTTCCTGACCCTCGCCACCCTGGCCGTGCTAGCTGGCTGCGAAACCGAAACCAACCTGCCCGAGCCGCCGCACACGCCCCGGGTGGCCTTGCGCTACACCCTCACCACGGCCCCGGTTGATTCGGCGTTCTACGACCTGTTTCAGCTGCGGCAGCTTTACGTGAGCAACAGCCAGCGCGTGTTCGATACCCGCGAGCTGCCCGGCCGCGCAGATGCTACCGTGGACCTGCGCGATGCCGCCGGCCGCGTGGTGGAGCGCTACCGGCCCATTGCGCCCATCCCCGGGCCCTACAGCGCGGGGGAGCGTGGCTACTACCGGCCGGTGCTGGGCTTCCGGCCGCAGGCGGGCCAGGCTTACACGCTGCGCGCCAGCCTGCCGGGCATGGAAACGGCCGAAAGCACCCTCACCATGCCCGCGCTGGTGAGCATCGTGAGCGGCTCATTCACGCCCGGCCCCAACTCGAACCCGACCAGCGACACCTATGCCGGCCGCCTGAACGTAGTGGTGCAGGACGACCCCAACGCCAATAACTACTACCTCGCCTTTGCCCGCGTGCTCGATGCCCAGGGCCAGCCCGGTCCGGCGGGCACCTGGTCGCCGGTGAGAGTGGACTACGGCCGGCAGGGCAGCAGCGTATCCATCGGGCAATTCGACCTGTCGAGCACCGACCAGGGGTACAGTATCTATCCCTTCGCCGATACCAACCTCAACGGCCAGCGCCTGGCTCTGGCCACCGACGTGTATTTCAGCAACTACAGCTGTTACCAGGGCAACTGCACGCCGGCCGGCTTTTTGGAGGTGACCGTAAGCAGCATCACGGCCGAAGGCTATAACTTCTATCTCTCGCGCCGCCGCTATTTCGACAGCCAGAACAACCCATTTGCCGAGCCCGCCCCGCTGGCCGGCAACGTGCGCAACGGCTACGGCCTGTTTGGCGGCGCGGCCGATGCCACCTACCGCATTCCGCTGTAAGGGCCGGGCGGCGTGCTGGCTCAACTTTTGCGGGAGCCCGGGCCTCGGCCAGCGGCGGATGGGGCATTAAACCCCGCGCGTTTTTCCCGGTCTGAGGTTTGTATATTGGTTGCTATCTGTCCACTCCCTCATTCACTCACTCGTATGAAAACCCGCTCGTTGTATCTGTTGCTGATGCTGTTGCTGGCTGGAGCCGGTGCCCAGCCGGCCGCGGCCCAGGTTCGTGCTAACATCTCGTTTGGCTACCCGTCGCGCGCCTACTACGGCCCGCGCTACTACGCGCCCCGGCCCCCGGTGGTGTACGCCGTGCCGCCTTCCGTGGTGGTAGTGCCCGGCCCGTACTACGCCCCGCGCCCCGTATACTACGCTCCCCGGCCCGTGTATTATGCCCCCCGGCCCTACTACGGGCGGGGCCGCGGCCGGCGCTGGTAGCCCACACCGGCTTTCTGCGAATCAGTTGCTTGAAGCCCCACCGCCGCGCGGTGGGGCTTCTTTGTGTTTAGAGCAATGCGATACACAGCCGTGCAATACGGGGGCGGTGAGGTGGCGTGGGCCACCCGCGCCCGGCCGGGGGCGGTGGACGCTGGCGGGCCGCGCAATTTTGCTTAATCTTGCGGTGCCTAATCTGACCATTTATCAAACCCGTTTGTCGCGTATGAAACTTGCCTACTTCACCCTGAGCGCGGCCCTGCTGCTGGCTGGCTGTAGCCAGAACCCGCCCGCTACCTCCACACCGACGGCCGCTGCGCCCGCGGCCACGCCCGTTGCTGCCGATTCGGTCGCTGCCACCGGCGGGGCTACCACCCCCGATGCCACGGCCACCGCGCCCGCGCCCGCCGCAGTAGCCATCCCGAAGGATGCCGAAACCATGAAGGTGTCCTTCAGCTTCAAGCCCACCGACAACCCCGACGACCCCAAGCACCCGCGCACGATGGCCCGCCTGCTGGTGCAGGGCAGCACGCCGCTCGATATCGAGCTGGGTAAATTCACGACTCGCCCCGACATGGTGAACGCGGCCAAGGGCAAGGAGGCTAATTTCCCGGCCGATATGGTGATGGGCTTCCGCAGCTACGACCCCATGTCGGGCATCAGCCACGACCTGGCCGTGCTGCACCCCGATGCCCGCCACCTGCGCGTGGTGCAGCGCACCGTGGACGAAACCAACCCCGAAGCTGGCAAATTCGAAACCTCGCGCGAGGTGCCGCTGCCCGTCAATGCCAATGTGGTAGCCGGTGCCATGCCCCAGCCGACCGGGGCCAAAAAAGGCGCGCCGCACCGCAAGTAGCGGCAACGGTAATGCCTGAACGGATTCGCGACGGGCGGGTGGCTTGGGGCCGTCCGCCCGCTTGCCGTCTGGGCCGGCGGCGCTCGTAGCGCAAAATTCAGGAGTACGGGCGGTAGGCCGGGGCGCGGGCCGGGAGCCACAACGTGGGTTGTTCGCTACTTTTGGCCCATTCCTGTCCCATCGGTAAGTCGATTTTTTGGTGAAGCGCCTGTTGCTCTTGTGTGGTCTGCTGCTCGGCCTGTCGCCTCTGCGGGCAGTAGCTGGCGAAATCAGCCCGAAAACGGACAGCCTGCTGGCGGAGCTAAACACCGCCTTGGCCCACAAGAAGGAATACGACGGCCAGCGCCTGAACCGCATTGCGGTGCTCACGGCCGATTTTGTTTCATCGGAAGCCAACGACAACACCAGGTTCGACCTGGGCCTGCGCATTTACGACGAGTACAAAGCCTTGAAGTACGATTCGGCCTTCGTGTACTGCCAGAAGACAATGCGGCTGGCCGAGCAGCTGCGCAGTCCGGAAAAAATCGAGGTGGCCCGGCTGAAGCTGGCCTTCGTGCTGCTGTCGTCGGGCCTGTTCAAGGAAACGTTTGAGACCCTCGACGCTATCCGGCCCCGCCTGCTGAGCCCGGCCGACCGGCAGAGCTTCTACTTCCTGAAAGCCCGCGCCTACAGCGACTTGGGCGACTTCAACCAGGACCAGACCTACCGGCCCCGCTACTACGCCCGGGCCCTGGCCTACGCCGATACGGCCCTGCTGTTCAGCCGGCCGGGCTCCTACGAGCAGCTGTCGGTGCAGGAGTTTCGGGCCCAGAAAACCAACAGCCTGGCCGCTGGCGCGGCGGTGTACGCGCAGATTCGGCGGCTGCCGCACCTGTCGCTGCACCAGCTGGCCGTGAGCGCCAGCACCACGGCTTACCTGTATGAGTTGGCCGGGCAGGAGGAAAAAGCCGTGCAACTGCTGCTGGTGTCGGCCATTGCCGACGTGAAAACGGCCACCAAGGAAACCACGGCCATTTTCAAGCTCTCTGACTACTGCTACCGGCAGGGCGACCTCAAGAATGCCTACACTTTCATTCGCGAGGCTCGCGAGGATGCCGCCTTCTACAAGGCCCGGCAGCGGCAGATTGAAATCAGCCACGTGTCGTCCATCATCGAGGGGCAGAAAATCAACATCATCGAAAACCAGCGCAAGTCGCTGAAAACCTTTGCCATCATCATGACGCTGCTGGCCGGCGTGGTAATTGGCTTCGCGGTGGTGAGCGTGCGGCAGCTGCGCCGCCTGCGCAAGGCCGACCAGCTGATTTTTGCCGCCAACCGCGAGCTCCTGGAGCGCAATGGCGAGCTGCGCCAGCTGAACAGCGGCCTGAACGAGGCCAACAGGATTAAGGAAGAATACATCGGCTACTACTTCCACAATAACTCGCAGTACATCGACAAGCTCGAAACGCTGAAGAAGCGCGTGGAGGCCCTGCTGGCCAGCAAGCAGTTCGCCGGCGTGCAGAAGCTGGTGGACGGCGTGAACATCAAGACCGAGCGCAACGAGTTGCTGAAAGGGTTCGATACGGTGTTTCTGCGGCTGTTCCCGAACTTCATCGGCCAGTTCAACGAGTTGTTTCAGCCCGAGGACCGGGGGCCGCTGGCCGAGGACCAGCTTCTGACCACCGAGCTGCGCATCTTCGCCCTCATTCGCCTCGGCATTGCCGACAGCGAGCAAATCAGCCGGATGCTGGGCTACTCCATCAACACGATTTATACCTACAAGACGCGGGTGAAGAACCGCTCGCTGCTGCCCAACGAGGAGTTCGAGGCGCGCATCCAGGCCATTCAGGCGGTGTGATAAAGTAATTATTAGAGCAGTTCCGGCATCCAGGTATGGATTGAACGACTCCGCCCCTACGTCGTTCAACCTGTGCACCGACCCTGGAGCAGCTAGTTATGCTTCCCGGCTTGCGCTGTTATACCGGTGAGTGAGCACTCATCAGCCAAAGTAAAGGAGGGTAGCGCAATTGGTTTAACCGCCGGCCGGGGAGGCATACGCAGGAGCTGCGCCTCCTTTTTTCGTGGAGAAACAGGGCGATATAGGCTATACTGGGCTTATATTTTGTATGGCTTTGTTGGAGATATTGCCTTATAAATCAATTAAATAAATTCGACTCGGGTTAATATTTTTCATAATCGGGTTTGACAAATTCCCTTAGGATGTTGACAAGGATAGTTTTGCCCAACTCCTCCGTCCCAAACGATTGCCGGAACCCGCTGCCCGCCTGGCACGGGGCCGGCCGGGGCCGCAGAGAGCCAGGCCCCGGCCGCGCCGCCAAGCCGAGCGGCGGTTGCTCCTGGCACCCTTCGTCCGTCACCAAAAATCCCACCCATGCCGCACGTGTTACCCCCGGCTACTGCTTCGCGGCAGTGGCGCAAGCTGCTGCTGACTTCGGCCCTGAGCGCCCTGGCCCTGGGGGCTGCCGCCGCGCCGCCCCGCTACTTATCGCCCGGCCTGCCTGCTCTTGAGCGGCTGGCTGGCGGCATCATTACCGGCCGGGTGGTCGATGCCAAAGGCGAAGGTGTGCCCGGCGTGACGGTGCTTGTAGAAGGCACGACCATGGGTGTTTCGACCAACGCAGACGGTACTTACACGATTACAAATGTGCCGACTGGCCCCCAAAAGCTGGTTTTTTCCTTCGTGGGCTACACTACCCTGCGCCAAGCCGTGACCGTGACGGAGGGCCAGACGGCTACCGTGGCCTCCCAAACGCTCAGCGAAAATGCCACTGCCCTGAGCGAAGCCGTGGTGGTGGGCTACGGCACGGCCCGCCGCCAGGACGTGACCGGTTCGCTTACGACCGTGACGACCAAGGACTTCGTGCAAGGCCAGGTAACGTCGCCCGAGCAGCTGGTGCAGGGCAAGGTGGCCGGCGTGCAGATTACGACCGGGGGCGGCGCGCCCGGCGAAGTGAGCACCATCCGCATCCGCGGGGGCTCGTCGCTGAACGCCAGCAACGACCCGCTCATCGTCATCGACGGGGTGCCGGTGGACAACCAGGGTATTGCCGGCGCGGGCAACCCGCTGTCGCTGGTCAACCCGCAGGACATTGAGAGCTTTACGGTGCTCAAGGATGCGTCGGCGACGGCCATCTACGGCTCGCGGGCGGCCAACGGCGTTATCCTCATCACCACCAAAAAAGGGGTGGACGGCGAGCAACTGCGCGTGAGCGTGAATTCGCAGATGTCGCGGTCGGTGAACTACGGCAAAGTGGACGTGCTGGGCGGCGACGCCTACCGGGTACTGACCAACAACGCGATTATTCAGGGAATTATTCCGGCGGGCAATGCCAGCTACCTGGGCACGGCCAACACCGACTGGCAGGACGCCATTTACCGCACCGCCTGGACCACCGACAACAGCGTGAGCCTGACCGGCAGCGCCCGGCACGTGCCCTACCGCGTCTCCTACGGCAACCTCGACCAGCAGGGCACCCTGAAAACGGGCTACCTGAAACGCAACACCGCTTCCATTGGCCTCACGCCCATGCTGTTTAATAAACACCTGCGCATCGACGTGAACATGAAAGGCTCGTGGGCCGACTTCCACTTTGCCGACCAGGGGGCCATTGGGGCGGCCGTGCGGTTCAACCCCACGCAACCTGTTTATGACAGCAGCCCGGCCGGCTTCAACGGCTACTACGAGTGGCGCAAGGGCAACGTGCCCAACCAGTTTGCCGACCGCAACCCTTTGGCGCTGCTCAACGACAAGCGCGACCGGAGCACGGTGCTGCGCAGCATCGGCAACGTGCAGCTCGACTACAAGCTGCACTTTTTGCCCGACCTGCACGCCAACGTGAACCTGGGCTATGACATTTCGCGCAGCAACGGCACCATCTTTATTCCGGCCCTCTCGTCGCTGGCCTTTTCTACGCAGGGCCTCAGCAACTCGTACCGGCAGGAGAAGAACAACAAGCTGCTGGAAACCTACTTCAGCTACAGCAAGCAAATCGGTCTCCACCACGTAGAGGCGCTGGCCGGCTACTCGTACCAGGACTTTTACACCTACTCGCCCTTTCGCTTTGGCTACAAGGCCGATGGCAGCCGGGTCGACCCGCTGCTGCCGGCGCAGAACCCGTTCAAAACGCAGAATACGCTGCTCTCGTATTACGGCCGGGCCAACTACAATTACAACGACCGGTACCTGTTCACGGGC
>JANXMN010000484.1 GCA_025354605.1 Hymenobacter sp. | reverse complement strand
ATTTGGGCCGGGGCGTCCAGCGTCTAGTCGAGCACGGCCAGCACCTGGCCGGCGCGCACGGCCTGGCCCACGCGCACGTTGAGACTAATCAGGCGACCGGGCTGCGGAGCCACCAACTCGCCCTGCCCGCCGGGGGCCGCTGAAACGATACCAGCGTGCGCCGGGTGCTGAGCGAGTCAGTACGCACAAGCTGGGTGCGGATAGTGAACAGGAACTGGCTTTCCTTGGGCAGCAGTACCTCATCGGTGCTGGCTCCGGTGCTGGCTTTCGCCGGTTCGTCGTGCCCAGGGTGGGCCTGCACGAGGTGGGGGGGCGGTAACAGCGTGGCCGGAAATCTTGTAGGCCCGGAAGCCAAATTGTGTACACCGCTGAGCTGTTACTGGCACAGGCTTCGAATGTTGTAGGTCCTCGACCTAATCCTGCACATCTCTTGAGGACTGAAAGGTGTTTACCAGTTGTTGCTTTGCCGGCAGCCATTTCATCGCTGCTTTCCCCTGAATTTACTTCTCATGGAACCCATCCATCACCACCCGGCCCCGGCCGAACCGGCCAGCTCACCCCTTGCACCGGCGCCCGGCACCGCAACGGCCACCCTCAACATCGAGGGCATGACCTGCGCGTCTTGCTCCAACTTCATAGAGAAGGCCCTGGCCCGCACCCCCGGCGTGCAGCGCGCCACCGTGAACCTGGCCAGCGAAAAAGCCACCATCGATTACCTGCCGGGCCAGATTGACCGCGCCAGGCTGCGCGCCGCCGTGGAGCAGGCCGGCTACGGCGTGCACGAACCGAGCCCGGCCGTCGCCACCAATGTGCTTGCCTCCGACAACGAGCTCGAAGCCCGTAAGGCCGCCGCCTACCAGAACCTGAAGCGCCGCTTTAGCGTGGCCGTGGCCCTGGCCGTGGTGGTCATGGCCCTAAGTATGCTCATGCTGTGGCCGGCCATGATGAGCCGCGTTTCGATGCCCGTGCTCAACTACGTGCTGCTGGCCCTCACGCTGCCGGTGCTGCTCTACAGCGGCCGCGAATTCTACGTGTCGGCCTGGAACGGCTTTTTACACCGCACCGCCAGCATGGACACCTTGATTGCCGTCGGCACCGGCGCAGCCTTTCTGTACAGCCTGGCCGCCACCTTCGTTCCGCAGTGGTTTATTCGGCGCGGGCTCATGCCGGAAGTTTACTACGACACCACGGCCACCATTATTGCCCTCATCCTGCTGGGAAAGGTGCTGGAAAACCGCGCCAAGCGCAAAACGTCGGCCGCCATCAAGGCCCTGATGGGCCTGCAAGCCAAAACGGCGCGGGTGGTGCGCCACGGCCAGGAAATGGACCTGCCAATTGCCGAGGTTGTGGTGAGCGACGAAGTGCTGGTGCGCCCCGGCGAGAAGGTGGCCACCGACGGCACGATTCTCACCGGCCGCTCGGCCGTGGACGAGAGCATGCTGACCGGCGAGAGCCTGCCCGTGGAGAAAAAGGAAGGCGACAATGTGTATGGCGCGACGCTCAATAAGAGCGGTTCCTTCCGCTTCCGGGTGCTGAAAGTGGGAGCGGAAACCATGCTGGCGCAAATTGTGAAGCTGGTGGAAGAAGCGCAGGGCAGCCGCGCCCCGATTCAGCGACTGGCCGATAAGGTCAGCGCCGTGTTCGTGCCGGTGGTGGTGATGATTGCCATTGCCACGTTCGTGGTGTGGTTCGACTTCGCGCCCGTTGCCACGCGCCTGCCGCTGGCGTTGGTCAACTTCGTGGCGGTGCTCATCGTTGCCTGCCCCTGCGCGTTGGGCCTGGCCACGCCCACGGCCATCATGGTGGGCACCGGCAAGGGGGCCGAGTACGGCGTACTCATCCGCAACGCCGAGGCCCTGGAGAAAGCCGAAAAAGTAACCACCGTGCTGCTCGACAAAACCGGCACCATCACCCGCGGCGTGCCGGCCGTGACGGACTTCGTGCTCCTCAACGGTGGCACCGCGGTGGCCTTGCTCCCGCTGCTGGCCGCCGTGGAGCGGCAGAGCGAGCACCCGTTGGCCGCAGCGGTGGTAAAATATGCCGCCCTGCACGGGGCCACGCCCACCACGGCCACCAACTTTCAGGCCTACGAAGGCCGGGGAGCCGGGGCCACCGTCGATAGCCAACCCGTTCTGATTGGCAACCGCCGCCTGCTCGAAGAAAACCAGGTGCCGCTTTCGGCGGATGCCGAGCAGGCCGCCACCCAACTGCTGGACCAGGCCAAAACGGTGCTCTACGCCGCCATCGGCGGGCAGATGGCCGCGCTGATTGGCGTGGCCGACACAGTGCGTGAAACCAGCCTGGCCGCTATCAAAGCACTCCAGGCGCAAGGACTGGACGTCGTGATGATGACCGGCGACAACCCCCAAACCGCCGCCAAGGTGGCCGCGCAGGTGGGCATCACGCGCTACTTTGCCGAGGTGCTGCCGGCCGACAAGGCCGGCAAGGTGAAGGAGCTGCAGGCCGAAGGCCGCGTGGTGGCCATGGTGGGTGACGGCATCAACGACGCGCCGGCCCTGGCGCAGGCCGACATCGGCCTGGCCATGGGCGGCGGCACCGACGTGGCGATGGAGGCCGCCGGCATCACGCTCATGCGCTCCGACTTGCAGGGTGTGGTCACGGCCATCGACCTCTCGCGCCAAACCATGCGCACCATCAAGCAAAACCTGTTTTTCGCCTTCGTCTATAATACGCTGGGCATTCCCATCGCCGCCGGGCTGCTCTACCCATTCACGGGCTGGTTGCTCTCGCCCATGCTGGCAGCTGCGGCCATGGCCCTGAGTTCGGTATCAGTCCTCACCAACTCACTGCGGCTGCGCGGCTATTCGGTGCAGCAGTAGTTACAAACCATCCAGAACGGTCATGTCGAGCGCAGCGCAGCGGAGTCGAAGCATCTCTATCACGCAACTAATCGAGGTGGAGCACGGCAAGCCGGTGCAGCTCAACTTTTACCGCGACGAGGAAGACACCTGCTCGGAAGAGCTGCTGCCGGATTTTAACATCCGGCATGCTTTAGCGCCTTAATAAAACTACGGCCATTGAGTTTTTGCCGCAGCAAGCCGGCACTTGTGAGTTCACCTGCGGCATGCATATGCCGCGGGGCAGTTTAGAGCTTATCCAAATAGGGCAGCCGGGCCGGCGCGGGCGGGCGGCTCTTTCGGCCGCCCGACCGCTAATCGTTGCGGGGTTACACCCGATTAGCGGTCGGGTGGCTGAAAAAGCCGCCCGACCGCGCCG
>JANXMN010000470.1 GCA_025354605.1 Hymenobacter sp. | reverse complement strand
GGTCCGAAATGTCCTTCGGAATCGGAATCTCGTTGCCGTCGGGGGTACCGCCGGTGTTCACGCTCACGTAGCCGCCCGCCTGAATGATGCGGTCAAAGGCCGAGCGGTCCACGCTCAAGTCCTTGTTCACCGGGAAAGCGTTGGCGCGCCAGGGCTCGATGGTGATGGTGTCGCCATCCGAGAATTTGCGCATGTGCAGCTGGCAGGTCGTGGTTCCCTTCTCGGGGCCGTGCGAGCGGCCGTTGATGAACAAAGCGCACGAGCCGCAGATGCCTTCGCTGCAGTCGTGGTCGAAGGCTACCGGGTCCTGCCCTTTGTGCAGCAGGTCCTCGTTCAGCACATCAAGCATTTCCAGGAACGACATATCGGGGGAAATGTCCTTCACTTTATACTCTACAATTTTCCCCTGACCCTGGCGGCTGGGCTGCCGCCATACGTTCAGGGTCAAGTTCATCGGTTTCGCGTTAGGGTTGGAGCCGGCCATTTTTTTAGTTATGAGTTATGAGTTAAGAGTTATGAGTTGAAAGTATAGCGAGGAAGCAAATCCGGATGGTTGCTAACTCATAACTTTTAACTCATAACTCATAACTCAATTTTACTTGTAGCTGCGCTGTGTCAGCTTCACGTTTTCGAACGTCAGTTCTTCCTTGTTGAGCTTCTCGGGCTGATTTTCGCCCGTGTACTCCCAGGCTGCCACGTAGGCGTAGTTGTCGTCGTCGCGCAGGGCCTCGCCTTCGGGCGTCTGATACTCCTCGCGGAAGTGGCCGCCGCAGCTTTCGTTGCGGTTCAGGGCGTCGTCCACCATCAGCTCGCCCAGCTCGATGAAGTCGGCCACGCGGCCGGCTTTTTCCAGCGCCTGGTTCATTTCCTCGCCGGTGCCCACCACTTTCACGTCGCTCCAGAAGCCTTTCTTCAGCTTTTGAATCTCGGCTTTGGCGTGCGTGAGGCCCTCGGCGGTGCGGGCCATGCCGCAGTATTCCCACATGATGTGGCCCAGCACTTTGTGGAACTCGTCGGGCGTGCGGTTGCCCTTGATGCCAAGTAGCTGCTCGGTGCGGGCCTGCACGCCGGCCTTGGCCTCGGCGAAAGCCGGGTGGTCGGTGCTCACGGGCTTAGGCGCCGTTTGGGCCAGGTAGTCGCCGATGGTGTACGGAATCACGAAGTAGCCGTCGGCCAGGCCCTGCATCAGGGCCGAGGCACCGAGGCGGTTGGCGCCGTGGTCGGAGAAGTTGCACTCGCCGGTAGCGTACAGGCCGGGTACGGTGGTTTGCAGGTTGTAGTCGACCCACAAGCCGCCCATGGTGTAGTGCACCGCCGGGTAGATGCGCATGGGGCGCTCGTAGGGGTTCTCGTCGGTGATTTTGGCATACATGTCGAACAGGTTGCCATATTTCTGGCTCACTGCTTCGGCCCCGATGCGCTTGATGACGTCGCCAAAGTCGAGGTACACGGCCAGGCCGGTGCTGCCCACGCCGCGGCCCTCGTCGCACATCTGCTTGGCGTTGCGCGAGGCCACGTCGCGCGGCACGAGGTTACCAAAGGCCGGGTACTTACGCTCCAGGAAGTAGTCGCGGTCATCTTCGGCAATGTCCTGGGGTTTCACTTCGTTTTTGCGCACGCGCTCGGCCAGCTCCACGGTTTTGGGCACCCACACGCGGCCATCGTTGCGCAGCGACTCCGACATGAGCGTCAGCTTCGACTGGTAGTCGCCCGATACCGGAATGCAGGTGGGGTGAATCTGGGTGAAGCAGGGGTTGGCGAAGTATGCGCCCTTTTTGTGGGCCCGCCAGGCCGCCGTCACGTTGCAGTACATGGCGTTGGTGCTCAGGTAGAACACGTTGCCGTAGCCGCCGGTAGCCAGCACCACCGCGTGGGCGGCGTGGGTTTCTACCTCGCCCGTTATCAAGTGGCGGGTCACGATGCCGCGGGCCTGGCCGTCAATCACCACCAGGTCGAGCATTTCCGAGCGGGTGTAGAGCTTCACTTTGCCGTAGGCCACCTGGCGGCTCAGGGCCGAGTAGGCACCCAGCAGCAGCTGCTGACCGGTCTGGCCCCGGGCGTAAAACGTGCGGCTCACCTGCGCGCCGCCGAACGAGCGGTTGGCCAGCAGACCGCCGTATTCGCGGGCGAAGGGCACGCCCTGGGCCACGCACTGGTCGATGATGCTAACCGATACCTGGGCCAGGCGGTATACGTTGGCTTCGCGGGCCCGGTAGTCGCCGCCCTTGATGGTGTCGTAGAACAGGCGGAACACCGAGTCGCCGTCGTTCTGGTAGTTCTTGGCGGCGTTGATGCCGCCCTGTGCGGCGATGGAGTGCGCCCGGCGGGGCGAGTCGTGGAAGGTGAAGGCCTTCACGTTGTAGCCCAGCTCGGCCAGCGAGGCGGCGGCCGACGAGCCGGCCAGGCCCGTGCCCACCACAATTACGTCGTATTTCCGCTTGTTGGCGGGGTTCACGAGCTTCACGTTGAACTTGTGCTTGTCCCACTTTTCAGCGAGGGAGCCGGCGGGCGCTTTGGATTCCAACAGCATAGGGTGACGGAATTAAGGGAGTGACTGAGGGATTTAATGATAGGTTAACCGGTAAAGCCGTGGATGGTTAGCACTTACCCGGAACGTCAGGAAAGAAAAAGGACGTCATGCAGAGCGTAGCGAAGCATCTTTACCGCAGTAGTAATCAGGCTAGCCCAACGAAGCGGTAAAGATGCTTCGCTACGCTCTGCATGACGTTCTACTTTATTTGACGTTCAAGCTGACGTTCAACTTAAAACAACGAAGCCACCGAGTGCAGCAGGGCCGGCGCGTTGGCAGCCAGCTCGCCCTGGGCGTTGGTAAAGAGAAAGAAGTACAGCGGCATCGAGGCGAAGCCGGCCGACACCACCACGGCGAAGGCATAGCCCACGTAGGTGATGAGCGGGGTGTACTTGCGGTGGTTCAGGCCCAGCGTCTGGAAGCCGGAGCGGAAGCCGTGCCAGAGGTGGTAGCCCAGGCTGATTTGGGCAGCCACGTACAGCAGCACGTACCACCAGATGTGGAACGACGACACCACGGCCATGTACAAGTTGTCGTAGTCGCGCGTTTCGGCGTTGGCCCCGCCCATGTGGCCGAGGTCGCCGGCGAAGCGGGCGCGCCAGAAGAAGTTGTAGAGGTGGACAATCAGGAAAATCAGGATAATGCTGCCCAGGATGCCCATGTTGCGCGAGGTCCACTCCGAGTTCTGCTCCGAGTGGTTGCTGGCGTAGCCCACGGGGCGGGCGGCCTTGTTGCGGCGCGTGAGCACCAGGGCCTCGAAAATGTGGAAGCCGAAGCCCAGCACCAAGCCCCACTCGATGGTGCGGATGATGGGATTGGTGCCCATGAAATGCGAGTAGGTGTTGAATGCCGCGCCCTGGTCGTGCTTGAACAGCTGCAGGTTGCCAACGAGGTGAACCACCAGGAACGTGCACAGAAACAGGCCCGTAGCGGCCATAATAATCTTCCGGCCGATGCTGCTGGTGAGGGTTTTGGAAATCCAACTCATAAAGTCGCCAAACTTGGGATGTGAAGAAGTATGTTCAGGTTGCTCAAAGGTAGGCCCCAACCCGCAAACCGGCCAATGCCCGGCCCGATTCTTGCCCGCCGCCGGGGTTGCCTTAAACTCCGGCGCGGGTGGTGAATCTATCCCCGGCCGGCATCGTTAAACAAAACCGGTCCCGGGGCGGTGATGTTCCGAACCACCGGTTGCCGCCGGGCTGCCCGCTATACTCTTCTCCATTTCCTCCTCCATCAAATGATGAAAAACCTTCCCCTAGGTGCGCGCGGCTGGGCGCGGCTGGCCCTTGTGCTGACGCTGCTGCTGAGCGGCCTGGCGCTGCGTCCGCAGGCTGCGCTGGCCACCCACCTGCGCGCCGGCGACATCCGCGTCACCTTAGATACTACGGCCAATGCCCCGGCCAACTCGCTGCGGGTATTTTTCCGGATGATTCTCTATACTAACAACGTAAGTCAGACCCACGCCACCACCGCCACCATTTTCTTCGGCGATGGCACTTCAAGTTGTAAAGAAATGATTCCACGTCGGGGGCCGGAGGTGCCCTACCCGCTGAATCCGGCCGTGAGCATCAACGTGTTTTACTTCGAGCATACTTACCCCTCACCTACGACGTACACGGTGAGCTACATTGGGGAGAACCGCAATCAAAACGTGCGCAACATGTCGAACTCGGTTAACCAAACCTTCTACATCGCCACAACATTCACCCTGAACTCTCTACTGGCCCGCAATCACAGCCCCGTCCTGCGTACGCCGGCCGTTGACGTTGGCGCCGTGGGCCGGGTGTTTGAGCACAACCCCGGGGCTTATGATGCCGACGGCGATTTGCTGACGTATAAGCTAGTTCCCAGCCGGCAGGTTCCGGGGGGCATCGACCCCGTGCTGGGTCCGCCTTGCCCTTCGCCCGCGCCGGGCAATAACCTGCCCGTGCCACAGCCGTGCACCGACTTCCACTACCCCAATGACCGGCTGGTGACTTCTACTCCGCCGATACAAGTGGCTTATGTTGGCCCGCCAGTGGGCGTGCCCGGGGCTCCGGCCATCTTCGAGATGGACCCCGCGACCGGCCAGATTACCTGGAACGCGCCGGTGGAGGCCGGCGAATACAACGTAGCCATGGAAATAACCGAGTGGCGTCGCTTCGCGGGCGGCGGGCAGTTAAATATCGGTACCGTTATCCGCGACCTGCAGATTACGGTGGTGAATACGGCCAACCTGCCGCCGATGCTCACTTTGCCACCCAACCTGTGCGTGATTGCCGGCCAGACCGCTACCGGCGTGGTAACGGCCGTCGATGGCATTGGCCCGGGCACTACCCAGACGCCGATTACGCTGTTTGCCTACGCGGGCATTCTGCCGCCCGCCACCTTCGTGCAGAGCCAAACCGGCCCGCCCACGGCCGTAGGCACCTTCACCTGGAACACGAGCTGCAACAACGTGGCCAAGGAGCCTTACCAGGTTATATTCAAGGCCCAGGATACGCCACCCGGCGTATCGGTCACCAACCCGGCACTGGTCGACATCAGGCCCTGGCTGATAACCGTGGTGGGGCCGCCGCCGCAAAACCTGGTGGCTACGCCTACCGTGGGCACCGCCGGCAATCCCAGCAGCATGGCCCTGCGCTGGAACACCTACACGTGCGCCAATGCCGAGTTCATCAATATCTATCGCAAGGTCGGTCCCTCTACGTTCGTGCCATCGGGCTGCCTGACGGGCATTCCGGCGAGTGCAGGCTACACCTTCGTGGCCCGCGTGCCGGCCTCGGCCACCTCGTTTATTGATAACAACGTGGATGCCAGCAACACGGTGCGCGGCCTGACGCGAGGTGTGAACTACTGCTACCGCATTTACGCTGATTTTCCGGTTCCGGCCCTGGGCCAGAGCCTGGCCTCAAACGAGGCCTGCGCCCAGATTCCGGGCCGGGCGGCCATGCTCACCAAGGTCGACGTGCTGAGTACCAGCGCCACCGGCCAGGTGCAGGTGTGCTGGACCCAGCCCCGCACCGGTACTGCCCAGGGCTTCGATGGCACGCCGAGCTACGTGCTTAGCCGCGCCGAGGGCTTGAGCCCGGCCGCTATAGCTTTTGTGAACGTGGCCACCCTCACGTCGCTGACCGATACCTGCTACACCGATAGCAACCTGAACACCCTGACCAAGCAGTTCACCTACAAGCTGGACTTCGTGCGCACGTTCCCGGCGGGGACTGGGGCAACTATCACCGAAACCACCCCGCCCGCCAGCAGCGTGCGCGCTACTGCCGTGCCGCGCAACTTGGGCACCGCCGCCACCGTGAGCTGGACCTTCAATGTGCCCTGGGACAACACCGCGCAGCCTACGCTGGTGTACCGCAAAGGCCCCACCGGCGGCTATGCGCGCATCGGCACGGCCACCAGCACCGGCAGTGGCGGCAGCTACGCCGACAACGACCCCACCCTGGTGAAAGGCCAGCAGTACTGCTACTACGTGCAGACGGTGGGCCGCTACGACGGTTTTGCCTTCCTGAGCAGCCTGCCCAACCGCAGCCAGGAAACCTGCCTGACCCTGACTGCCCCGCCCTGCCGGCCCATCCTGACCCTGCTGCCGACCAACTGCGACAGTCTGGCCAGCCTGCAGGAGTTTCCGCGCCAGGGCGAGCACTACACCAACCGCCTGCGCTGGTCCCTGCTCAACCAGCCCACCGGCTGCGACCCTAATATTGCCAGCTACAACGTGTACTACCGGCCCACGCCCACCGGGGCCTTCACCTTTTTGGCCACTACCACCAGCACCAGCTACCTGCACACCGACCTGAACTTCTCGGGCGGCTGCTACGCGGTGCAGGCCGTAGCCACCAATACCCTGGTTAGCGACACGAGCAACGTGGTCTGCCAGGACAACTGCCTGTTCTTTAAACTGCCCAATATCTTCACGCCCAACGGCGACGCGCAGAACGCGGTGTTCCGGCCCAAAAACTACAGCCCTCTGCGGCGCATTCACTTCCAGGCCTATAACCGCTGGGGCGTGAAGGTTTTCGAAAACACCACTACGGCTGCCGACCGCATCCTCATCAACTGGGATGGTGGCGGCCCCCGCACGGAGTCCGGTGCCAGCGCCCGGGTGGCCGACGGCGTGTATTTCTACCTGGCCGAGGTGGAGTTCGCCGATAAGGACAATACGAAGCGAACGTACAAGGGCTGGGTGGAAATCGTGCGCTAGCAGGTCGAAAAACTAATGAGCTATTTTACAGGGCGGGCCAGTAGGTCCGCCCTTTTTTATGAGGCCGGTATGAGAAATAAGGGGCTGCTATTGCTGGAGCTGGTTGTTGAGCAGCTGCGTCGGCCGGGACTTTCATTACATGCATTGGAGCCCCGACTCTGTGCTAGGGCACCGTGGCCGGATTGAGTCGGCTGCCGCTGCCCGGGACGCGGGGCTGCGCTGCATGCGCCAGCAGCCAGCGGGCCGGTACCTGTTCGACAGCGTGTCGGTGGTGGAGAGGAGGCGGGTCTGGCGGGTGGTTTTCCCCCGGCCTACCGGTTGGATGCCAGAAGGAGCGGTAATGGGCATTGACCACCAAACCGGGCGGGTAGGATGGGTGGGTTTGAAGTAAATAGGAGAGTTGTATCGGGACGACTCCGTTTCTTTGAGCTTTCAATTTGCCAAAACTCTTTCGTACCGTGGTAAACACCGCCATCATTTTCCCTGGCCAGGGCAGCCAATTTCCGGGCATGGCCCGCGAGCTGTTCGACCAACACCTGGAAGCCCGCGCCCTGCTCACCCGCGCCAACGACATCCTGGGCTTCAGCCTGACCGACAGCATGTTTGCCGGCTCCGACGAGGACCTGCGCCGTACCGACGTGACGCAGCCGGCCATTTTCGTGCATTCGGTGGCCCAGTTCGTGGCCCGGCCCGATTTTGTGCCGGCCAGCACGGCCGGCCATTCGTTGGGCGAGTTCTCGGCGCTGGTGGCGGCCGGGGTGCTGAAGTTTGAGGATGCGCTGCCGCTGGTGGCCCGCCGCGCCCAGGCCATGCAGGCCGCCTGCGAAGAGCAGCCCGGCACCATGGCCGCTATTCTGGGCCTCGACGATGCCGTGGTAGAGGCCATCTGCCAGGAAATTACCGACGGCGGCCACGTGGTGGTGGCGGCCAATTACAATTGCCCCGGCCAGCTCGTCATCTCGGGCTCGGCCGAAGGGGTGGCGCGGGCTTGCGAGGCCCTGAAGGCGGCCGGGGCCAAGCGCGCCCTGCCGCTGCCAGTAGGCGGAGCCTTCCACTCGCCACTGATGCAGAGTGCCGCCGCCGCGCTTGCAGAAGCCATCGAGAAAACCACGTTCAGCGCCGCCCGCTGCCCCGTGTACCAGAACGTGGACGCGCAGCCCCACACCGACCCGGCCGAAATCAAAGCCAACCTGCTGGCCCAGCTCACAGCCCCCGTGCGCTGGACGCAACTGGTGCAGCGCATGGCTGCTGATGGCACCACCGATTTCCTGGAGTGCGGCCCCGGCAAGGTGCTGCAGGGGCTGGTGAAGAAAATTGTACCTACGGCCACGGTGGGTAGTTTCTAGTTGCTGGTTTCTCGTTTAGACTACA
>JANXMN010000426.1 GCA_025354605.1 Hymenobacter sp. | reverse complement strand
GTGCAGGCTATCTAGGCGTAGCACAAGGTCGTAGCGGCGCTCGTTTTCGTACACCTGGCCCGCAATTTCGCCCGCGAAGCTGGTGCGCAGTAAGGTGTTGAGGTCGGCCACGCGCAGGCCGTACTGGGCCAGCTTCTGGCGGTCGTATGTCACGCGCAGCTGCGGCAGGCCCACCACCTGCTCCACCTTCAAGTCGCCCACACCGGCCAGGGGCCGAATCAGGGCCGCCACCTGCTGCGCCTGCTCGAAGAGCACGGCCAGGTCTTCGCCGTAAATCTTGATGCTGATGTCGGACTTGGCCCCCGAAATCAGCTCGTTGAACCGCATCTGGATGGGCTGCTGAAACTCCATGCTCACGCCGGGCACGCCGGCCAGGGCGGCCTGCATCTTGTTGGCCAGCTCCTCGCGGCCGGTGGCGCTGGTCCAGTCCTCCCGGTCTTTCAAAATCACCATTTGGTCGCTGTCTTCCAAGGACATGGGGTCGGTGGGAATTTCTGAGGTACCGATTTTGCCCACCACCTGCACCACTTCGGGAAACTGTTTCAGCAGAATGCGCTGCACCTGCCCGTTGGTGGCCACGCTCTGCGCCAGCGACGAGCCCGGCGCCAGCGTCAGGTTCAGGGCAAAGTCGCCCTCGTCGAGCTGCGGAATAAATTCGCCGCCCAGCCGCGTAAACAGCCAGCCGCCGCCCACCAGCAGCGCCACCGCGCCGGCCACCACCAACCACCGCACCCGCAGCGCGCCCCGAATCAGCGGGTCGTAGCAGCGGTGCACGTAGCCCATCAGCCGGGCCGCCAGCTTGCCGTCGTGCTTCACGCCCCCACGCAGGGCCCAGGCAGCCATGGCCGGCACGTAGGTGAGGCACAGCAGCATGGCGCCGATGATGGCAAAGCTCACCGTGAGGGCCATGGGCCGGAACATCTTGCCCTCGATGCCGGTCAGCGCCAGGATGGGGAAGTACACAATCAGAATTATGAACTGCCCGAACAGCGCCGAGCGCATCAGCCGCGTGGCGGCGGCCTGCGCTACGTCGTCCACCGTTCCGGCTTCGGTGGCGGCGCCGGCTTCGCTCGCGTTGCGGCGCACCAGCTGCAAAATCATGGCCTCCACGATGATGACGGCGCCGTCCACAATTAACCCGAAATCCAGCGCACCGAGGCTCATCAAGTTGGCCGACACGCCGAACGTGCGCATCAGGGCCAGCGCAAACAGCATGCACAGCGGAATCATGCTGGCCACCACCAGCCCCGCCCGCAAGTTGCCCAACAGCAGCAGCAGCACGATGACCACGATAACGCCGCCTTCCAGCAGGTTGTGCTCCACCGTGCGGATGGCCTTGTCGATGAGCTTGGTGCGGTCCAGAAACGGCTCAATGACCACGCCCGGCGGCAGCGTTTGCTGAATCTCGGCCACCCGCGCCTTCACGCTCTCAATGGTGGCTTCCGAGGAGGCGCCCTTGAGCATGAGCACGATGCCGCCCACGGTTTCGCCGCGCCCGTTGCGGGTCATGGCCCCGTAGCGCACGGCGTGGCCGAAGCGCACCGCGGCCACGTCGCGCACCAGCAGCGGCGTGCCCGGCGCGGCCTGTTTAATCACGCTGTTGCCGATGTCCTGCAGCGACAGCGCCCGGCCTTCGCCCCGGATGAAATAGGCGTTGGGGCCGCGCTCCAGGTAGGAGCCGCCGGTGTTGGCGTTGTTGTCCTGCACGGCGGCGTAGAGCTCGGGCAGGGTTACGTTGCTGGCGGCCAGCCGGTCGGGGTCCACGGCCACCTCGTACTGGCGCACGTAGCCGCCGAAGCTGCTCACATCCACCACGCCGGGCACGCCGGCCAGCTGGCGCTTCACCACCCAATCCTGCACGTCGCGCAGCTTGGCGAGGGGATATTGCTTTTCGTAGCCCGGCTTCACGCGCAGCGTGTACTGGTAAATCTCGCCCAACCCCGTGGTGATGGGCGCCATCTGCGGCGCCCCCAGCCCCGCACCCAGGCTGCCCTGCGCCGTGCTCAGTTTCTCGGCCACCAGCTGCCGGGTGCGGTAGGTGTCGATTCTGTCCTCGAACACCACCGTAATAACCGAGATGCCAAAGCGGGAGATGGACCGGATTTCAGTCACGTTGGGAATGGTGCGCAGGCTCAGCTCCAGCGGCACGGTGATGAGCTGCTCCACCTCTTGGGTGGCCAGGGCCGGGCTTTGGGTTATGACCTGCACCTGGTTGTTGGTCACGTCGGGTATGGCGTCAAGCGGCAGGTTCAGGGCCGAGTACGTGCCCCAGCCCACCAGCGCGCCCACCAGCAGCAGCACCAGCAGCTTGTTGTGGACACTGGCCGCAATGAGTTGATTCAACATGGAAAATCGGTATTAGAAAAGTACGGGAGGCAGCCGCAGCTGCCTGCTTCCAGTGCCCGGGTTCGGGGACTTGCCCTCATTCGCAGAAAGAATAGCCGCCCTACGGAGCTCGCCGAAAAGTGCCCATCGTGGACGCTGCCAGCGCGTCTGCGGCAGCGGCAAACGCCAGCGCAGCAGGGTGTTTTCAAGCTCTAAGCCTTGAATACGCGCCGCGTCCGGCCGGACTAAGCCGCCTGCACATTCCCGTTTTGTTGTAAAAATCTCGCAGGCAGGCCGCACCAAGGGCACTGCCTGCCTCGCCGCTGCCTGGTGCGGGGCAGGCGGTTTTCACCCAGGGGCGCGGCCGAATCAGGCTCGCGGCGGGGGAATCAGCACCGAGCCGGGGCCGCCCTGGTAGCGGGCCGGGCCGGTGGCTTGCCAGGCAGCGCGGCTAAAGCCGGCAACGGGACCCGTGGGCAGCGCAATCCGCGCCACTGTGGCCACAAAGGATACGCCAGCGCCCGCGTGGCGGCCGTGCAGGGGCAGTCCCTGGTGGTCATGCTGGTGCCGGGCCGAGAAAGTGCAGCCAAAATGCTGCTTGGTGCCCGCGCCGTAGTGTTCCACCAGAAATTCGGCCAGCGACAAGCCGCCACCCGCCGCCGAATGATGAAAGCGGTAGTGCTCAACCAGCTGCGGCAGCTTGGCCAGCTCCGACAGGTCGTTCTGCGGCACCAGGCTGCCGAGCAGCATGAGCCAGCTTAGAAATAAAGCAACCGCTGATTTCATATCCGCTCACCAAACGCCCGCCGGGGCGAATTGTTCAGTGTATCTATGCTAAAGCGGAAATTCAGATTCAGTCTAAATAGCGCTCTGAGCCTGCCCGCACCGAAAAAGACATCGACCGTTGAGGAAATGGCCTCAAAAGCCCTAAGGGGCGTTTCTCCTTTGTTCAAATTAGGGCACTGAGCAAGAAGCTGCGGTCCTGGGCGGTTCCCCCGGATGCATTGGCTTGCACGTGTACACAATACTCCACCAACGTGCCATGGGCAAGCACATCTTCATCGAAAAAAGGGAAGCTGGCGTTGACGGCCACTCGCTGCCAAGGGCCGCCGTCTCCGCCGACGCGGCGAAACAGGTGGGCACGGATGCCGGGGTTGGAGCCAAAAGCGAGGCGCCGGCCCGTCGCTACCAACGTAAGTTCGGGGACAGTCATGCCCATCTTTACGAGAAAGTGGCCAATCAGAGCAACCGTGTTGCCGGTTTGCTACTCAGTCCAGATTGTCCAATAAACGATGGCTGGTTGGATTATTTGAGGTCCCTCAGGGGCTCAGTTTCGCCGGTTCTTATTCATGTGCCCTTTGCCGATGATTTGCGGCAAAGGGCGCTAGTAAATCGGTGGCGAATTGCCTCAAACAAGGGACGGGAATGAGCTGCCGAGTCAGGCCCCTCAAGCGGGACCATCCTCACCCGGCGTATGCAAGTCGGCTTCCGTAGCCGGAATGCGTTCGGCGCGCTGGGGAAACACGAGCAGGCCGACGAGGATGAGCACCGCCAGCACCGCCGAGGCCGTGTAGCGGCTCAGCTCCAGGCCCCCGCTGGCGTGGGGCTTGTCCAGCAGGTCGCCCACGGTAGCCCCGAGCGGCCGGCTCAGAATGAAAGCCGCCCAAAACAGGAAAGTGTGCGAAATCGACGTCCAGTAGTACGCCGCGGCCACAATAGCTAGCCCGATGGCGAATACAATCGCGCCGCCTTCGTAGCCCAAGCCGAGGCCGGTCTTGGGGTCGGCCACCCAGTCGCCGGCCGCCGTGCCCAGGGTTTGGGAAAACATGACCGTGGCCCAGTAAAAGACCTCCGCCTTGCGCGAGGTAAGCCGGTTGACCGACACCGACCCCAACGACCAGTACCACAGCCCCAGGCAGGCGAGCAGCAGCGCAAACAAAATCGAGGTGCCGCCCACGTAGCCGATGCCCAGCGAGCGGTCGAAGAAGTCGGCCAGCGTGGTGCCGGCCGTGGTGGTGGCCACGATGACGAACCAGAACAAATAGGGGTGGAACCGCGTGGCGCGAATCTGGGCGGTGACGGCCAGCACGAAAATGGTGGCAAAAATGGCCGTGCCCACCAGGTAACCCAGGTTCATCGACATGGTCACGGCGTCGCCGGCCGTCTCGCCCAGGGTGGTGGCCAGGATTTTCAGCAGCCAAAAAAGCAAGGTGACCTCGGGCACTTTGTTGTACTGCAGTTTATCGTTCTCAATCATGAGATAGGGTACTGACGTGAGTATGTGGCGCCTACAAAAGCCCAGCAAGCAGTGGCGCATTCGCCCCATAAAAAGCGCTATACTTGGTTAATCAGGAAATGGTTTGCGCAACAGTTAACCGGCGGACGGATGTGGTCTTGGCTGCATTAGTGCTATCCCTGGGGGAAGAATCGCCGGGTTGAAAAATCTATTGCGGATACACGAACCGCACCACCCGCGACTGGTTGACCGCCCCAAACACGCCCAGCGCGCCGGGAATCTCGGTTTTGAGAAACACCGGCTCCACAAACGGGTTGGTTTGGGCCAGCTTCTGGCGGTCGAGCTGGTCGAAGAAGCGGGCGCTGGCCGGGTCCAGCGTTTGCAGGCGGATAAGCCCCACGTCGCCCTGCCGGTGCGTGTTGGCCGGCTCCACCGTGAGGCTCATGACCTGGCCATCGGTGAGGGCGTCCGGGTACACGCTGCGCCCGATTTCGGTGTCCTGAAACGGCCGCGTGGCGCAGTAGCGGTTGGTGTCGCCTTCGAAGCGCGGGCGCGACTTGGTGAGGGTGCGCACCATGCTGAAGCGGTAGAAGTTCTGCTCGCCGGCCGGGTCCTGGAAGCTGACCCGGATGCCCTCGTGCTCGCCGTACACGTCGGTGAAGACGGGCAGGTACTCCACGTTGGTGATTTCCACGGGCGTGATGCGGGTGGAGGTCGTGGCTGCGTACGTCTGCCCGTCCACCACCACGCGCAGGGCGTAGTCGTGGCCGGTGCGGGCCGGGCGGCGGCCCCGGTAGAAGTATTCCGTGAGGCAGGTGTTCGGGTTGAAAAACGAGCCCGGCGCCAGGGTTTCGGGCACGCCGTCCTCGCTGATTTCCACCGTGGCGTTGAGGATGGCGTCGCGCAGGTTGTTCACGTTGGTGCCCAGAAACGACTGGCTGCGGGTCAGGTACACCTTGGGCAGCGAGTCGGGCACGAGCACGCACTCAATGCCCACCTTCGGCGTGTAGGGATTGGGCTGCAGGGAAATATCCTTGGTGCAGCTCCAAAGGGCCACGCTGCAGCCTGCCAGCACCAACAAGCTCAAAAACCAGAACGGACGCATAACAACGGGGAATTAAAACTTGAAGTGGTAGGCCACGCTCGGGAGGATGGGCAGCAGCGCCACCTGCTTGGCCGTGGAGGCGCGGGTTTGCGGGTCGACTTCGAGGTACACGAAGTAGGGGTTCTGGCGGCTGTAGGCGTTGTACACGCCAAACACCCACTCCGAGTCGTAGGGGTGGCCGAAGAAGTGCCGGGCCTTGCGGTAGGTCGCACTCACATCCAGCCGGTGGTAGTTGCCCAGGCGGTAGGAGTTGCGGGCGGTGTAGTCGTAGTAAAATGTGTCGTAGAGGCTGCCCCCGCCGCTGATGCTCACCCGGCCGTTGGGCAGGGTGATGGGGTTGCCGGTGGTGAACACGAAGGTGGCCGCCACCGTCCAGCGCGGGCCCAGCGCGTAGCTGCCCACCAGGGCCAGGTTGTGGCGGCGGTCGTAGCGGAAGGGAAAGGGATTGCCGAAGTTGAGGTCGGGGAAGGTTTGGTCGGTTTTGGAGAAGGTGTACGACAGCCAGCCAGTGAACCGGCCCGCGTTGCGCCGCAGAAAAAACTCCACCCCGTAGGAGCGGCCCTGGCCGAACACCAGCTGCGTTTCAAGCGGCACGCCGGGGGTGAGCCGGGTGCCCTCGGCGAAGTTGACCTGGTGGTCCATCGTCTTGTAATAGGTTTCCACCGAGGCCTCCCAGGCGTTGTCCTGAAAATTGCGGAAGTAGCCCAGCGCCACCTGGTCCGAGACCTGCGGCAACACCCGCCGGCTGCTGGGCAGATAGAGGTCCGTGGGGAACGACGCCGTGGAGCTGGGCAGCTCGTTGAAGAACTGGTTCATCCGCGTGTACGCCAGCTTGACAGCGGCCGTGGCGCCCACCCCGTAGCGGAGCGTGGCCCGAGGCTCCAGCCGCAGGTAGGTGGCGTCGGCAGCCGCGAACAGCGGCGCCCGCAGCCCCAGGTTCAGCCCCAACCGCGGGCTCAGGGTTATTTCGTCGTTGGCGTACACGGCCGCTTCGCTCGCAAAAATGGGCGCGGCCGTGACCGTCTGCAGGGCCCCGGTGCCGGCCTTGGGAATTTTGGCTGACCCCGCCACCGGGGCATAGCGGTGGTAGGTGTAGGCCACGCCCACCTTAATCTGGTGGGCCGGCGCGGGGTAGAAATCCACGTCCACCTTGCCGCCGAAGTCGCGCACGCCGGAAGCCAGCTGGTCGAGGTAGCCCCCTTGTGCGCTTGTTACGCTCAGAGCGTAGTCGTTGGCAATCAGGGACGTGTTGACGAAGGCTTTCGGGCCCAGCACGTGGTTCCAGCGCAGCGTGCCGGTGGTGTTGCCGAAGCCCAGGTCGTAGTTCACGCTGCTCGTGCCCACGTAGCTGGCCACGTCGCGCCCCCGAAACAGGCTCAAATACACCCGGTCCTTGGCCCCCAGGTCGTAGTTGAGCTTGAGGTTGGTGTCGTAGAAGTAGTAGTTGGTGCCCAGGTTGAAGGGCTTGGCCAGCAGGTCGAGGTAGGAGCGGCGGCCCGACACGATGAACGAGCCCTTGCCGTGGCCCAAGGGCCCGTCCACGGTCAGATTGGAGGTGATGAGGCCCAGCCCGCCGTCCACGCCCACTTTCTGGCGGCTGCCTTCCTTAAGGCTGATGTCCAGAAACGAGGAGAGCCGTCCGCCGTACTGCGCCGGAAAACCGCCCTTCACCAGCGTGACCTTGCTAAAGGCCGCGCTATTAAACGTCGAAAACAGCCCGAACAGGTGGTTGGGGTTGTACACCGTAGCCTCGTCGAGCACCACCAGGTTCTGGTCGGTGGCCCCGCCGCGCACGTGGTAGCCGGTGGTGCCCTCGTCGCCGGCCTGCACCCCGGGCAAGAGCTGAATGATTTTGAGTGGGTCCCGTTCCCCGAACAGCACCGGCAGCGTGTTAATAAGCGCCAGGGGCACGTCGACGACGCCCATGCGGGAGGCCGCCACGTTGGCGTCGGTGCGCTCGGGCGTGCCCCGCACCACCACTTCGCCCAGGCCGGTGCTGGCGGCGCTCAGGCCCACGTCGAGGCGCTGGTCGTGGTCGAGGCGCAGGGCTTTCAACTGCGGCACGTAGCCCACGTAGCTGATAACCGCGCCCGCCGAGTCGGCCCGCGGTAGGCTGATGGAGTAGAAGCCGTAGGTGTTGGCCGTGGCCCCCACCTTCAGGCGCGGAAAGTAGAACGAGGCGCCAATCAGGGCCTCCCCGCTGGCGGCGTCGCGGATGTAGCCGCTCACGGTGTAGCGCGATTGCGCCCAAGTGGGACCGGACAGCAGGGCCAGCAGCACTCCGGTAAACAACCATCTCCTCATGCCGCGCCGTTCTCTTTAAGGTGGAAAGCCCGCGCAAGATTCGGCACCGAATCTGTAGTTTTCCTGGAACTGCGGCTAACCCACTACTCCAGCTATGGTCGCGGCCAACTTGCTTCCACACAGCATCGATGAAAGCACTTTAGGAGCTTCTGTAGCTACTCAACACTCTGCTTTTAGTGACTACGCAACCTCATCCTCTCCCGGCATGCGATACTGGAGTCTGGCGCGGAAATTCGCTTGGCCCTCAGTGGGAATACCAACAATCCGACCATGATAAGCGCGGCCAGGACGGCCGAGGCCGTGTACCCTTCAGCTCTAGGTGTATAGTCCCAGCTTGAGGTGGGTCAGGTCACGGGTAAAAATAGCGGGATTCTTTTGCCACTGCGTGCAGACGTATTTGTAACAGGATTACCGCACCAAATGAGGGCCCTCTATGATTCCGGCTTCTAAAGCCACTTTTCGTTTCCTCCAGCAGCGAAGAGGGACAGCAGTAAAATCCCCGCTAAGGGCCTATCCAAAGAAGCCTCCGGACGGCTCAAAGCCGGCGGCCTGCCTATTTGGATGAACCCTAAGTGCTGGAAAGGCGATTTGTCCATTTTGGTGCGGTAGCCCTGTATTCGTGAGGCGTCAAGCTACGCAAAGTCTTCACGCGCTTGGCGTGGTTGTAGGCCAGCAGAAAGGATTGTGAGTACCGATGGAGTTCGTTAGTGGTTTAGTAGTGATACCGCTGGACAGTGTCCTCCTTGGGTGTGCGGCTCATGCGCTTGACGTAGCCATCTCTACACTGGCTTTTCTGCTTGCTCATGGCACGTTCCTTTGCCAATACGACTTCCCGAAAGACCCGCTTGGCCCAGCACTTTGGCTTGAACTTGCGCGCAGTATCAGCTTTGCGGAGCATTAGCCAACCGCCAATGCCCTGCCTCAGGCACGGGGTAGGTAGGCAACAACACTTGCATGCCTCGACCAAGCGTTGAGCAATAACATCAATCTTGGCAAGCGCAGTCGCAAGATGATTTCTGCATCAAGACGACTGTGGGGCTTCGGGCGGAATAAGTTGCCTCACCATGCGCGTTCATGAGCCGCGCCGGAAGGTGAAGTTGATGGGCAGCGTGCACCGCACCCGCACGGGCTGACCCTTTTCCCGGCCGGGATTCCACCACGGCGTCACCAGCACCACGCGCTTGGCATCGGCATCAAACTGCGGGTCGCTAGTGCGCACCATCGTCACGTCGCGCGTGCGGCCCTGCTCGTCGACTGCGAACTGCACCACTACTATGCCCGATTGGCCGTGCTTGAACGCCTCGGCGGGGTACGTGAGGTGGGTGGCCAGGAACTGGTGCAAGGCCGGCTCACCGCCCGTGAAAGTGGGCATCTGCTCGGCGTAGTCCAAAACCACGGATTCGGTTGTTGGCTGGCCTTCTCCGCCCCGGGCTTCGGCCCTCTCGGGGGGGAGGTGAATCGACGAATCGGCTGGTTTAGCGCGCCCAGGCAATGCGTGGAGCGCTATTGCAATTGCAAGGATGAAGTTTCGCATAGAGGTCTATTAAATCGTTATTGTTCCAAAAAATTGATTCATCCTGTTTCCGGGGCGATGTTAGCCCCCGCCCCGGCTCCAGGTTGCTTCCAATCGGACGCCCGGGGCGAGCGAAGCGGGCCGGCGGGAGGCGCCGCCCTTGAACCAGCGCGACCGCACCGCGTCCTGCCACCGGACCCGGCGCGCCGCCGCACAAAGTGACGGAAAGTGACGGCTTGAGCCAGCCACAACGAAGAGAGACGCACCGGTTGGCGTCTCGTCGTCCACGCTAGCCGCCCCGTTTAGGCGTCATCGTTTTTCGACGAGACGCCAACCGGTGCGTCTCTCCCCCAATTCATGCCGTCCGGCAATTACTTTAAGCAGCTGCTAAAACGAGTAGCGCACCCCCAACTGCCCCTGCCAGCGCGAGGCCAACTGGTCGATGGCCCAAGGCGTCGTGGTGACGGGCGAGTAGGTGAAGGCCGGTGTGGTGTAGCGAGCCGCCTGCTGGGCCGTGGTGGACGTCACCACCCCGCCCACCGTCACCGGGTTCAGGTTACGCACTAAGTTGCCCTGGCCGTCGGCGTAGCCCACCTGGTTCAGGCCAAAGGCGGCCGTCGAGTTGAAGGTGTTCGGCACGAAGTACTGGCGGCCCCAGCTGCTGTTGAGCAGGTTGCCGACGTTGATGATGTCGAACGATATCTGGATGGAATGGCCGGCGGCCGTTACGCCGGCGGCGTTGGGCTCCAGGTTGCCCAGCTTGGCTTCAAGCATCAGGCGCACGTCGGCCTGGTTGTTCCAGGGGGTGCGGGCGCCGTTGCGCTCGGCGTACTGGCCCCGGCGGGTACTCAGGTAGCTATCGCCGCTCAGGAAGACGTCGAGCGAGTTGTAGCCACCGGCCCCGTTCGCGTCGGCCAGCGTGAGCGGGGCCGAGCCCGCCACCGAGGCCGGGTTCACCAGCACCACGTCGGAGGACGAGCCGGGCACGTAAGCCAGCTGCACCGTCGGCGACTGGCCGTTGCCGAAGAAGTTGTTGTTGTACGTGTACGTGAACGGCGAGCCGCTGGCGTAGGTCAGCACCGAGGTAAAGAAACCGGTGTAGCGCTGGGCAAAGGTTTTGTGCAGGTTTACGGACGCCACCACGCGGTGGCGCAGGTCGAAGTTGGAGTAGGCCAGGGCCGGGTTGTTCACGTTCAGGGCCGGGTTCAGCTCCCAGTTGCTCTGAAACGAGTTGCGGATGCCGTTGCTGATGTCGTGGCTTTGCCCGTAGGTGTAGGCCGCCGTTACGTCGAGCAGGTTGTTGAACGTCTTGCCCAGCGAGCCGGTGAGCTGATAGCGGTAGCCCTCCTTGGTGTTGGTGAGCAGAAAGGCGTTCGAAAGCAGGGGGTTCACGCGGGCATTGCCGCCAGCGGGCACCACCACGTTGTAGCGCGGGGTTTGGGTGGGGCCGGTGGCGAAGTAGCTGGCGTTGTCGGTCAGGTTGATGTTCTCGAACCGCACGTCCTGCACCACTTTGGTGTACAGCCCTTCCACTGAGGCGCGGATGCCGGCGGGCAGCTTCAGGTCCAGGGCCAGCGACGAGCGCCACACCTGCGGCATCTTGAAATTGGGGTCAATCAGGTTCACCTCCGTCGTGTTCTGGGCCGAGGGCAGCAGCTGGCTGTAAATCTGCGCGGGGTCCTGGTTGAGCTGGTAGGTTTTCTTGGTGATGCTGGCCGTGGTTTGAATGTTGTTCAAGTCCACCGAATTGTAGTTCACGCCGTTGTTGTAGTAGGCGTAGCCCAGCCAGGCAAAAGGCACGCGGCCCGTGAACAAGCCCGAACCGCCGCGCACCACCACCGTGCCGTCGCCCCTGGCGTCGTAGTTGAAGCCCAGACGGGGCGAAAACTGCACCTGCCCGAACAGCTTGTTGTCGAACGATTGCCACGCCGTGTGCGAGTAAGTTTGGTTCAGGGTGTTGGCTTCGTTCTGCGGGTTGCTCACCAGGGCCGTGTTCAGCACCGGCGGGGTGGGCAGCGAGGTCAGGTCGAAGCGGATGCCGGGCGTCAGCTTCAGCCGGTCGGTCACGGTCCACTCGTCCTGCAGGTAGGCGCTGTAGAGGTTGATGTTGAACGAGGCCGAGGGGGTGTTGTAATTATAGGCGTAGGAGTTGTCGCCGCCGTTGGTGCCCAGGCGGTACGTGCCCCGAATGCGGCTGGGCTTGTCAGCCAGAAAGTCCGACACGTTGCCGTACTCAATGCGGCCGTTCCAGGAGTTGATGAAGCCGTAGTCAATCTTGTATAGCTCATTGTGGGTGCCCAGGGTTAGGGCGTGAGCGCCGGCGTAGTAGGTCAGGTTATCGGTGATTTCGAAAGTCTTCTGGCGGGTGTTGAAGATGCTGGCCTCGCGGTCGGAGCCGAGCAGCAGCTGCGCCGAGCCGCGGTAGTAGGTGGCCGAGCCGGGCACCCCGTCGCCGGCCGACGGCCCCACGTTGTTAATCTGCACGAACGGGAACACGTTGGCCTGCCCGCCCAGCAAGCTCCGGTAGTCGTGGATGTTGGTGTAACCCAGAATGAGGTTGTTGGCCACTTTGCTGCTGAAGTTCGACTTCACTTCCAGCACCGTTGAATTCTGCACGTTGTTCTGCTCGAAATCCTGTGAGCCAAACTTGAACAGGCTGTTGCTGCGCTCCAGGTTGGTGGCCACCGACTGCACGAAATTGTGGCGCAGGGCAATGCTGGTTTTGTCGTTCAGGTTCCAGTCGAGGCGCCCAAAAATCTTGTCCGAATTGGCGTGGACGGTGTAGTTGCCGTAGTCGCCCACGTTGTAGCTGTTAGCCGTCTGCACCTTGGCGGCCAGCAGCTGGGCCAGGTCCACCGACACCGGCGCGCCCGGCTGGCCGGCCCCGTAGAACACGGGCTCGGTGCGGCGGGCAATTTCAGCGTTGGTAAAGAAGAACAGCTTGTTTTTAATAAGCGCCCCCCCCAGGCGGAAGCCGGACTGGTAGTCGTGGTAGTCGGTGCCGATTTTCGCGTCGCTGCCGTCCACGCTGCGGCCCGTCACGCCCTGGTTGCGGCCAAAACCGTAGATGGAGCCGTGGAAGTCGTTGGTGCCCGAGCGGGTCACGGCGTTAATTGAGCCGCCGGTGAAGTTGCCCAGCTTCACGTCGAACGGGGCCACCTGGGCCTGAATTTCCTGGATGGCGTCGAGCGAAATCGGGTTGGCGCGGGCCGATGAGCCGGGCAGACCTGAGGTGCCGCTCACCCCACCCAGCGAGGGCGAAAAGCCGATGGCGTCGTTGTTAACGGCCCCGTCGAGGGTGATGTTGTTGTAGCGAAAGCTGGAGCCGGCAAACGAGTTGTTCGAATTGCGCGGGTCGAGGCGGGTAAAGTCTTGGATGCTGCGCGAGATGGTCGGCAGCTGCTGCAGGGCCTCGCGGCCCACCGTAGTGCCGGCACCCGTTTTGGTGGCCTCGGTGTTGCCAATCACCACCACCTCGTTCAGGGCCTGCGCTTCGGCGGCCAGCACCACGTTCAGGCGGGTGGTATTGCCCAGGGTCAGGTACACGCCGGCAATGGTCTGGGCCTTGTAGCCCACGTAGGTCACAAGCACCTCGTAGGGTCCACCGGGGGCCAGGTTCGGGATGTTAAACCCGCCGTCTACTTCGCTGGCCGTGCCGCGCTTGGTGCCGGTGGGCACGTGGGTGGCCACCACCGTCACGCCAATCAATTCCTCTCCTTTGTCCGTCGTGATTTTGCCGTTCAGGGCCGACGTGGTGACCTGCGCCGAGGCCACGTACTGCGTGAGAACCAATAGGGCCGCCAGCCAGGCGGACCGCAAAACAGTAAGGCTGCGCATAAAGATTATGGTGGGTTAATACGGTGCAAAACAGTCATTATTCGCATGGGTATAGGGTGAATTTGGGGTTATCAAAATGTTTCATTAACTGCCTTTTTTGGAAACATTGCGTTAATATACCTGGGGTTAGGAAGCAAAATCGGTAAAAATGTGACGCGACCTTCGGTTATGCAGCCCGCTAACCGCTGTTACAATCGCGCCACAAATTCGACGGCTGAATGCCGCTACGTGCTGCGCCTGTTTGCCTTCGATTTGACAGCCTCCGACACGGCCCGGCTTATGGACCTGCGCGGGCAGGCCGTCAACGCGTTGTACCTGCGGTTGCGTCGCCGGTTGCAAACCTGGTGCCCCGTATCGGCTGAGTTGGGCGAGGCCGTCGAACTCGGCGAGATCTGCTTCGGTCCGAGGCGGGTGCACGGGAAACGGGGCCGGGGAGCTAGCGGCAAAACCATCTGCTTCGTCTTACTCAAACGCGGCGGTCAAGTGTACATCGAATTCATCCCTAGCTACTCGAAAATGGCTGCGCAAGCCTGATTCGGGGCAAACACCACGCACTGGTTAGCGCGGCCGAATGTGACGTTGCCCCGGCCCGCTTCCGGCACCACCTCGCCTCGATGCCATACACATTGGACGTGTTCGGAATGGTGCCGATGACCTTCCGGGTGGATAAGTCATTTACCTCCACCCGCGTGCCGTGCGACAGATAGAGGCGCATGCCGGAGGGGTCAACGCTGATGTAATCCCAACCGCCCTTGTCGCCAATGGCGATGACGTTGAGCAAATGGTAAGTCCCCGGAGCCGACTGGGCGCAGGAGAAGCGGCCTGTCAGGGCGAGCAGCGCAATGGCTGTCTGGTGAAATGACCGTTTTATTTGGCCATTTAGAAGAATTTGTGGGTATTCAGCAAGTCGTTGGGCATGAGAACAGACCGACTGCCGATGAATTGGATTGGAGGCATCCTAAGCCAATGGTAAAAAAGCCCGTGCATTCCGCACAAGCTTTTTTACCGTTGTATCCACGCTTAAATCAGGCGCGGGTTAGTGCTTATTGCCGTTGCCGTCGCTGGTGTATGCCCCGATGTCGTTGTTGTAGGTTGGGTTGCCCTTGCCTTTGGCCGGCGAGCCGGCTTGCAAGTGAAAGTCGTTGGGGTCAACTTGCAGGGCCGGGTCAGTGGTAGCGGCCAGCCGCACGAACAACGGGTCCTTGTCGGTCTTGCTCGTCGAGACGATGTCCGTCGGTTGCGCTCTGCCCACCGAGCCGGCGGGGTAGAAATACTTGCGGGTCGAGTCGATGGCCGTGTAGAAGTAGTTGTAGCCGTAGCGCACGTTTCTCACGTCGGCCACCGGGTTAATGTCGAGCCCGTAGTAGTCGTTCACCAGCAGATTGTTGAAGATGTCGCCCTGGGCAAATTTGTCGGCCGAAATGCCCCGGCCCGGCTCGCCGGCCCCACGCCGGAAGCCGCTGGCCACTATCGTGTTATTATAAACTTTCACATTGGTTTGCGGAAACAGCACGGTCGGGCTGGTTTCGAGCTTGATGGCCGTGCCCGCTCCGCTCCACAGCACGTTGTAGGCCACGGTGCCCGTCACCCCGCTCTTCAGGTTGATGGCGTCGCCGTCGGTCGTGCCTTCGTACTCAATCGTGTTGCGCTGCACGTCCACCACCACGTTCGCGCCGAAAAGAGAGATAGCATCGTCGGTACCCGCCAGCAGCCACGAGTCCTGAATCAACACTTTGACCGTGCCCACGGTCCGTTTGGGTGAAATCCGAATCGTGCCGCGCGGCGAGCCCGTCGCGTTCGGGCCGCCCGCGTAGTCGATGTGGGCCCATTTGATGCTCACGGCCTGGGCGCTGTCGCACTGGAAGCCGCCCCACGAGCCCTGCTTGGCCAACGGGGAAGTGATGGTCACCGGGCTGCTCGCCGTGCCCTCAATGATGAGCGTGCCGTCGATGAAGAAGGCCGAATTATTGGCGATATTCACCGTCACCCCCTTCTGAATGTAGAGCGTGTCTTTCTTGGCCACCCGCACGTCGCAGTTCATCGTGTAGGTACCCACCGACGAGAGCAGCGTCCCTTTGATACCACCGCACGGAATGACCGGGGTCTTAATCGGGTTCGATGCGGGCTGTTGAGCGGAGGTTACGGTAATGTCCTCGGTTTTTTTGCAAGAGGCGAACACCGCCAGCCCAACCGCCAGGCCACCGACGACCCGTAAAAAGGAAGTTTTCATAGAAAGAAACGTTTAGGAAAAAGGAAATTTGAGGAAAAAAGAGAAGACGGTGCGGACGGCCGCTACAGCGCGTAGCGCAGCCCCAGCAGGTAAGTCGCCTGGTAGGTGTCGCGCTGCGTTACCAGGGTGGAGTTATTGATCTTGAGCACACTCGGCGTGTTAAGCAGATTGTTGAGCTTGGCGAAGGCCGTGAAGTGGCGCTGGATGCGCTTTTCCACCGACACGGCCAGCGACGACTGCGGCAGTTGGTAGTAGTCGAAGCTGGCTTGCACTAACTGCAAGGTGCGCCCCGTGTACTGGTAGGAGGTTTGCAGGTAGAACCCGGTGGGCTGGTCGCGAAACAGTAGGGAAACGTTAGCGATATGGTCGGCCTGGCCCTGCAACGGGCGCTCCTGAAGGACTTTCGTCGTCGTACCCGTGACGGCATCGTTCACCACCTTGGGGGATGACACCGTCGAGTGGGCGTAGGTGTAGTTGCCCATCACCCCCCAATGCCCCAGAAATTTTGTGAACGAAGCCTCCAGCCCGGCAATCGTGGCGCTGGTGGGCGCATTCGTGGACTGAAAAACCAATTGGCCACCACCGATGCCCGAAAAGCTCAACTCAATTGGGTCGGCAATGTGCTTATAGAAGGCCCCCACCGTAAAGTAGTCCTCGGCAGAGGGGTAGATTTCGTAGCGCAGGTCCAGATTGTCTGCCGTCGCGCGCTTGAGGTAGGGATTGCCCTGGGTATCGAAGTTGGTGCCGCGGCTCTTATAGGGCACCAGCTCGTAATAGTTGGGCCGGCTCAGCGAGGCGAAGTAGGAGAGGCGCAGGTTCTGCCGGTCCCCGAGGCTGTACTTCAGGTGTAGGCTGGGCAGCACGTCGGTGTAGCTTTTAGCAAAGGCCGTGGGCCGGTCAATGGCCGTCGAAATGGCCTTGGTCGCAAATTCCTGGCGGGTGTTTTCCACCCGAACCCCGCCCAGCACCTGAACCGGCCCCAGCGTGAACTTCGCCTGCACGTAGCCGGCCGCCACGTTCTCACCCGCTGTGTAGTTAGCCACGTCGGCATCGTAGGTGCCCTGGGGGTTGTACACCGTAAACTGCGCCGCGTCGATGCCGGTGAAGAGCTGCTTAACGCCGTTAGCAGCTTGGTCGGCTTTGAGCAAGTACTCGTTCTGCAGGTTGTAGCGTTGCTTGGTGCGGTAGAGCCCCCCCGCCCGGAACTCCACCTCACGGCCCAGCAGCGGCACCTGCCAGGTTAGGTTGGCCAGCCCCGAATAATCGCGGTCGCGGTTGTGCTGCCAGATACGATTCGCGCCGTTCACGTAATCGGGGCTGCGCTTGATGCTGCCATCCGCTTGCGGCGAGAGCAGGAAATCAACGTTGAGCGAGGCCTCATCGGGCGCGTTGCGGGTAGCCAGCGAATACACCCCGGCCCAATCAAACAACAGCCGCGGTGCCAGTTCGTGCCGCCCCGAGAGCTTGGCGTTTTCCACCACCTGCCGCGTGGTGAGCGAGCGTGTGTTGTAGTTGGTCGTGCCCGTGCCCGGCCCCCGGCGCTGGTCGGTCAGGCTCGAATCCACGGTGGTGCGCAACTGCGCAAAGTCCGCCAGCAGCAGCACGTTATCGAGAGCCAGCTTGTGGCGCTCGCTGAGGGTAAAGTCCACGTGCGTCACCGCGCCGCTGTTGCGTTGGTGGTTCGAGAAGTGACGCGGGGCCGAAACCGACACCGGGTAGGGCTGGTTGTCAGGGCCGGTCGCGGCGGTGGTAAATTCCCCGTCCGAGCCATAAAACTGGTTCTGGGTGTTCACCGCCACCAGCACCCCGAGCCGGTTCGCCAAGTAACGGTGCCCGTAGGTGAGGCCGGCCAGGTAGGTGGGCGGGGCCTGCTTGGGCACGATTTTAAGGTTGCTGCGCGAAAAGTCGCCGGGCACGGCCACGTGGTCGGGTCCGTACCGCTGGGTGAGGCTCTCCGCCTGAATATCACTTTGCGCGAAGTCGTCAAATTTGCGGCCGAAGAACAGCTGGCTGTAACCGCCCGAGGCCGTCACCCGCAGCTCGGTGCTGTCCGGAGCATCTTTCATCACCAGGTTCACTGTGCCGCCAATGGCGTCGGCCTCCATGCTTGGCAATAGCGCTTTGGTTACCTCAATGCGCTTGAGCAGGTCAGAAGGCACGACATCGAGCGCGACGTAGCGGTTGACGTTGTCTGGGCTTGCGATTTTGATGCCGTTGACTAGCGTGTTATTGTAGCGCGGGGCCAGGCCCCGAATGACGGCGTAAGCCCCGTCGGAGCCGCTGCTGCGCTGAATAGTGACCCCCGACACCCGTTGTAGCACGTTGGCCGCGTTGATGTCGGGTGAGCGCTCCATTGCCCGCGCCCCAATCACGTTGATGACATTGTCGGCGGTGCGCTCCGAAAGGCGCGAGGCGTTTTCTTCTTCTTGGTTGAGCTTGCCCACCACCGTCACATCGCCCAGGCGCTGCGCCTGCTCCTGCAAGACAAAGCCCAGCTCCACCGACTCATCGGCGCGCACCACCACGTTCTTGCGAGCTTCCTGGTATCCTACGAAAGAGGCCCGCACCACGTAGCTGCCGGCGGGCACGTTGCTGATTTCGTAATGCCCTGTCGCATCCACCGGCGCGCTGAAACTGGTGCCCTGCACCACCACGACCGCCCCAATCAGGGCCTCGCCTTTGCCACTCGTCACCCGGCCGCGAATGGTGCCCGCCCGACTACTGCCAAAGGCGAAGAGCAACACCCACAGGAATAGTATCGACCTCATAATGTGCTGCACTGAATCCGGCGTAAAGGTCCTCCAGTCAGCGGCGCGCAGCGTCACCTAATCGTTACCATGCTGTGACGTTCTGTCTTCCAAAATGAACACTTCATAAATTGATTATCAGTAGATTATTTATTTGAAAAATTCAGATTTTCAACAGATTTGCTTCAATAGGCATAGGCAAGTATTCCAGCTAGATGTTGACTGTTATTTCCCCAATTGGCGCTCTGCTTGACTATTCTTTTACGCTGCGATTTGCCGGATAAAAATTAGCGTGCCGCCGTCTCCTGAGGTGGGAGCCCCAGAAGACAGCGGCCCGCGCAATTTCAAATTTTTAATCAATGCTAGACGCTAGTGGGCCCGCCAACTCAGCGATAAGCCCGGTGTGCCACCACTGAAATAGGCCGGGGCTATATTCAGTCCCACCAGCCGGGGCGGCCAGCCCCAGCGATTGCGGTGGCTCAGGTAGGCCAGGTGAGCCGAGAGGATGCCAAAGCCGGGCACGGCAAACACGTCGGCCTCCCAGTGCTTATTGTTGAGCATCCGAAATGCGCCCACACCGGTGGCCACGGTATAGGCCCCGATGCCGTACCATTGGCTCTTATCGCGCAGCTCATTGTGCACGATGCTAGCCGCCAGAAACGCCTGCGCCGTATGCCCCGAGGGAAAGGCATAGCTGGCCCCATTGGGCCGGTCGATGTTGGTGAGCACCTTTGTGGCTTACACGCTGGCCAGCATGATGAGCTCGGACTTGCCAATGAGCAGCAGCGTGTTCACCCAGTCGTCGCGGGTTTCCACCTTCAGCAGGGCCACGCCGGCCAGCTTCAGGTAGGCCACAAACTGCAGGTAGTTGTCAATCGGGTTGTTGAAGCCCGGGAAGTGGCGCTGATGCCGTAGCCGATAAGAATGGCCGGTACAATGCTGGCCCGCACCAGCTTTTTCTGAAAGAACGGCGTGTGCCCCGTGGCCGTAGAATGCCCCGACGGATTCTCAAACTTGTGGGTGGTGTCGACTGCCGTGGGCGCCGTCGGGTTGGTCGGCACCTGCGCTTGGGCGGGCGCAGCCGTTGCAAACAGCAAAAGCCCGGTTAGCAGACGGAAAAAAGAAAGAACCCTCATGGTAACGGCAGCTTCACGAAACGGATAGCCCGCTGACCAGACCATGCTGGCGCAGGCATATGCCCAAACCTAGGGCGAGTTCTCAATCAGTGTTACTGTTGAGCATGAATGCAGACCGCACTTTATTAACTGATGCGCAGTGGACGCGCTTGTCGCCCTTGTTGCCAGGCCAGGCGCACAGCCCCGGCGTGACGGCCAGGGATACGCGCTTGTTCGTGGAGGCCCTCCTGTGGCGGCTACGTTGTGAGGTGCCCTGGCGAGACCTGCCCGAACGGTTCGGGCCTTAGCACCGGGTCTTCGTCCGTTTTTCGCGCTGGAAGCGCAACGGCATGTGGGCCCGCACCTTGGCCGCCTTACAGGACGAGAAGGGGCTGACCCAGCTGCCAGTCGATTCGACCATCGTGCGGGCCCACCAGCAGGCGGCCGGCGCGTTGAAAAGAATGTCCGCAGGCGCTCGGACGCAGCCAATGCGGCTTTTCGACCAAGCGGCACCTGAGCTGCGACGCGCATGGCCGGCCCCGGCGAGTAGTCCTGACCGGGGGCCAGACCGATGACTGCCCGCAGGCCCCGAACCTACTCGCCCCCGACCTGCGCCCCGGCCAGCAGGTGCTGGCCGACCGGGTCTACAACGCAGACTACGTGCGCGAGCAAATCGCCGGGGCCGGCGCTCAGGCCGTGATTCCCAGCAAAAAGAACCGAAAAGTGATTATACCCCACGACGAGGCCTACCAAAACCGCAATCAAATTGAGCGCTGCTTCACCCGCTTCAAGGCGTACCGAGCCATTGAGGTGGTCTAGCTAAGCCGGACACAATTGGGACGTTGCTTGAAGCTGGGTTTCGAAGTGGTTGGGTGAGCAGTAGCTAAGGGCAGAATGGTGCCGTTCGGCGTTGTAATAGGCGATGTGATGACTGATTTCGAGCCGCGCTTCGGTCAGGCCGGGGAAACTGCCGCTGTCGAGCAGTCCGGCCTTGAAGCGGCTCCAGAAGGATTCCGCATGCGCGTTGTCGTAGCAGTTGCCGCGCCGGCTCATACTTTGCTGGGCACCGTGTTTGGCACCCAGGGCTTTCAAGCGGGTGGCCGTGTACTGGCTGCCCTGGCCGGAGTGCACCACGAGCCCAGCGGGGGGCCGACGCACGACCAAGGCCCGGCGCAGCGCTTCGCTGACCAGGCCTTCGGGCATCGTGTCGCGCACGTCCCAGCCCACGATTTTGCGCGAGCAGCGGTCGAGCCACACGGCTAGGTACAGCCAACCCCCGCCTTGCCGGGGCAAATACGCGATGTCACCCACCCAGACCCGGTTGGGGGCCGCGGGGGCCGGCTGGCCGAGCAAGCGGTTGGGCGCGGCCCGCACGGCCGGGTCCGAACTGGTGGTGCGCGGCACGAATGAGCACGGCTGCTGGGTCGTACCCGGAGGGCCCGCAGGCCGTTGGCGTGGAGCACGCGGCGGATGCGCCAGCGGCCCACCGCATGACCTTGTGCCTGCACTTCGGCGCGCAGCCGGCGGGGGCCGTAGCGCTGGCTGTGGTAAGCAAACGCTTCGCGCACGGCTACTTGCCAGGCCGGTTCGACCACCGGCAGCTGCCGGCGGCGCTGCCAGGCGTAATACGCGGCCGGCGCCACGTGCAGCACGTGGCAAAGCCGGCGCACGGGCACCTGGGCCTGGCGTTGGGCAATGTGCTGATAAGTGCTCACCGGGTCGGCTGGCCGAAGATGACCAAGGCTTTTTTTAATATGTCGAGCTCCTGCTCGGCCCGTTTCCGACGGGCCCGCAGGGCGCGCACCTCCGGGTCGCGCGCCACTTCTTCGCTGCCCACCTCGGCCACGAGCTGGACCTGCTGCCAGCGGTAGAGCAGCTTGGGGCTGAGGCCCTACCGGGTACGACCCAACTGCCGGGCAGCGGCCTGCGTGCTGCGGCTCTCGTCGGCCAGGCGCAGCGCTTCGGCCTTAAAGGCCTCGTTGTATTTACGCCGTTTGTCGGGCAACGCCCCGTTGGTTTTGGTTGCCATAACAGAAGAAATATACGTCCTTCTTCTGTCCGTCTCGCCTAGACCACCTCAATGTGA
>JANXMN010000411.1 GCA_025354605.1 Hymenobacter sp. | reverse complement strand
GCGGCGGCCCAGCGCGGCGGCATATTGGTAGTAACAACTAGTGGACTGACGCATCCGGGCAAATTGCCCGGCGCTTCAGCGCCGGGATAGCCAGTCAGTCTGTTTGGGGGGGCTTTAGCCCGAGAACGGTCGCTGTTGGGCTAAAGCCCCCAAAAAAAGTAGGAACACCCCGGCCCCGGCGCTAAAGCGCCGGGCAATTTGTCCGGGTGCGTCAGTCCTAAACTCATAACTGCTGTTCCGCAGGCTGTTGCTGGCGCGCGTCTCGGACGCGCTGTCGGGTGGTTTGGGGTCTTGGACGCGGCCGTTGGACGATTCCCGAACGGCGCGCCTCGGGCGTCTGGAGACGCCAACCCAGTCGGCACGCGTCGCAGACGCGCGCCAGCAGCAGCAGTTGCAGTTGCAGACGCGCGCCAGCAGCTAATAAGTAGACTTGTTCCCGAATAAGCAAAAAACGAAAAAAGGCCGTCCTGCTGCGCTTGTCGAAGCATCTCTCCTGCGCAAGTCATCCAATCGATACAACGAAGCGGTAGAGCTGCTTCGACAAGCGCAGCAGGACCGTCGACTTTCCGATTTTCTGTATTTAGGAACAAGTCTAGTAACTCAAGTTGCACTACCGGTATGTCGCTCCTCCGGGGCTGCTGTTCGATAGGCCGCAACTTGGGTTATGTGGGGCCATAAAGCAATTTCAGCGTTAGCGTACGCCCCCGCCCCTACACGTTCTTGACTGTACACCGACCACAAAACCGCTCTAATCGCGGTAATTCAGGGCCGGCTTGCGTTCGCCCAGCAGGTGCTTGTACACGTAGCCGCCCACTTTCTGCTTCAGCTCGGCTTTGGCCTTGGCCACCAGCTCGGCATCGCTGAATAAATCGATGCCGGTAAGGGCCATGGTTTTGGCAGCTACCATCATCCCCTTGGTGCCGATTTCCTGGCCGCTGCACGCCACGGCCTGCCAGCTGTGGGCGGGGGTGCCGGGTATCCAGGTGGCGGCCAGCAGGCCCACGGTGGGCACCACGTAGCTCACGTCGCCCACGTCGCTGCTGCCGCCGAGGTCGCGCAGCAGGTAGGCACCCACTTGGGCGGCCTGCGCCACCGGGGGCGCGGGCACGCCCAGCGACGCCTGAATTTTCTGGCCGAAAGCGGCTTCATCGGTCGTGTAGCTCACGCCTCCCACCTGCTCCAGGTTGCGCTGCAGGGCGTGGGCCAGGGTTTCGTTGATGAGCAAATCGTGGGTGCCGCCAATGATTTCGTAGTCCATCGTGGTGCCGGTGCCCAGGGCGGCCCCCTCGGCGGCCTTCACCACGCGGGCAAAAATGGCCTGCACATCGGCTCGGTTGGGGTGGCGCACGTAGTAGTACACCTCGGCGAAGTCGGGTACCACGTTGGGCGCTTTGCCGCCGTTGGTGATGACGTAGTGAATGCGGGTTTCCTGGGGCACGTGCTCGCGCATCAGGTTCACCATGTGGTCCAGCGCCTCCACGCCGTCGAGGGCGCTGCGGCCCCGCTCGGGCGCGGCGGCGGCGTGCGCGGCCACGCCGTGGAAGCGGAACTTGGCCGACACGTTGGCGATGTACTTGCCCACCATCGTGGCGTTTTCGCTGGCGGGGTGCCAGTGCAGCACGGCATCCACGCCCTCGAACAGGCCGGCCCGCACCAGGTACACCTTGCCGCTGCCGCCCTCCTCGGCCGGGCAGCCAAACACCTTGATGGTGCCGTGCAGCTGGCCTTCCTTGAGCAGCTTTTTGATTTCGATGCCGGCGGCCACGCTGGCCGTGCCGAAGAGGTTGTGGCCGCAGCCGTGCCCCGCGTTTTGCCCCGCGATGGGGGCTTTCTCGGCCCCGGCCTGCTGGGCCAGGCCCGGCAGCGCATCATATTCGGCCAGAATGCCGATAACCGGCTGGCCGTTGCCGTAGGTGGCCACGAAAGCCGTCGGAATATCAGCTACACCGGCCTGCACCGCGAAGCCGTTTTTGCGCAGCGTTTCCTGCAGCAGCGCCGAGCTTTTGGTTTCCTTGTAGCCCACTTCGGCAAAGCCCCAAATGCGCTGAGCCACCTGCTGGTACTGGGCGTAGTGGGCCTGCAAATCGAGCAGGGCTTCGGCTTTGAGGGCCTCGGCCGACGGTGGGGCCGGGCGGAAGGCCAGTAGCAGGGCGGCGCTCAGCAGGGGTAAGACCAAAACCTTTTTTATCGAATGCATTGGGCGAAGTAAGCCAACATTTGGCTGCGAGCCAATCTTCGCTTACCCCAAAGCTTCCAACACCGGATACCGCTACCATGCGGGTAGGTCGGTTCAACCCAGTTGCTTACGCTACCGCGCCAGCTTCTCGGCCCGAAACAAGTCGTCCGAAGCCTGCAGTAGCTTGGCTCGCAACTGGGGGTTGTAGTCGGGATGCGCGACCAGAAACGCCCGCACCGTGGCGGCGGCCGTGGCCGACTGGTAGTTGCCCAGCGTGGCCTGCAGCCACGCGGCGGGAAAGAAAATGTCGCCGGTGAGTTGGATTTCCTGCAGCAAATCGAGGCTGGCGGGCAGGTAGTTTTCGGACGTGGCCTGGCGTAGCGGGTGGTGCAGGTAGCCCAGGGCGGCCGTCACCCAGGCTTCTTTGGCGCGGCCGGCTTTGGTGTGCAGCGAGGCGAAAAAGGCATCGCGGGTGGCTACGTCGGGCGCGAGGGCGGGCATGAGAAACTGCAGCCGCTGTCGCCGGTCGGGGTTGCTGATGCGGGCCAGCTGGGTGAGCAGAGTGGGCGCGGCGGCCGGGTAGTCGCGCACGGCCAGCGCCAGGGCCAGGGCGGTATAGTCGTCCTCGGTCAGCTTCACGCCGGCGGGGGGCTTTTGCGTGCGCCAGATTTGGTAGAGGCGTTCCTGCGCCGGCCGCGTCAGGGCCACCGCCTGGTAGGCCTTGAACAGCAGCTTTTTCGAGTTGGCAGCGGGGTTTTGCTGGAGTGCGGCCCACAGGTCCCGCTCCAAATCCGGCCCCACGGCCCGGCGCTGGGCGGGCGTCAGAAACTGCCAGAACAGGGCGCTGGCCTGGCCCGTGAGCAGCTTCAGGTTCAGCTCTTCGGGCTCGTGGGGGAAGGCCTGGCGGTAGGCGTTGAGCAGCTCGCGCGGGCTGAGCGTTTGGCCGTTAAGCACGTTTTCGTAGAGGTTGACGTAGGCGGCGGCGCGGGCCACGGGG
>JANXMN010000409.1 GCA_025354605.1 Hymenobacter sp. | reverse complement strand
GGCGGCCCAACGTGGGCAAATCCACGCTATTTAACCGCCTCGTGGGCCAGCGTAAGGCCATTATGGACAACGAGAGCGGCGTTACCCGCGACCGCCACTACGGCTATGGCGACTGGATTGGCAAGAACTTTACCATCATCGACACTGGTGGCTACGTGCACAATTCAGAAGATATTTTTGAGGGCGAAATCAACAAGCAGGTGAAGCTGGCCATCGAAGAGGCCGACGTAGTGCTCTTCATGGTGGATGCCGATGCCGGTGTGCACGGCCTCGACGAGGAATTTGCACACGTGCTGCGCCGCTACCTGGGCAAGAAGCCCATCTACCTGGTGGCCAATAAGGCCGATACCAACCTGCGCGCCAACGGCGTGGGCGAGTTCTACTCGTTGGGCCTGGGTGACGCCGAAATCTTCGCGGTGAGCAGCGCCAATGGCCACGGCACCGGCGAATTGCTCGACGCCGTAGTTAGCCACTTCGACGACCCCGGCATCGAGGCCCCCGAAACTGACATTCCGCGCATTGCCGTGGTGGGCCGCCCCAACGTGGGCAAATCCAGCCTCGTGAACCTGCTGCTCGGCGAAGACCGCAGCATCGTGACGGACATCGCCGGCACCACCCGCGACTCCATCTCGGCCCGCTACAACGCCTTCGGCAACGAGTTCATCCTGGTTGACACCGCCGGCCTGCGCCGCAAAGCCAAGGTGAGCGAGGACGTGGAGTTTTACGCCAACATGCGCAGCCTGCGCGCCCTCGAAGAAGCCGACGTGTGCATCGTGATGCTCGACGCCAGCCGCGGCATCGAAGCCCAAGACGTAAACATTATCGCTCTGGCCGACAAAAACCGCAAGGGCATTGTCATCCTGGTGAACAAGTGGGACCTGATAGAAGACAAGGACACCCACACCGCCAAGGAGTTCGAGGCGAAAATCATGGAGAAGATTGCGCCCATCGCGTATCCGCCCGTCATTTTTATCTCGGTGCTCAACAAGCAGCGCGTGCACAAGGCCATCGAAGTAGCCATCGAAGTATTCCAGAACAAGCGCCGCAAAATCCCGACCTCGCAGCTGAACGATGTGATGCTGAAGGAGATTGAGAAGTACGGTCCGCCGGCCGTGAAGGGCAAGATGATTCGCATCAAGTACGTGACGCAGCTGCCTACCTACAACCCGGTGTTCGCCTTCTTCTGCAACCTGCCGCAGTACATCACGGCCAGCTATACCCGCTACCTCGAAAATCGCATGCGCGAGCAGTTCGATTTTAAGGGTGTGCCCATCGGTATCGTGTTCCGCAAGAAGTAGAGGCAGCTTGAGGAACTTGTAAATAAACGTTCGGTGAGCACGTCAAGCCCTCCGGCCGCCGCCTCACGCATTCTTCATGAATTTTTTTGCCGCGAAGGGTTACCTCTCGCCTGTTGCAGTATAAAGCTCCGAACTTACCGCGCTGCTTTGCGCAGAATGGTAGTCAATCAACTCAGAATCCACATTTTAACACAACCCCCAAGATGAAAAAAGTATTGTTCCTCGCCCTGGCCCTCGGTTCGTTCACCTTCTCGTCGTGCGACAGCAAGAAAGAAGATGCTCAGGAGCAAGTTGGCGAAAACGTGAAAGACGCCGGCGAAATGAAAGCTGATGCCATGGAAGACAAGGCTGATATGGTTCGTGACTCGGCCGATGCCAAAGGCGAAGCCATCCAGGACAACGCCGACAAAATGGACGCTCCCGGCACCATGGCTCCTGCCGCTGGTACCACCACTACCACGACCGAGGTTAAGAAGTAATTTTAGCCGCTTCGTGCACCAAAAAGCCTCTCCGGCAACGGGGAGGCTTTTTTGCGTCTGGGCGGGGTGGGCTACAGGTCGGTCTCGGGTAGGCCCAGCCGGCGGTTCAGCAGGCCGTCGACTACCTCAAACAGGCGGCGCGGCTCGTAAGTGCGCCAGGGCAGGTCGTCGAGCTCGCCGCCGAAGTTGATGTAGTTGTCCACGTTGTACTGCTTCATCTCGCGGATGACGTGCTCCAGGAAATTCACGCCGGCAATCCAGCCGTCTTCCACGTCCTCGTACCACTCCTCGTAGTACGAGTCGTCGGAGCCGTGGAAGTTGAACACGTTCTCGCCCACCAGAATGAACTTCCGAATGCCCTCATGGGTGAGAACATCGATAATATTGCGCTTGAGCTCCATGATGTCATTCTCGATAGCGTCGTTCCATTCGCCGATGAATTCGAGCACGGCCGTGCCCAGCTCATAGTCGGCAAACAGGATTTTGCAAAACAGCGTGTCCGACCCCAGGCTGTCCCACTGCGGGTGGATATAGTAGCCGTAAATCGTGTTGGTGTAGGTGTCGAGGCTGTTTTCGGCTCCGAACAGCGGCGAGCGCGGGTCTTCGGAAGCCGAGTACTGCTCAATCCAGTTGTAGTGGGGCTCGATGGTGTGCATAGGGCAGAATATGCACACGCTGGAGCCTGTGCCTCCCTAGAAACGCCCGAAGGCCCGAATCGTTCGCCCAAAAAAATAAGCCCGTGAGACACAAGGGGAAGCAATTGCTAGGCGCGGGCATCTAGCGCCGCGCGCACGCTGCCGTGCTGCTGCAGCAGCGCCGCCGCTTCGGGCTGCCCGATGCCCAGCTCGTCCATTAGCATGCGCTCACCGCGGTCCACCAGCTTCACGTTGGAGAGTTTCATGTCGACCATCTTGTTGCCGCGCACGTAGCCCAGCCGGATAAAGGTGGCCGTGGTGAGCATGTTGAGCACCATTTTCTGGGCCGAGCCAGCCTTGAGGCGCGTGCTGCCCGTGATGAACTCCGGCCCCGTCACTACCTCCACCGGGAACTCCGCGGCCGCCGCCACGGCCGAGCCGGCATTGCACACCACGCAGCCAGTGGCCAGCCCGGCTGCCCGTGCCTGCGTCAGCCCACCAATAACGTAGGGCGTGCGGCCCGAGGCGGCAATGCCCACCAATACGTCATTGGGGCTGATGTTATGGGCCTGCAAGTCCTGCCAGGCCTGCTCAGCGTCGTCCTCCGCGCCTTCTACGGCTACGCGAATGGCCCCGTCGCCGCCCGCCATCAGGCCCACCACCATCTCGGCCGGCACGCCGAACGTGGGCGGGCACTCCGAGGCATCAACCACGCCCAGCCGCCCGCTGGTGCCCGCCCCGATGTAGAACAGGCGACCACCCGCGCGCAGCCGGGCCACCGTGGCTTCCACCAGCCGCTCTATTTGGGGCAGAGCTTCGGCGACGGTTTCGGGCACGGTGTAGTCCACTTTGTTCATGCCGGCCAGCAGCTCGGCGGTGGGCAGGGTTTCAAGGTCGTTGAATTCGGAGGGTGCTTCGGTGGTCATCATAGCGCGGAAAACAGGCTATTGCTTGTTCAGAAATCAATTTTTAGGCGGGCGACGTGCTTTTCAGCAGCCGGCCAATTACTGGGAAATTATCGAATACGTGGGCGGTGTGCGGGGCGTCTTTATCCAGTTCGGTGGTCAGGTCCTGGCCAGCCCAGTGCTCATAGTGATTGCCGCGCCGCCATAGCCGCGAGCGGCTTACATCGTAGATGTTGCCGCGGTAGGCCACCCAGATTTCGTCACGGTCCTGCCCGTTGCGCAGCGCCAGCTGGTTTTTAGTATAAGTAGGGAGGGCAGTTTGTTTTTCTGGAACGGTCATGCTGAGCTTGTCGAAGCATCTCTCCCGCTCCGTTG
>JANXMN010000400.1 GCA_025354605.1 Hymenobacter sp. | reverse complement strand
CCGCCACGCCCAGCAGGTGGCCGGTGACCTGCTGCAGAATGCTCACGCTTTTGCCAAGCTGCGCAGCCAGCGGGGCCAGCTCGGGCACGGCTTCGGAAGCAGCCAGGGCGGCCTGGATTTCGGCCAGCAGCAGGCTCACGGCCTTGCCGCCGTGCAGCGTGATTTTGCGGCCCAGCAAGTCGAGGCCCTGAATGCCGGTGGTGCCCTCGTGGATGGGGTGAATGCGCGACTCGCGCCAGAACTGCTCCACCGGGAAATCGGTGGTGTAGCCCGCCCCGCCGTGCACCTGAATAGCCGCGCTGGTGCTCAGCACGCCCATTTCGGAGGGGTAGCTTTTAGCAATGGGCATCAGCAAATCGAGCAGCAGCTCGGCGTTTTCCTTTTCCTCGCCTTCGCCGGCGTGGGCCACGTCCATGTAGTAGCTGCACTGGAGCAGCAGGCCCAGTGCGCCTTCCATGGTGGCTTTTTGGAAGAGCAGCATGCGCTTCACGTCGGCGTGTTGGATGATGGGCACTTGGGGCTGCGTCACGTCGCGGTTGGCGATAGGGCGGCCCTGGGGGCGGGCGCGGGCGTATTCGAGGGCCGCGTAGTAGGCGGCCGTGCCGATGGCCGCCGCGCTCACGCCCACGGCCAGCCGGGCCTCGTTCATCATCTGGAACATGTAGCTCAGGCCCTTGTTAGGCTCGCCCACGAGGTAGCCGTGGCAGTCGTCGTTGCCACCAATCATGAGGTGGGCAATGGGGGCACCCTTGCAGCCAAGCTTGTGGTAGATGCCGGCCGTTACTACATCGTTCGACCGCAGTTCTTCCGGCTTCGTTGCCCCGCTGGGCAGCCCCTCGGCCACGCGCTGGCGCGGCACCGCAAACAGCGAAATGCCCTTGGCCCCCGCCGGCCCACCTTTGATTTTGGCCAGCATGAGGTGCACCACGTTATCGCAGGCATCGTGGTCGCCCGAGGAAATGTAGATTTTCTGGCCCCGCAAGCGGTAGTAGCCCGCCTCAGTCGGCTCGGCCGAGGTGCTGATGTCGGAGAGCGAGCTGCCGGCGTCGGGCTCGGTCAGGGCCATGGTACCCTGCCAGTTGCCGGCGTACATGTGCGGGGTGAAGGCCGCCGCCAGCTCGGGCGTAGCGAAGCTACGCAACAGGTTGGCAGCCCCCAGCGTGAGGAAGGGCGGAATGCTGGCCGAGTAATTGGTGGCCTGCATGGCAAACACGGCCGCGTTGTACACCGTGCCGGGCAGCTGCTGGCCGCCCTCCTCATACGGAAACAGGGCGTTTATCCAGCCATCCTGCCCGAAGCGGCGGGTGATGGCCTGCATGCCGGGGTGCAGGCGAATGGTGCCGTCGATGAGCTGGGGCTCCTGCCGGTCCATGTCGGTGAGCAGCGGCTTCAGCAGCTGGTCGGCAAACTGGCCGGCGGTATCGAGCACGAGGTCGATGGAGCCGCGGTCGTGGTCCTGGAAGTAGGGGAAGCGGGCGAGCTCTTCGGCCCGCAGCACTTCGTGGAGGTGGAAGGCGAGGTCGCGGGGGGAGTAAGCTTGCTTGGCCATGGGGGGCGGGATAGGGTGGGAGGGGGAGTGCCGGTAAAAGTACCCGATTCCGGCAGCCCGCCAAATGACGTAGGTTAAGAAATGCACGGCCGGCCGGACCACAGAACATGCTGCCATTCCAGACAAGCTCTTTCCAATCCCCGACAAGCTCTTTCCAATCCCCGACAAGCTGTTCCCAAGTCCCGACAAGCTTTTCCCAATCCCCGACAAGCTCTTCCCAAGTCCCGACACGCTATTCCCAAGTCCCGACAAGCTCTTCCCAATCCCCGATAAGCTCTTCCCAAGTCCCGACAAGCTCTTCCCAAGTTCCGACAAGCTGTTCCCAAGTCCCGACAGGCTGTTCCCAATCCCCGACAAGCTCTTCCCAATCCCCGATAAGCTCTTGCCAATCCCCGATAAGCGGTTTCGACTCCGGAAAAGTCTTGCCTGAATCTTTCACAATTGCGCCCGCATGCGGCTCAGGCTCTCGGGCTTCACGCCCAGATAGGTGGCGATGTGGCGCTGGGGCACCTGCTGAATCAGCTCGGGGTTCTGGCGCAGCAGCGAGAGGTAGCGGGTGCGCAGGTCGTCCATCTGGAAGGCGCGCAGGCGCTCAGTAAGGCCGCACACCAGGTCTTCGTTGATGCGGCGGCCCAGGCGCTCGATGGCCGGCACCCGCCGGAACAGGCGGTTGAGGTCAGGAATAAGAATCTCGTGGGCCTGCACGTCGGTCAGGCATTCGAAGTGCAGCTCGGTGGGCACCTGGGCCACGATGCTCAGCGAGTCGAAGCAGAAGGAACCGGCCCCGTAGAAGGCGCTGGTAATGTCTTCGCCGCGCACCAGGCGGTAGGCGCGGGCCAGGCCGGATTCAATAAAGTAGAGGCGGTCGGGCGGCGGGCCGGGCTGGAAAAGCGCCGTGCCCTTGCGGAAAGCGCAGGGCCGGAACAGACCCAGCGTTTGGTCCAGCTCATTGTCAGTTAGTTGGGTGTGCTGTTGCAGGTAGGCGCGCATGCGGAGGCTGCGCCAGCGGGGCGCGCAAAAACGGTAAGATTTGGCACTGGGCCTGATTTTACCGAAAAATACGCCCTTCCTGCAGGACCTTTACCAGACTCCCGGATTCTTGGGCTCACTTCTACCTCCCACCTGCGGTCGTTCCGGCCGCGCCGCTATGAAACTTTTCGTTTACGCTGCCCTGAACCCCTCGGCCCGCACCCATCTGCAACGCCAGCTGCCCGCCGACCTCGAAGTTACTTTTCACCACGACCTGCCACCTGGCCAGCAGTTTCCCGCGTTTCAGGAAACCGAGGTGCTACTCGGCAACCCGCCGCCCACCTGGCTCGAAGCCGGCCCGTCGCCCCTGCTCAGTTTCTGGCAGCTCGATTCGGCCGGCTTCGAGCGTTACCGCCACTTGCGCCTGCCCCTGCCCGTAGCCAACATGGGCGACTTCTACTCCTGGCCCTGCGCCGAAACCATGCTCGGTGGCCTGCTCAGCATCTACCGCCACCTGGCCGAATTGGCCGTGCTGCAGGCCCAGCGGCAGTGGGCCAGCCGGGCGCACGTGCGCAACCGGGCGGCGTTGCTGCGTGGCCAGCGCGTGGTACTGCTCGGGGCGGGCTCGGTGGCGCGGGCGCTGCGCGGGCTGCTGCGGGCCTTCGAGTGCCCTGTGCAAATGCTGGCCCCCAACCATCCCGAAGCCACCCTGCGCACCAACGCCGACCTGCGGGCCGTGCTGCCCGACACCGACATTGTTATCAACTGCCTGCCCGGCAGCGCCGAGGGGTTCTACTCGGCCGATTTATTCGCCGCCATGCGCCCCGGCAGCATCTACGCCAGCGTGGGGCGCGGCAACACCACCGACGAGCCCGCCCTGCTGCGCCTGCTGCAGGCCGGCTACCTCGGTGGGGCCGTGCTCGACGTGACGGCCATTGAACCCCTGCCCGCCGACAGCCCCCTCTGGACCCTGCCCAATGTCATTCTCACCCAGCACACCGGCGGCGGCCAGCACCATGAGGACGAAGGCAAAGTCGACCAGCTGCTGCGCAACCTTGACCACCTGCGCCACAACCGCCCGCTGGAAAACCTGGTCGACCTGAGCCGGGGGTATTAGGAGTTTCTCGTTTCTGGTTGCTGGTTTCGGGTTGCGCAGAATGCTCCGCATGACGTTCTGCTATGCAGGAACCAGCAACCAGAAACCAGCAACAAAAAAAGGCGGCCCCCGCACTGGGAGCCGCCCTTCTTCAGGTTAAAGCTGCTTACTGAATCACCACGCGGCCCGTCTGCACGGACTCTAGAGTAGTCACCTGCACCATGTACAGGCCGGTTTTCAGCGTCGTAGCGTCAATGGTCAGGTCCATGCCGTTTAGGGGCTGGGTCCGGGTGAGTACCACGCGACCGGTGATGTCGCGCAGCACCACCGTGGCGGTGCGGGCGGCTCCGGCGGCCAAGTGCAGCTGGAAGCTACCGCTGGTCGGGTTCGGGTACACCTGCAGGGTGCTGGCCTGAATGCTGCCGCTCTTGGTGGCCAGCACCAGGCGGCACACCGTGAAGCCGGCGTTCTGCTCGGCAATGCGGGCCGCGTATTCCTGGTAGTAGCGGTTGGTAATGCGGGCATCGTGCACCACCAGCGTGTTCTCGTCATTCTCGGTGTCGGCCGAGGCCGTCCAGTTGTGCGAGCCCACGAACACCGTCGGGTCCGACTGGCTGGCGCCGGCGTCAACAATCAGGGTTTTGTGGTGCATAATGCCGCTCACGCGCTTGAGCACCACGCGGGTGCCCAGGCCCGCCTGCATCAGGCGGAAGGCGAAGCCGGCCGTGCCGCTGGTGTCGTTCACGAGGCCATCGGAGCAGGCAGCGATGTTGCGCGTCGTTACCTGGCTGGCGATGGCGCGGGCCAGGTCGGCGCGGGTAATCAGCATCGACTCGAAGTGCAGGTCGTTGTCGGCCGTGGCAATGGCCGTCAGCAGGCGGGCGTTCACGTTATCGGTGGGCGAGAAGTACGACTCCACCACGCGGCCGCCGATGCTGAGGATGTGCGGGGTGTTATCGGCTTTGCGCGAGCCGAAGATGATGGTGCCGGGCACGTCAGTGGTCGAGCCCCACATTTCATTAAACTCCACGGCGTACACGCGGGCCAGGGCCTGGTCCTGAATAGCAATCACGTTGTTGCGGTCGGAGGCGAGTTGGGCGGCGGTCCAGTTCATCGAGCCCGTCCATACCCACGGCACGTTGGGGTTGGCGTTCTCAGCATCAATGATTACAAACTTGTTGTGCATGATGCTGCTGCCGCTGCTGCCGGCCTGCACCGGCCGGGCAATGCGGGGAATGGTGGTGGGCAGCTGGCCCACGCTCACGTTGCTGTTGTCGTCTTCGTAGATGAGGCGCACCCGCACGCCACGGTTCTTAGCGGCAATCACCGCATCGCGAATGATGGTGCTGTTCCAGTTGTAGATGGCAATATCCAGCGTCTGGGTAGCGCGGCCAATGTAGCGGGCCAGCGTGTCGGCGGCGCTGCCGTTGGGCGTGTACACCGAAACGTTGCCGGGCAGGGCCAGCGTGGCATCAACCGGGTTATTGAAGTAGTTTTTGATGACGCCCGACGACTGCGAAGCCGTAATCATGGGCACCACGCGCGACTCCGAGCGGCCCACGGTGTTTACCGAAATGGCCTGTACGTAGTAGATGGTGCCAGGTAGCAGGCCGGTCAGGGCCTGGGTGTGCGCCGTGGTGAGAGCGGTGTTGCCGGGCACGTTCGTGAATGTACCGGTCGGGGTGAGCGAGTACGCCAGCTGGGTGTTGCCCGTGTTGCTGGTACCAAACGATACGACAAAGCCCGAGGTGGTGATGTTGCTCGGCACCGGCGTGGAAGTCAGGTTAGGCGTGAGGCCCTGGATGAAGTCGGCGTACTTGCGGTTCAGCAGCTGGTAGCCGCCGGTGGTGGAAGTGGCCGAGGAAGAATACTGGCTCACGATGCCCACGGCATCGAACGTGCCGGTGGGGCTGGGCTTGCCAATGAGGCCGTCGGCGCCGTTGGAGTTGGTGGGCACGTAGGTAACAAGGGCCGCGTTGTTGTTGAGGCGGTAAGTGGTATTGGCCGAGAACGACGACACCGTGCCGCCACCCGTTGTGTTCACCGACGTCAGACCATTGATGCGTATCAACTGGCCTTCGTACTGCTCGGCAAAGGCGTTGGCCGCCTGAGCGGCAGTAAATACCACTGGGGCCGGCACGGGCCGGTTGCCGGCCAGCACCGTCAGCGAGTTAATGGGGTCTACTTCGAGCAGGCCGCGAAACATTTTCAGGCCGCCGGTTACGATGATGCTGTCGCCGGGTACCAGCAGGTTCAGTTGGGTGGCAAAGGCACCCGTGCCGGTCGAGTACACGCCCACGCCAGACGTACCATCCTGAATGTAACGGATGATGCTCACCGTCGAGCCCAACTCGTCGCCGTTGGTTACGATGCCGCGCACCGTTACCGTGGGGCCGGCGGTGCCGTTGGAGGTGGGAGCCTGTGCCCGGGCAGCGGCAATGGTGATGGCCGTCTGGGCCGCGACCGGGCCGCCGGCCAGCACACCCGCCAGCAAAGCCAGCAGAGTAAATTTCTTCATATTAAACAAAGATGAATGGGGATGAAATGAATTAGTCAGGATTGGGGCGGAATCACAAAGATGCTGAATTTCAACGGAACCTGCCAGCCTTGGCCTGGGTGGACCGCCGCCAGACTGGCTGCGACAGAGACGTGCTCAATTGCCAAAAGATTCAATCAACCGCAAACTTCATGGTTTGATAATCATCATATTATCAGAATCAACACGCAGGTCTCGGCAGCCGTTTTCACCCAAAAGCCAGCGTTTCAAACCGGGCTAATGCGGCTAAGGAACCCGACTATTCCGGGGCTTCGAACCATCATTCCCGGGCCAAAAGCAGCTAGGATGCAATGGTCGCACAGTGGGCGCGCAGGGTAGGCTCGGCGGCGGGCTGGCCAGTGTTAGTTCTTGCTGGTGCGGCCGCGGCGCCCGTTGGCCGTGATGAAGGGAACGGGTGGGGCCGTTTCGGTGCCCGCCGCGTTGCGCGAGCTTACTTCGATATAATAGGTGGTGCCCGGAATCAGGTTGGTGAGGGCAATGCTGTGGCGGGTAGTCAGGGTCGCGTCCACCTGCGAATCCTTGAGCGTTTTGGCATCGAGGCCGTAGCGCACGCGGGTGTCGCCGGGGTTCAGCGTCGAAAACACGACCGTGAAGCCGGTCGAGGTCACATTCACGGGCACGGGCTCCTCGGTGAGGCGGGGCAGGCCCCCACCGCGCACCAAGTCGGTGGCCAGGCGGGGCATGAGCTGGTAGCCGCCGGTACCGCCGGGCGCGTGCTGGCTCATGATACCGCGCACGTCGAACGTTTCATCGGCCGGTGGAGCGGTGTCCACCAGTCCGTCCGGGCCGGTGCTGGTCGAGGTAATGCGCACCAGCGTGCCAGGAATATTATCGACTAAGTAGTTGGTATTGCCGGCCAGCGTGGTGGCCGGATTGCCCCCGATTGTAGTGAGGTGCTTTACCCCGTTCATTTCAATCAAGCGGCCTTCATTAGCTTCAACAAAGGCTTCGGCGGCCCGCTCGGCGGGCACCTGCAGCATGCGTACGCGCACGCCGCCCGCTAGCTTGTGAAACGACATAATCGGGTCCATCTCAATCAGGCCATTATAGACCTTGAGCTGGCCGGTTACCTGAATGCTGTCGCCGGCCCGCAGCTCCGCAAAACCCGGCAACTTGTTTGGCTGGGCGTACAGGGCCAGGCCCGCGTCCGCATCCTGCACGTAGCGCAGGTTGCCCATTTCAGACCCATTAATAACCACCGCCCGAACCGTGACGGTGCTGCCGGGACTCTGGGCCCGGGCCGCTTTCACGGTAAGCACTGGCGGAACCGCCGAGCCGGGGGGCGAAGGGGGATTGGTCGGGCTACCGGCGAATAAGCCAGCGAGGAGCAACAAAGTCGTCATACTCGAAGCAATTGGAAAATAAACGGATGCTCAAAAAATGAGCCCAGGCAAAGTTCAGTAAAAATTACTCATTTTCCGCTGTCTCCTCAATTAAATTATTATTCGCTGTCGTTCTTCCTAATCTTTACAAAATGTTAACTTCCGGGTGTAGCTCGACAGCAAACTGCTGCCTAACGGCCGCTATTATGTCTTCAGCCAATGCCCGCAGCTCCTGGCCGGTAGCGCCGCCGTGGTTCACCAATACCAGGGCCTGGCGGTCGTGCACGCCATGGGTGCCCGTCCCGGGGCCGCGGCGCAGGCCCTTCCAGCCTGCCTGCTCGATGAGCCAGCCGGCGGGCACTTTCACCCCGCCGGGTACCGGGTAGCCGGGCAGGTTGGGGTATTGCGCTTTGAGGCGGTCGAAGGCGGCTTGCGAGAGCTCGGGATTCTTGAAGAAGGAGCCCGCGTTGCCAATTTCAGCCGGGTCGGGCAGCTTCGAGCGCCGGATGTGCACCACGGCCCGGCTCACCTCGTGCGGCGTGGGCTCGCCGGCCACCCCCATCTCGGCCAGCGTCTCGGCAATGGCACCGTAGCGTACGTTGGGCGCGTACCCGGACGGGCGGGCCTGCCGGTGCAGGCGCAGCACCACGGCCGTGACGACGAATTGCCCCTTCAGCTTGTGCTTGAACACGCTCTCGCGGTAGCCGAAACCGCACTCGGGGGCCGTGAATACCCGGCCCGCGCCGGTGGCCATTGCCACGGCTTCGAGGTGGTCGAAGGTGTCGCGCAGCTCGGCCCCATAAGCGCCGATGTTTTGCAGGGGAGCCGCGCCCACCGTGCCCGGAATCAGCGACAGGTTCTCGATGCCGCTCAGGCCCTGGTCGAGGCTGTACTCGACCAAGCCGTGCCAGCTCTCGCCGGCCCCGGCCCGTACCAGCGCGGTGTGGTCGTCGCCGTCTTCGCTCAAAATTTCCAGCCCGCGAATCTCGTTGCGGAGCACCACGCCGTCGAAATCCTGCGTGAGCAGCAGGTTGGAGCCGCCGCCCAGAATCAACCGCTCGGCAGCCTGCACCTCGGGTAGCTGGAGCAGCTGGCGTAGCTCATCGGCCGAGGCGAAGCGGGCGAAGTAGCGGGCCTGCACATCGAGACCAAAGGTATTGTAGGGGCGGAGGGAGACGTTTTCTTCGAGGGTCGGCATCATGGTCGCAAAGGTAGGGGGGCGGGCCGGAGCGGGTTTTGGGTCGCGCTGGCCCGGCTGCGTACGCACAGGTTGACACTTTTGCGTGGTCGTCGGGCTGGGTCAAAAAAAGCTCCGCCCCAAGTGTTGGGACGGAGCTTTTTGGTGCGGCACATGCCGAAATGGACAGTGCCTATTCCTTCACCAGGCGCTTGGCCAGCATCAGGGCTTTGCCGTTGGCTACGCCGCGTACCAGCACGGTGTAGGTGCCGGTAGCCACGGGTGCCAGGTCTAGCGCGTGGGCCCGGCCGGCTTCCAGTGTTAGGCCCAACACGCTGCGACCCAAGGCGTCGAGTACCACCACCTGGTAGGCCCCGGCAGGCAGCTTCGTGAGGTCGAGCTGCACCGAAGACGTGGTCGGGTTGGGGTATAAACTGATGCCTGGAACCCCGGCGGCAGGAGCAGCAAAGGTCACCGTGCGCACCGGCGAGAAGGCCGTGGTGCCGTCGGTGTCTACCTGGCGCAGGCGGTAGTATACCAACCCGCGCACTTTGGTGCCAATGCCGGTATCGGTCAGGGCGTAGTCGGTGGGAGAGGTCGAATTGCCCTGGCCCCGCACCTGGGCGATGGCCGCGAAAGCTGTGCCGTCGAGGCTGCGCTCCACGTCGAAATGGTCGCTGTTCTTCTCCGAAGCCGTGCGCCATGCCAAGCGTGCGTCCACGTCGTGTACGGCCTGCGCGGTGAACTCTATCAGCTCGACCGGCAGCGGACCGGTGCCCACGGGCACCACGCCCGAGAACTCCGACGTGCCCACGGCGGCGAAGGTGGCCGTGGCGCTCAGCACCGACCCCTGCACCACGCCGGCGGGCAGCGAGGACAGCGGAATGCTGAAGCTGAACCGGTTGGTGTTGTCGGTGCCCTGGTTGCGGCCGTTGATGAGCCCGCTGTACGAGCCGGTGGTGGAGAGGCCGTCGACCGGGCCGTTGGCCGGTACGGTGTTGCCTTCGGTGAGCGCCAGCAGGTAGGTGCCACCCTCGCCGAAGCCCGTGGCATCGGCGGTGCCCACCAGAAACAGCTCGATGCGGGCGCCGGGGCGCGTGTAGCCGCGAACGAGCAGGTTGGTGCCGTTGATGCGGGCCTGGTCCACTACCGTGAAGTTCAGCAAGCCGTTGCCGCCAACGGCGGAAGTGCCGCTTTTTCTGCCGTCGGAATCGTTCAGGTCATTGAGCGTGACCCGGCCGCCGGCTGCTGCCCCGGTGCTTTCGTTTTCGCCGCTATCGAGTAGGTTGATGCCGAGCTGGCCGTTGGCGGTAATAGAGTTAAGCGAGATGACCGTCGAGCCCGACACGTTGACCGTGTTGGTGCCTGGCCGCACCAGCACGCCATCGCCGGCATTGGTGCTTACCACGTTTTGACTCACCGTATTGCCCTGGCCGTAGGCGCGGATGCCGGCCGTTTCGGTGCCGCCCGCGCCGTTGTTCTGCACGGTGTTGCCCAGCACCGTCACGGCGCCGTTGGTGCCGTCCAGGTCCACGCCGGAGCCTTGGTTGCTTGCAATCAGGTTGTTGAGCACCTGGCCACCGGCGCCACCCATGCGCACGCCGTCGGAGGCGAGGGCCAGCAGGGCGTTGCTGCGTATCTCATTGCCCTGAATCACCAGGCTGGTGGGCGTGGCGCTGGCTAGGTTCTCGATGCCGCTGGCTCCGTGGAAACCAATCAGGTTGTTGGTCATCTGGGCCGATACCGTGCTGCCTACTCCGAAGCCGCTCAGCAGAATGCCGTTGCCGGTGCTGCGGGTGGCGGCCGAACCAGGGTCGGCGAAGCTCGTCGCGGCCGACCCAATCACATTGCCAGTAATCAAAATGCCGCTCAGGGCCGCGCCCGTCACCCGGATGTCGGCGCCGGTGGGGTTGCCACTGCCGCTGCCGCCGGTGTTGCCAAAGCCGTAAATGCTTAGCCCGCGCACCACGGCGCCGGTGTTTTCTAGGCTCAGGCCCACTTCCGAGCCGGCCTGGCCGGGGGTGCCCACCAGTTGCACTTCCGGGCCGGTAAGGACGGGCAGGGCCACGTCATCGGCAGTACCCAGGCGGCCGTCGGGGCCTACGCCAACCGTGCCCCCGGCTCCAAAGGAAGTGGCGTTGGTGTTGCCAATGTTCAGGGTTTGGGTGGTGCCGTCGATGCTCACGTTGGTGCGCGTGATGGCTGGCAGGGCCGTGGCCGGGATGACGACCACCACGCCCTGGGCACTCAGCTGGTTGGCTGGGCCGCCGCTGCCGTTGGCCAGCAGGCCGGCGTGGGCCTGGCCATCGGGTACCATGAACAAGGATTTTTCCACCGTGGCTACGGGGTTGTCGCCGCCGTTCGAGCTGGCGTCCTGGTCAAGCTTGCCGTTGGGCAGGGCATTGGCGTTGGCAATGAACTGCCGCAGTGAGCCCTGGCCGGCGTCGTTTTTGTTGGTGACGGTCGAGAAGTTGTAGCCAAAGTCCACGTTCGTCACGGGGGTAGCGCCCACCGTCACGGCCGCCTGGCTTTGGGCCACCACGCTGCTCAGGGCAAAGCCCGCCACCGTGAAGGTGCCGGTCTGGTAGGTAGCGAAAGTGCCGTTGTTGGCCGGCTGCACCGCGCCAATCTGGTTAGCGGGCACGTTGGTTCCGATGCGCACCGACACGGTCTGGTCGTTGCCCGAGCCGCCGCCGGTGTTGCGCTGAGCCGTGCGGAAGCGCACCTGGTAGGTGCCCACCGGCAGGGTTAGGGTTTGGGCAAACGTGCCCACGCCCTGCACAAAAGCCGATTGCACGCCCTGCGGAGCGGCTGGGCTGCCCAGGGCGTTGCCGTTGGTCAGGCCCGAACCGTCGAGTCCGGATTGCGTCTGGAACGTCCAGGTAGCCCCGGCGGGGTTGTACTGGGCGGTGTTGGCGGCCAGCGCGGGCGTTTCAAAGCTGGCGTTGGCCGGGCCGCCCGTGGGCACCACGTTGCCGGTCACTACGTCCACTATTTCCACTTGGTCCACAAAGGCCGTGTTGTCGGTGTTGCTCGGGTTGAGGCCCGTAAAGTTGAGCACCACTGTACCCGTGCCCGCATTCGCAATGCCATCGGCTAGCGCAGGGTTTTCGCCGCCTACCCGGTTCGGGTCGTCCACCAGGGTGCTGCCCACGGTGGTGCGCCGGAATGTTTGCACCGGCACCGTCCCAGTGGCCATGTTGTCGCGGGCCGATTTAACGGAGCTGTTCACCACGCGCACCGTGTAGTTGCCCAGGGGCACGCTGGCAAAGCCATATACCCCGTCGACACCCGTTACCGTGGCGCCGTAAAAGGCATTGCCCGCATACAGCTCCACGCGTGTGCCCGGCGAGCCGATGGCCCCGCTGGCAAAGCCGCTGCCCGTGGCCGACGCGTTGGCCGCGCTGAAAGTCCGTCCGCTGCCGCCGCCGTAGTTCACGTCGTCGTAAATGATGCCGGCCAGCGTGTTGATGGCCGTGACGGCCACCTGCGCCGGGAAGAGCGACCCGTCGTTGTTGGCCAGGCGCGAGTCGAGGTCGCCGGTCGAAGTGGAGGCCGCCACGCCCTGCACGGTGCTGTTGGGCATGGTCAGAGTCAGTGTGTTGGTCAGCACGTTGGTGCTGGGCAGGCTGCCAGGGTTGAGCGTGGGCACGGCCGTGAAGGTGACGATGCCCGTGGCCTGGTCGTAGGTGGCAGTGGGGTAGGTAGCCACCGTGCCGCTCACGCTGGTTGCCGAAGCGCCGTTTACCAGTACGCTGCCAATGGGCAGGAAAGGCACCAACCGGATGGTTTGCACCACGCCGAAGGCTGTGCCGGGCCCGTTGTTGACCGTGGTCATCGTGAAGACAATCGGCTGACCCGGAATCTGCGAGTTTACATTGGTGTTAAGCGTAGTCACTACGTCGGCTGCGCAGGACGACACTACGTTCGGCACATCGGCGCGGGTAATGCCGCTCTGTACCTGACCCAAGGCTGCCGCGCCCACGCCCGAGCCGTACTGGGCAAAGCCAAAGGTGAGGCCGTTAGCGCCGGGAGTCAGGCTGGAACTTGGGGCAATGACCGACGAAGAAAAAGCCAAGCCACCGGCACCGCCGCCGCCAGGGCCGTGCGGCGAGCCGCCGCCCGTGTTCGAGCCGCCATCGCCGCCGCGGGCGAGGATGGCCACGTTCTGCAGCACGGGGTTGTTTGAGTCGTTGTTCGAAGCGTTGCACAGCAGCAGCACCGAGCCGCCGGCCCCGCCGCCACCCGAGGCGTCGTTGCGCGGCACGAAAGGCATGGAAGCGCCGCTCACGTCGATGGTGCCAGCCGCAGGATTTACGTTGCCGGTGCGGATGATGACGATGCCGCCACCCGCCGCGCCCGATGACGTAAAGCCGCTGCCGTCTACAATGCCCTGGTTGGCTGGGTAGGTATTGGGGTCGGCTACGGTGCCGTTGTTGGTAGTGCCGCCGCCGCCGCCGCCGCCCATGATGAAGCGGCTAGCCGTCGCCTGCGTGAAGTCGGCCCCGCCAAAGCCGCCGGTGGCGCGGTTCGAGTCCCAGGCGTTGCCGCCCACCCCGCCGCGGGCTGCGTTCGAGCCGCCGCCGCCGCCGGTGTTCTGGTCATTGCCACCGGGGTTGCCGTCGACGCCACCGCCACCGGCGTTGCCGGGGGCGCCGCGGCCCCGGTCACCGTTGGGGTAGCCATCGTTGAGGGTGCCCGGCAGTAGCGCCGTCCGGATAGGATTAGTGGTGCGGGTATCAAGCACGGGCGCGGCCGGAGCCCCGGTTCCACCTGCCTTGTAGGCGTCGAAATATTCCTGGTCGAACAAAAAGCGCGGCGTGCCGGCAATGCCTTCCCCCTTGTTGGCGCTGGTGGTTAGGGTAGTGGAATGACGGTAGTCGGACGAGAGCACGCCGCCCGCCCCGTTGAATTGCTGGCCAGCGGCGCCACGGAAGCCGCGGCCGGACATGTCGATTTTAAAGCCGTTGAAATTGAGTGTGCCGCTGGCATCCAGGGCCAGCACGCCGCCCGTCAGGCCGTCCCAGCGCGGCGCCGAAATGTTGCTCAGCAGGGTCACGTCGCGGTAAAGCGGCACCCGGATTACCTGGTAGCGGCGCTGGCCGCTCGGGTTAGCGCCACCTGTAGCGTCGGCGTTGCTGTAGCCAAAGGCCAGGGGTTGCGTAAAGGTCACGGCACCGGTGCCCGCGTTGAAGGTGCTCACCACGTTGTACTCGTACACGCCCGCCGTGAAATTGCTGTTCAGCAAGCTACCGCTGCCCACTACATCACCACCCAGTCCGTCGCCGTAGCTGTCGGTGTTCGAAGCGTCCAGGTCGCTGCCCTGCATTTGCATAATCAATACCACGTCGCCATTGGCCAGGGGCGTGCTGGCCCCGCGGGGTGATGGCGTGCCCACCGTGAGCGAAGACGTGCCCGACGTGCCCAGGCCGGGATAATACGTGTTAAAATTGCCGTTGCTTAACGACGCGTCGGTGATGCTGGGCGCGATGCACAGCAGCGTGGCGGCCTGGCTGGCCACCTGCGTAGTAATGAGCGCCGCCCCGTTGGTGCCGTTGTTGTTGGCACTCACCGGGTCGCCGTCGGCCGTGGTGCTGGTGGCCGAAGCCGCCGCGCTGTAAGTGGCCGATGGCGCCAGAATGGTGCCCGTTGAGCTTGGAGCATTGAATTTTACCGTGTAGTTTACGCTTGCTCCATTAACGAGCGTTCCAATCGTACTCCACGTTACCAAGCCCGTGGCGGGGTTGTATACGCCCCCGTTCGAAACTGCCACGCCGTTCAGGTTGAGCGGCAGCTGGGCGCGCAGCGTGATGCCGGTGGCCGTGCTCGGGCCCAGGTTGGTGGGCACCACAGTATAAAGCACTACGCCGTTGGTGAGCACCCGGGTCGGGCCGTTGATGGCCACAATAATGTCGGCCACCTGCGTGGGGTTGATGAACGCCGCGCCCGTGTTGTTGCTGCTGTTCTGGTCCGGCACGCTCGACGCCGCCGACGCCGTGGCGTTGACCGTGGTGCCCAGCATGGTGAAGGCGATGTTGCGGGAAAAGGACTGGCCCACGCCCAGGTTCACGGCAGGGAAAGTGGCATCACCCGTGGCGGTGTTGTACGTGCCGCTGTTCGAGAGTGAAACCCCCGTGAGGCCCGCCGGCAGTTTGATGGTGATGACCGTGTTGTTGGCCACGCCGGGCCCGTTGTTTGTGGTGGTGGCTTCGAAGAACACCAGGCTGCCTTGGGGCGCCTGTAGGATTTGGGCGCCGCCGGGCGCGCCCGTGCCGCGCAGCACCGTGCTTAGGTCAGCGGGGCTTATCACCGGAATGGTGTACGTAGCCGAGCCGCTGGTCTGAGCCAGGTTATCGGTAGCGGTGAAGGTGAACGTCGCGTTGCCCACGAAGCCAACTGCCGGTTGGTAGGTCAGCTGGCCAATGTTGGCGGCCGGAATGCTGATGGTCGTGTTAACGGGAGTGCCCTGGTAAAACAGGGTGCCGCTGGTGGCCGGCCCGGTTACTGTGTAGGAGGCCACGCTGCCATCGGCGTCGGTGGCACTCACGCCGGGGTTCAGCGCTACGGCGGGGCTGGTGTTCACCAGCGTCACGTTGGTGATGTTGGCCACTACCGGCGGCGAGTTGAGTACGGGGATGGAATAGGTGCTGCCGGCGGCGGTGGCCGGGGGCGCGTAGGCGCTGGCCGCGCTGGTGCGGCCCAGGTTGTCGGTCACGCTGAACTGGAACGTAGCCGTGCCGGTGAATGTGCCGTTGGGGTCGAAGGTGAGCGTCGCGGCCTGTGCCGCCGTTAGGCCCTGGCCCACCACCACAGCCACGCCGCCGAGGGCGAGTGTGCCGCCGGTGGGCAGGGTCAGGATGTGGAAGTAGGCAAGGGTGCCGTCCGAGTCGGTGCCGCTCAGGCCCGGCGAGAGGGTAGTAGCTGCCGCCGAGCTTTGCAAACCAGCATTCGTAGCGGCGGTGGCGTTGGGGGCGGCGTTGGCGGTGGCGGGGCCGGCGCACAGGGCGCTGGTGGGCACGGGGACGAAGCCGGCGGTCTGGTTCAGGCCCGGGGCGTAGGAGAGGGTCAGGTTGTTGCCCCCGGCACCCTCG
>JANXMN010000351.1 GCA_025354605.1 Hymenobacter sp. | reverse complement strand
ATACAACAAGAACTTCTTTTTGAAAGCCAAACCTTTCTTTAGTTCTATTGTGTGGAGCAGCAAACCATATAGACATTTCTTCTTTAACTGCTCCAAATCCTATATCAAATGCTTCGTCAAAATTTACTGCAATTGATTTTTCTTTGGGTTTGTTATTAAAGTGGCTTTCTAACGCTTCTTTCTTAATTGCCATGTTGGTAGATGTTCATGCAAGCTTTGAGTGAAAACAAAAGGTTAGAGCAATTCGGAAAAACCTCTTTGGAATCTATGTTGGAGCAAGCTACTACAGAAGCTCTAGTTTCTTCAGCGGCGGGGGCGGCGGGCGGGGGGCGGCCGTTGGGCAGAAGCTGTAGTATCGTTCCAGCGGCGCGGGCGGCGAGTGGGGGGCGTTGGGGTGGGCGGGGGTGTCGGGCTGGCGGCGGGTGGGGACTTATATGGTTTCTTCCTCCGACTCCTTCGACTGTGCATCTTCATATTTCTGCACCCAATCCGCCAATACAATGCCAGCCATGTTTGAAAAATGAGCAGTGTTGTGCGTAATCAACGTTAGGCGATGGGCTACCGCGACACTGCCAATCAGCATATCGAATTCGCCTTGCAAGCGCCCCAAGCGTTTTAAATGGGCTTTCTGCTGGGCGTAAGATTCCAGTGAATCGGAAATAGGCAAAATCCGCTCATCAAACAGCAACAGAAAATCATCTAGCCGCTGGCGGTTTGCCAGTTGGTGCGTAGGTGAACTGTTGGCAACGCCGTAAAGAAGCTCGGCTACGGTCAACTCGCTCAAAAAGCAGTTGCTGATTTTGGTGCTCCTTAAGCGGGCTGCCAACTCATATTTGCCGTTGATGAGGTAAACGCAGATGTTGGTATCCAGTAGGTAAGCCGTCATAGGTTTACTTCACGCGGAGCGTCACGCCGGGAGCCGTAAATCTGGCTCATCAAATCTTCCTCTCCTTCTTCCTGTTGCCAAGAGCCGAATACCTTATCAAGCAATTCGTTTTGCTCTTGTTCCGACAAGGGGGCTTTCCCAATTAAATGTTGTGCAGCCAACGGGCTCCGAGGCTCTAACGCATCAGTCTTCAAAAAGCGGATAGTCATTTCCGGCAAGTCCTGCAACTTTCGCATGACGGAAGCGGCTTGCTCATCGGGAAACTCTAATTCAAGGGCTACTCTCATGTTACTAAGCTACGCAGCAGCTACTGTTTCTTCAGCGGCGGCCGCAACGGGCGGGGCGGGTGGGAGAAGCGGGGGTAGCGGGCTGGCGGCGCGGTTAGAACTGGTCAATCCAATTTTCCAGCCGCAGGCCGGAGAGGTCGGCGAAGTGGCGGGTGTTGCGCGTGACGAGCGTGAGTCCGTGAGCCACCGCCGTGCAGCCTATCATCAGGTCAAAATCATCAACGGGGCGGCCCATGGCGCGCAGGCGCACTTTCTCCGCGCCATACGCTTCAAAGCTGGGACTGACCAGCAGAATGCGGCCCGCAAAAAGTTGTTGCAAAAGGCCCAGCGAGTGGCGGTTGGCGGCTTGCCGGGCAGGGGCGCTTTTGGCAATGCCATAAATCTGCAATGCTCAACTCACTCAGAAAGCAGTTGCTGACGCCTACTTGCCGTATTTTCTGGCGCAAGCCAAATTCGTCTTTCGACCAATGTATGCAGATGTTGGTATCGAGCAGGTATTGGCTCATAGCTCCACATCACGGTCGCGGAAGTAGCGGGACTCTCGAATTTGGCGGGCCAGTTCCGTTCCATCTTCATCCGATTGCCAGGAACCAGTGAACTCATCCAGCAGCCGGTTTTGGTCGGCTTCCGAGAGTTTTGGTTGGTTACCCGACTCGGGGGCAATGATGTTCTGCTTTGACTTGCGCTGCTTCCACCGAGCGGCCCAGCCCGCCGGCAGGTTCTGCAGCCAGCGGAAAGCATCGGCAGCCTGTTCGTCGGGAAACTCCAATTCAAAAGCGACTTTCATATGACTAAGTTACGCCAGAAGCTCCCGTTTCTTCAGCGGCGGGCGGGGCGTGTGGGGCAGAAGCTGTCGTGTCGTGCTGGCGGCGGGCGGGCTACTTCTCGTAGTGGAAGCGACAGGCAGCAATAAACAGGGTTCCGCCTTGCACCTGATACACCAAGCGGTGCTCGTGATTGATACGGCGCGACCAGAAGCCACGTAACTCGTTTTTCAACGTCTCCGGCTTGCCCGTGCCTTTGTGAGGCGTACGTGTGCATTCTTTGATGAGGTCGTTGATTTTGTGCAGAATATCGCGGTCGGTTTCCTGCCAGTGCAGGTAATGCGCCCACGCTTTTTGGGAGAAGCTGACCAGCATTAGCTCAGCTCTATCATCGGCACGGTCTGCCCCTGCCGAATCTGCTCGATAGATTCCAGCAATTCGCGGGCATTGGCGGGGTTGCTCAATAGGTACTCCGTTTCATCCTGCGGCTTAGCTTTCGTGCGGGCCGGCGTGGCCTTCACGAAGGGCAGGCTTTGCAGCAACTCCATCATGAATGCCGCTTTGTTGTCGGGGATTTCCAGCGTGATTTTCATACTATCCAAAACTACGAAGATTCCGCTTAGTTTCTGACGCCCGCTTGAAGCTACTGCAGCAGCTTCCGTTTCTTCAGCGGCGGGCGGGGGTGGTCGAGGCTACCGTAGGGCAGAAGCTATGGTATCGTGCCAGCGGTGGGGGCAGCGGGCGGGGCGGCGGCGGGACGGGGCAGGAAAAGCGCCCGGGGCGCGTAGCATTTGCCGTGCCGTGCAGAGTTGGACACGGTGCGAGCCACTATACCCACTCGCCGGCCAGCAGGCGCGGCAGTAGCGGGTGCAGGATGCGGTAGCTGGCACCCCAGAGGTAATGCGGCCCTACCCGCCAGAAGGAAATGAGCTCTGGTTCGGCCCCGCCGGGGAAGTGCCACTCCTCCTGGCCGGTGGTGGTGGGGTCGGCGAGGTGGCACAGGGAAATTTCGAGCACCTCGGCGATTTCGGGTTGCGCAAACTGCCAGGTGGGCGACGGGCTCACCCGGGCCAAAAATGGTGCGATGTGGAAGCCCGTAGTGCGCGTACTAATGGGCGGGAGCTCGGCCAGCACCTCAATGGCGGCCGAATCCAGGCCTACTTCCTCGTGCGTTTCGCGCAGGGCGGTGGCCAGCAGGGTTGCGTCGTCGGGGTCGCGCTTGCCGCCGGGAAACGCCAGCTGTCCGCCGTGCACACCGAAGTTGCCACGCCGCACCATCACCACTTGCAGCTCGCCGGCGGCATCACGGAACACGGGCACCAGCACGGCCGACTCGCGCAGGGCATTTGAGGAGGACATCGGGGGCGGCAAGGGGCTGGCTGTTGGGCGGTAACGAGGCAACTGAAATGGTGGCCGGGGCTACTGTTTGATAGCTAGTACTTCGCGAATGGAAGTCCAGCGGATTTCGGGGTAGCGGGCGTTGTCGAGGGGGCCGGGCAGCTTGGCCTGGCCGCTGAGCATATTGTGCAGGTATTGCATGCCCTGCCAGGGCGGGAACACGTCGTCGGTGGCTGGCATTAGCTTGCGGGTGATTTTTATCAGCAGGCCCAGCAGGCCGAGGCCGCCGGGGCGCAGCAAACCAAAAGGCTGGCCGGTGGCAAGGCCGGCGGCCGCCTGCACGCCACGAATGGTGGCAACCTCGCCAGCCACGCGCAGGTAGCGCGGCGTAGTCGGGTCGAGGGCAGCGGCGGCGGCATACGCGGCCGTGTCTGCAATGGTGGTGAAGTCGAGAGGCTGGTCGGCGCTGCCGTAGTAGAGCACGCGCTTTAACCCGAACAGCACCACCGGGGCTTGGCCCAGCAGCAGGTCAGTGAACATACCGTTGAGAATGGACGTGGCCCGGATGGGCGCGGCATCGAGCCGGCGGCCAAACTCTCGGCGCAGGTCGAAGTTACGGTTGGCTCCTTCGGGCAGGCGACTGAAATCGGCCGAGAAATCAGAAGGAATGAAGCGGGGCACGCTGACGGCCACGGCCGCTTTAAGCAGCTGCGTTTGCGCGTCGACCATCACCTCCCGCAGGCCGTTCAGGGCCGATACCACGCAGGCGGCCCCGGCGCAGGCTTGGGCGAGGGCGGCAGCATTAGCAAAATCGACTTCCACGATTTCCGCTCCTTTGGCGCGTAAGGCGGTTGCAGCCGGCTTAGCGGCGCTGCCGGGGCGGAGCAGGGCGCGCACGGTGGCCCCGCGCGCGAGCAGGTTCTCGACGATGCGGTGGCCCAGGTCGCCAGTGGCGCCGGCCACCACGATAAGGGCGGCGCTGGCGGCGCGGGAATCAGAAATGGAAGCAGGTGGGTTGGCCAAAATCGGGGACGAAAAAAGAGGCAGGAAGACGCGGAAAACAGCCGGCTATGATGCAGCCGCAACAGGCAAGCGGCCCGGTGCAGCAATTGTTACCATCGCGTCCTGAGTTGCTACTGATACCTGCCCCCGGCAGCCGGGGTTGCCGTCAGCCCGGAAAACGGGCAAATCATAGCAATGAAGCCCTCCCTTGCCCCGCGCATGGCGGCCAGGCAGCGCCAGCTCGTAGTTAGTCCACCGCTCGGCCACGCGGGCTTTTGATAAGGTCCGCCCAGAAAAAAAACTGTCAAAAAAGGCTTGCTGACAGTTGTCGGCAAGCCTTTTTTGGTGGTTTCACTCTTTGAAATTAATTGGCCTGATACGGCACCAGGCCCATATTCTGGAACAGAAATGCCCATTTGTCGGTCTGCTCGCCGATGACCTGGGCGGTGGAGCGGCCCGCGCCGTGGCCGGCCTTGGTTTCGATGCGGATGAGCACCGGCAGCGGACCCTGCTGCGAGTCCTGCAGGCGCTGGCCGAACTTGAACGAGTGCGCGGGCACCACCCGGTCGTCGTGGTCGGCGGTGGTGACGAGCGTAGCGGGGTAGCTGGCCGGCCGGATGGCGTGGTAAGGCGAGTATTTGTAGAGGTACTCAAACATCTCCTTCGAATCCTGGGCGGTCCCGTAGTCGTAGGCCCAGCCCGCGCCGGCCGTG
>JANXMN010000186.1 GCA_025354605.1 Hymenobacter sp. | reverse complement strand
TCGCTGCACAGCCTGCGCGTGCTGGGCTCGGTGGGCGAGCCCATCAACGAGGAAGCCTGGCACTGGTACGACCAGCACATCGGCAAGGGCCGCTGCCCCATCGTGGACACCTGGTGGCAGACCGAAACCGGCGGCATCATGATTTCGGCTTTGGCCGGCATCACGCCCAGCGTGCCCGCCCGCGCCGGCCTGCCGCTGCCGGGGGTGCAGCCCGTGCTGCTGGCCCAGGACGGCTCCGAAATCGAGGGCAACGACCAAGAGGGCTACCTCGCCATCAAAGCCAGCTGGCCCGGCAGCATCCGCACCACCTGGGGCGACCACGAGCGCGCTCAGCAAACCTACTTCCGGCCCTACCCCGGCTACTATTTCACCGGCGACGGCGCGCGGCGCGATGAAAACGGGCTTTACCGCATTATCGGCCGCGTCGACGACGTTATCAATGTATCGGGCCACCGCTTCGGCACGGCCGAAATCGAAAACGCCATCAACCAGAACGAGCACGTGGTGGAGTCGGCCGTGGTCGGCTACCCGCACGACGTGAAGGGCCAGGGCATCTACGCCTACGTCATCTGCCGCGCCGGCCTGCCCAAAACCGCCGCCGAGCGCAGCCAGTGGGAAGCCAGCATCATCGAAACCGTGGTGGCCGAAATCGGCAAAATCGCCAAGCCCGACAAAATCCAGCTGGTTTCCGGCCTGCCCAAAACCCGCTCCGGCAAAATCATGCGGCGCATCCTGCGCAAAGTAGCCGAAGGCGAAACCACTAACCTCGGCGACGTAACCACCCTGCTCGACCCGACCGTGGTGGACGAGATTGTGGCGGGCAAGAAGTAAGCTGATACTGCTTAAATTTGTTGCGGGCCGCTGAATTGGATTCGGCGGCCCGGTTTATTGCTTTAAGCGGAAACTTATTGGTTATGACTCCCTCCATTCAAGAAATCGAAAAAGCTGTTTCCCAACTCACGCCCGAACAACTGGCCGATTTTAGCGCTTGGTTCGCCGAATTCGAAGCGCGCTCTACTCAGCCACTATCCGTTGAGGATGACCGTGCGGAATGGTTTCGGTTTTCTGGACAAGCGTTTAACGCCGCTTACGGAGACGATGAGCCTGATTACACGGAGGCCGATTTGAAAGTAATCAACCCGGAATATCGTGGAGGCTAAGCTGGTGCTAGCCCGCCTGCCTCAGGCCGACGGCGCAGCGAAAATCCGTCCAGACTTAAAGCTGCGGCAGTTGCCGCCCTAAGGCGATTTATTGCTGTGCGGCGTGAGCAGCCAGCTCCATCAAACGGTTGTGGGCTTCGACGAAGTAATGATGCCGACGAACGCTGATTTTGCCGAAACTGGCTTGCGGATGGCTTCCGTCGTGCGGCTGGGGTATCTGGTGGTGCTGCCGCGCCACCAGATTCAGGGCATACTAGGCAGCATTACGTCCGACCTGCATCGCCAACTCCTAAAGCGCCTGAGCGACTTCTTAAAGCCCTAAACGCCTCACCCAAACACCTTCACCTTTTCCCCCTTGTGCTTGGTGCGCAAGTGCAGCCGGATAATCTGCTGAATGTCCTTATTATCCGTGTAAGCCTTAATCACATCGCGGAAATCGGCCAGCTTGCGCGCCGAAAACGTCTCGTCTACGTAGCCGAAGCCGCGGTAGCGCCCGTTCTCGACCAGCACGATGCTCTTTTCCAGCTCGCGGCGGCCCGCCCCAATAACGACGAACGTTTCGTGTTCGTAGCTGATGCTGTCGATGGCTTCATCCACGCGCAGATTATAGCTCTCCGGCGGCTCCTGGCCCACGCAGGCCCCCAGGCAATGGTGCACCTGATAGTCGAAGCACGGCCCCGTGGTTTTGTAGAGCCCGCAAAGCTTCTGGCACAGGTTGAACTTGGCCACCTTGTGGTACAGAAAGCCCTGCGCCTTGTACTGGTTGCCCAAGGCAATGATGGGAATTTCGGCGTTGCGCGCATCGGCCCGCCCGTAGGCCAAACGCTTGTAGCCCTGCTCGTCGGTGCGCAGGTAGATGCCCGCCGGAAACACCGAGCGCCGCTGGGCCCGGTTGTACGCCGGCTTCATCTGCTTAATCAGGTGCGACTCGTAGAGCAGCGCCACCAGCTCCGAGCCAGTCAGCTCCCAGGTAATGTCGGCAATGGAATTCTTGAATTCCAAACTCTTGCGCGACTTCACATCGATGGCGAAGTGCTGCTGAATCCGCTTGTAGATATTGATGCTCTTCCCCACATAAATCACCTCGCCGGCCTCGTTGTGGAAGTAATACACGCCCGTAGCCTGCGGCAGGCTGGCCACTACCGAGGCCGCCAGCAGCGGTGGCATCAGCGCCTCCCGGATGGCAGTTTGTACGGCCGCCACGCGCTTGGGCGAGGGCTTTTTGGCGTCGGCGGGCCGTTGGCCCGATGGGGCCAGAGCGTCTACGCGGGCCAGGGTGTGGCTGGTATCAGTGCCGTGGGGCAAGTCGTCGCTCTCGCTGGTGATTTTGAGAAGCTTGCCGAAGAGCAGCGCCGTGGCAAGCGCATCGCCGGCGGCTCGGTGCCGGCCTTCGAGCGGAATGCCGATGTTCTGGCAGAGCTTGCCCAGGCTGTAGCTCGGCTGGCCCGGAATGAGGCTGCGCGAGAGGCGCACGGTACACAGGGTTTTGCGCGAGTAGTTGTAGCCCAGGTCGGCAAACTCCTTCTTCAGAAATGAGTAGTCGAAGCGCACGTTATGGGCCACGAACACGCAGCCCTCAGTCATTTCCACCACCTTGCGGGCCACCTCGTGGAAGCGCGGCGCGTCGCTCACCATGTCGTTGGTAATACCCGTGAGCTGGGTGATGAACGGCGGAATAGCCCGCCCGGGGTTCAGCAGGGTAGCGTATTCATCGACAATTTTCTCGCCGTCGTGAATGTAAATGGCAATTTCGGTGATGCGGTCCTGAGTGGGCTGCCCGCCGGTGGTTTCAAGGTCGATGATGGCGTACAAAGCGGCGCGTAAATAAGTCGGGAGCTAAGCTAACAGCTTTAGCCCGGCAGAAGGTTGCGTGTTGAGGATGTATAGAGCCATATGAACGTCATGCAGAGCGCAGCGAAGCCTCTTTCCCGCGCTAGTAACCCAATAAGGTGGAATAACGACTGCGGTAAAGATGCTTCGCTGCGCTCTGCATGACGTTCTTTTTGCTCCAAATGCCA
>JANXMN010000297.1 GCA_025354605.1 Hymenobacter sp. | reverse complement strand
CTTTGGTCGGTAAGGGCCAGCAGGGCACCGGCAATTTGCTGGGCCGAGCGGCGTGAGTGGCCCACGGGGGCATTTACGGCGTGGGCGTAGTCGTTGAGCGTCGTTCGCAGCGCGGGCAGCTGGCTCAAGTCATCATCCAGGGCCGCCGTTTCGACGGGGCGGCCCAGGGCCAGGGTTTGCCGCAACTCGTCGAGCAGGGCCTTTTTGTTGGCTTTGTGCGAGTGCAACTCCAGGCAGGCGGCGCCCAGGCCCATTTGGTCGAGGCGGCGCTTTACTACTTCCAGGGCCGCCATTTTTTCGGCCACGAACAGCACCTTCTTGCCCGCCCCGATGGCTTCGGCCAGCAGGTTGGCAATGGTTTGCGACTTGCCCGTGCCGGGCGGTCCCTGAATCACCAGGTTGCGCCCCTCGCGCACCGCCAGCAGCGCCAGCAGCTGCGACGAGTCAGCATCGAGCACCTGGTGCAGCTCGGCGGCCGGCGTGTCGGTATCCAGAAAAGCCTCGTCGCCCGCACTCGGCGCGGCATCGCGAAAGCCCGCCTCCTCCCCCAGCAGCGCCTCGATGGCCGGGTGGCCCAGCAGCGGGGCCGCCGCGGGCCACCCGGCCGGGTCGAGGTCGCGGTAAAGCAGCAGCTTGCCGAACGAGAAAAAGCCCAGCGCGATGCGGTCCGGGGCTACTTTCCAGCGGGGCATGCCGGCCACGGCGGCCGCTACGGTGGCGAAGTAGGCGGGCAGGTTCAGCGCCTCGCTGTCGTCGCTGGCATCGGGCAGGGGCAGGGCCAGGCCGAAGCTGGCTTTCAGGCGGGCCTGCAGCGAGAGGTTGCCCTCGATTTCGGCCCCGGTGTGGCGCAGGCCGAACCGCTCGGCGGCGCTGCCGCGCTCCAGCAGCACGGGCAGCAGCAGCAGCGGGGCCTGGCGCGGCTCGGGGCTGCGCTCGTCCTCGTACCAGGTCAGCATTCCTAGGGCCAGGTAGAGGATGTTTACGCCCTGTTCTTCGAGGCTGGTGCGGGCGGTGTAGTAGGTGTTCAGCAGGCGGCGTCCGAGCCGGGCGGCCGGCTCGTCGGTTTGCAGCCGGTGCGCGGTTGGCACAGCCCGGCGCGGGACTCCGGCAGCCTGGTCGGCCACCGCCGCAGCAGTTTCGGCAGCAGCAGTGATGTCAGCAGCGGCCCCGGTTTCGGTAGGGGCGGCAGCGGCGGCGGCTACTTCCGTTGCCGCCGCTGCGCCGGGGCCGGGGTTCGCGGCGTGGGCGGCGGGCGGCGCTTCCGGGGTTGGCAGCGGCTGGAAGAACATGGTTTTGCCCTGGCGTACCAGCACCTCGTACACGGCGGCCGCCTTTTCGCCCACCACGGCCACGCCCCGCGCCGGCGAAGGGCGGAAGTGGAGCAGTGGGTTGCGCAAACCCAAATCCAGCAGCTCCTGGCGGGCGGCTTCGAGCCGGGTGGCGAGGACAGAATCAGGAACCGGGGAAACAGGCGAGCTCAAGCGAGAGAGGGCGAAACCGATGGCGCATCGCCACCCGCAACTTACGCCGCAACCGAGGCTTGTGCAGCAGTCGTAGTTCGTGGCTCCGTTAGGGTTTGCTGACAGCGCTACTTTGTGGAGGGACTACGCGCTGGTTTGGCGTTTACGAAACACAACCTCCCGGCGCATTTTGTAAGCGCTGCATCGTAGACGGGTTGCTTAAACTCGGCACGGTGCTGCAGCTGCTTACAGGCACCTACTATCGGGCAGCGGCTGATAGTAGGTGTAACGGAGCATTTGTTCACAACCTCCCTGAGTATTTCTTCCCGGAGAAGCAAAATTATGGAGTCAGGGGCAGACCTGTTGATTGAGCATATTCACTGATGGCTTTGTGCAAAGCCTCAAAGTCTGCATTCATTTTTCTAATAATGGACGCGTCTTCTGCCTCGTAACCTGCCGGATTTATGTGATGAAAAAAGGCTTTTAGTCCTCGCTTGTCTATCTCCACTTGGATGGCCGTAACGACCCATTCGGGCGCGGCTGCGGGCAGGGCGGATGACGGCTGCTGCGCGGGACCATCGTACTCATACCGAGGGTATTTCTTATAGCGAAAGACATGCACAAAGTAGCGGGCATACACGTGGCGGAGCCGCCGATTGGTGATGGGATGTTCCGCGTAGGCAATTAGGGAATCGAGCCCATTGTCACGAATGACAAAGACTTTGAGGGCAAGGTGTTTGCTTTTCGTGTACAGGTACACGACCTGGGCCTGCTTTTGGCCGTTTACCATGACCTCTTCGCGGTATTCTAAGCGCCTGTTTGGGCCTTTTCCCCGGATAGACTTGGCTAGGAAAGTTTCGTAGTTTAGCGCCCGAACGAGCGCCGTTTGTGCAGAGCAACCTATGCCGCAGCACATCAACAAGACCGTGAAGGCGGCTCTAGTTTTCATTTCGCATTTCAAAGTAGTTTAGTTCAGCGAAAGGGTGGTTAAATTGAGGCGTTAGCCCCTTTGCAAGTTGCACCCCCCATGCTCGACACAACAGAAGCTCCAGCCGCCGGGGTTTCCTACGCTTCGGCTGGCGGCTTGTCAGTGTTAGCGATGCGCATCCCCTCGGCGCATTTCGATGCCGTTGCATCGCAAACGAGTTTCTTCAACTCGCCCGGCGCTGACGCGACTAAGCACTTGGTAGCGGGCTGCGGCTGGTCGTTCAGTGAAAAGAGCGGATGCTCGAACGACCTCCTGCTTTAGTTTTTCGGTGGGATATCCCGGACGCGGTTTAGGATGTGGTCAGCGGGGCGTCCGGAGCGGCGAAAGGCAGCGGTGTCTATTTTCACGGCCGACACCGACGCCGTGCGCGGTGGAGCGGCGGCCCTTTTGGGGTGAAGGACTCTTTTCCCCGGGAGAATGTTAGGTGCAGGAGTTGGCATTGTTTGGGCGGAAGCAGTACCGCATAGGGCTAATAGCGTCAGGCCAAGTAGGAAAATGGGGTTGGGTTTCATAACTAGGAAAAAGGTGAAAGGGTGAAGATACTGTCCATGAGCTGTATTGACGTTCATTCAAACAGTGGTTAAAATGAGGCGTTAGCTCCCGTTTAAAAGTTGCAAACAACCGCTCCCGAACCAAAAGAAGCCCCAGCCGCGCCAGCAGCCGGGGCTTCTCTTGTGTCGCCCGGAGCAGGCTTACGCCCCCGGTGTGGGGGCGGTGTCGGCCCCGCCTTGGGCCTTTTTGCCGCCGCCAATGCGCATGGCATCGCGCAGCAGGGTGTACAGGTCCTGGTGGTCGTCGACGAGCAGCTCCACGGCCGAGCGGAAGTCGTCGTCGATGTAGGTGGCAATGTCGCGGAACACGTTGCGCACCGTGCCCGTGCCGAGCTTGCCCTGGCTGCGGGCGGTGCTGGGCGCCGGCACGCTGGCAGCGTAGGCCGCCACCTGGGCGTGCAGGGCTTCGTCGGAGCCGGGCGTTTTGCCGCTGGCATTCCGGTAGCCGTAGGGGGCCAGGCTGGCGAGGTTGGTGGTGAGCTGGTCGGCGACGTCCTGGGCTTCGAGCACCAGAGCGGGCTCGGTGAGTTTGGTGTAGTCGCTCGGGTGCAGGTGCAGGGCCTGGGCCAGGTCGAGGTGGCCGGCTTTCTTGTAAAACATCTTCAGGGCGTTGGCGGCCTTCACGAGTTGCTTCACCAGCGGGGCTTCGAGGTCGTTTTTGGTTTTGGTAGCCCCTTTGGCCCGGCGGCCCTTCAGCTGCTGGCTCACGGCGGGCTGGGTAAGGCCCAGGCGGCGGCGCAATTCGGCGATGGCCTCGGCCACGGCGGCGGGCGCGGTGAGCAGCTCGTTGGCGTGCTCGTCGAGCACGGCCACAATTTTCTGGTTGCGTTTGTCCTGGTTGCTTTGTCGGCGGTTCATGGCAGGTGGAAAAAAGTGAAGGGAAAAAATGAATGAAACGGGCCGGTAAGTAACCGAATTCCCGCCGGTTCCCCAACTGCCCGCCGGCTGTTTTTTTGAGCGCGGGCTGCCCCCCACAGGTAGGCCATTGCGCACAGCGCCTCCCCCAACAGCCAAAGGCGGTCAGCGACTAAAAACCCGTTGTAAATTGAACAAAACCCAGTGTATTCGGTAAAAAACCCAGTGTACGCAGGCAAATACCTGATGTAAGTGACCAAATACTTCGTGTACACGACCAAATACCTGATGTATGCGACCAAATACTTCGTGTACGCAGCCAACTACCTCGTGTACGCGACCAACTACCTCGTGTACGCAACCATTTTTCGATGGTAGACAGAAAAAAACCGGGCGTCAGGGCCTGGCTACCGTGTGCGCGTGCGCAGCTTGTAACCGTTCAATGCCTGGCTGGCAGCGCTTGAAAGCAGGGCGCTATGGTTCCGGCACGTAATCGGCCAGCCGGCGTAGCGGCTGCGGCGGGCGGCGGCCATTCTTGCGCACCAGCGGCCGGCATCTTTCCGAATCTTTCTCTTCGTGGTAGGCCCCGGTCAGGAAGTTTTGCTGGTGGAGCTCGCGGCCGGCCCCGCCGCAGAACCGGTTGCTGTGGTACCTCAGCCGGGTTTCGCCCACCAGGAAAAAATCGCCGCCCCGATACTGGAAGCGGGCCGTAACCTGCCAGTGCTTGTTGCGGGTCCCGGCCTGCTTAATGGTCAGCACGCCTTGCTCAATCGTGAGCTCGCTCAGCGGCTCGTTCAGGTGGTCGTCGCAATGCAGGCAGCGGATGAGCCGCGCCGACCGCGCCGCCCGGCTGTAGCCCTTCTGGGTGCGCAGCAGCAGCAGCAGCTGGCGCGGCAGGCTGTCGGTCTGGTGGTCGGTCGAGTCCTCGTCCAGGCGGCGCAGCACCAGCGCCACGTCGGGCCGGCCGTCGTGGTTCAGGTCGCCGGTGGCCTGGCCACTGGGCAGAATTCCGTAGCCGGGCGGAATAAAGTCCGCGATGCGCCGGCCGGTAGCCGGAATAAGCAGTTGCGCGGTGGGCACCCGCGCGGGTACCTGCGCCGAAGCGGCCGGCGGCAGCCCCAGCCCCAGGGCCAGCCCGGCCAGCGCGGCCCGGCACCGGGAAAAGCCCATTGAGCGGAAGAAAAGACGGGAAACGGGCATGGGAGCAGGCAGACGCAGGAGGGCAGCGAACGCAACTTACGCCGCGGCCCCCACAAACCGGCCCGCCGCCCAACCCCGCCCCGCTTCATTCCCCGATGACCTGCCGGCAACCCAGCCTTCGCGCAGCCGCCACACAAGCATGACGCAGCGGTATTCCAGGCGAAAAGTGCCCCCCGGACCTTTGCAGCGCAATCCGGCCACCCGGCAGTCCGCCCCCGGCTAGCATCACCAACCCTTTTTTTATCACCCCCTTTTCCCCGTTGCCATGAAAACCACCTTGCCTTTCGCCACCCTCCGCCGCACCTGCATCGCCGGGGCCATGCTGCTGGGAGTCAGCCGCCCGCCCGCCGCCCACGCCCAGCAAGCGGGGGCGCCCGCTGGCGTGCAGCGCCTGTCCGATTTCAGCTACCGGGTGTGGGCCAGCAACCCCGCCAGCCAGCGCGGCCTGCTCCAGGTAGTCGATGCCGACGGCCAGCGCGTGCTCTTCGAGGAGCGCAGCGCCGCCGTGAGCTTCGGTCGCCTGTTCGACATGAGCCAGCTGCCCGATGGCCACTATGCCTTCGTAGTGCAGGTTGGCTCCCAGCAGTTCCGCTACTCCCTGAACCTGAATACCACCGCCCGGCGCTCGGCCGAGCTGCGCGCCGACACGGTGAAAGCGCGTTTGGCGGCGCGCCTGTAGCCGCCCGCGCCACGGCCAATCAGTTCGCCGCCGGAGCGCATCCGGCGGCGAACTCGTTTTCAGCGGTGCCCACACGGCCGGGGCGGCTTTGCTCGCCTATGCCGTCCCCACCTCGGCCGAGGTGGGCAGGCGGATGAAGAACGTGGTGCCCACACCCTCCTGGCTCTCCACCCAGATGTGGCCCTCGTGCAGCCGCACGATGGTTTCGATGATGTGCATGCCCAGGCCGGTGCTGCGCTCGCCGCGCAGGCCTGGCCGCCGCGCCGGCGTGAAGCGGTCGAACAGCACCGGCAGCAGGTGGGCCGGAATACCCACCCCGTCGTCGGCCACGGTCACCAGCACGTCGTCGGGGCGCTGCTCCAGCGTCACCACGATGCGGCCGCCCTCGGCGGTGAACTTGATGGCGTTGGACAGCAGGTTGTTCATCACCTGCAAAAACTTGTTGTTGTCGATTTCAATCAGCAGCGTGGGCTGGGCGGGCCGAAATTCGAAGTGCTTGTTCATCAGGTGCTCGCTTTGCTGGTAGGTTTCGACCACCTGCCCCAGGTTGTGCACCAAATCGACCCGCACCCGCTTGAGCTGCACGCTGGCCGAATCCATAAACTCGGCATCGACGAAATCACGAATCAGGTTCACGCTGTCCTCGCAGGTGTGGCGCATCACGCGCAGCAGGCGCTGCAGCTGCTCGTCCTGCAGGGCCTCGGTTTTCTCGCCCACGGCCTCGGTCAGCTTGTGCAGCATCTGAAACGGCCCGGCCAGGTCGTGCGACAGGATTTCGAGCGTGGTATTCTTCTTGGCCATGTACTTGTCGGCGTTGCGCAGGTACTCCTGCTCGGCCGTCACGTCCTGCACCGTGCCCGACACCAGCACCTGGCCGGCCGGGCCACTGCCCACCTGGGCCCGCAACGTCAGCCAGCGCCGGGGCACGTCGGGGCTGGGCTGCACGCGCAGCAGCATATCGTCGCACAGGCGGCTGGCCACCAGCTCGCGGAAGCAGTGCCGGGCGTACTGCTGGTCTTCGGGCGGCAGCAGGGCCAGCAGCCGGGGCAGGTCGGCCGTGACGCTGGCCCGGGCATAGCCCGGAAACAGCGCATCATAGGCGGCGCTCACGAACAGCACCTGCCCGGCCGTGGCATCGTACACGAAATACGTCTGCGGATTGCGGTCCAGCAGCTCGCGCAGCAGCCGCCCCGAGGGCGGACGGCGGCGCGCCTTCGGGGCGGAAGCTTCCGGCAGTGGGGCAGGGGAAGGCAGAGAAGCCATGAGCTAAAAAGTGAATAGCCAACGAGAATGGCCGGCCGCCTCCCGGCCCCGGCTCCTTTAGCGCAGCGCGGCCGGCGCGCCGCCCAGCTTCGAGTGCTTATAGCCGTAGGTGAAGTACACCGCCAGCCCAATCAGTAGCCACACGAAAAACAGCGTCCAGTTGCTGATGCCTAACTCGGTCATCAGGTAAAGGTTAATGAGCAGGCCCAGGGTGGGCAGCAGCGAGAGCCGCTTGCGGAACGAGAGCCCCGCCAGCCCGAGGCAGAACAGGAAGAACACCAGCGTCGGAATCTGGTGGGCGAAGCCGCCCGTCACCTTGCCGCTCACCGCGTCGTGGGCCAGCCAGCCGCGCGCCCCGGTGATGTCGAGCATGAACTCGTGGTTGCCGGCCCCGTTGTAGCGCACCACCAGCCAGGCCCCCACCGCCAGCAGCAGCGGCACCAGCCACTGCCCGTTGATGTAGGGCACCTTGAAGCGGGCCTCCGACTTGCCGTAGGGGTCGATGATGAGAATGCCGCCGCAGACCAGCGCAAACGCGAACAGCGTGCCGATGCTGGTGAGGTCGACCACCAAGTCCATGTTCAGAATGAGGGCCGGCACCGCCACGAAAAAGCCCGTGACAATAGTCGCGAACGAGGGCGTGTGGAAGCGCGGATGAATGCGCGAGAACACCCGCGGCAGCAGCCCGTCGCGCGACATCGTGAGCCAGATGCGCGGCTGCCCCAGCTGGAACACCAGCAGCACCGACGCCATGGCAAACACCGCGCTCACCGCCACCAGCCCCGACAGCCGCGAGAGCCCCACCTTGGCAAAGACGAACGAGAGCGGGTCGCCCACGCCCAGCTCTTTATAGCTCACCATGCCCGTGAGCACCAGCGTGATGATGACGTAGAGCACCGTGCAGATAATGAGGGCGTACATCATGGCCTTGGGCAGGTCGCGCTGCGGGTTCTTGCACTCCTCGGCCGTAGTCGAAATCGCATCGAAGCCGATGTAGGCGAAAAACACCGCCGACACGCCCTTGAGCACCCCGCCTACGCCGTTGGGGGCGAAGGGATGCCAGTTGGCCGGGTTCACGTAGAACGCGCCCACCACAATCACGATGAACACGATGATGAGCTTGAGCAGCACCAGCAGGTTCGAGGCATTTTTGCTTTCCTTAATGCCCACGTACACCAGCGCCGTAATGGCCACCGTGATGGCAAAGGCTGGCAGGTCGATAACTAAATGCAGGCCGTCGCTCAGGGCCGGGGCCTGCATCCAGGCCTTGTAGCCATCGAGCTGGGCCGGCGACACGGCCGCCGTGGCTTCGGCCAGGCTCTTGCCGCCCTGCACCAGCGCCTGCACGGCCTCGTAGCCAGCGTGCCCGGTTTGCGTGCCCATCGTGAGCCAGAGCGGAATGTGCAGCCCGATGCCGTCCATAAGCCCGGTGAAATAGTCGGACCACGAAATGGCCACCACGATGTTGCCCACCGCGTATTCCATAATCAGCGCCCAGCCAATAATCCAGGCCGCCAGCTCGCCAAACGAAGCATACGCATAGGTGTAGGCCGAGCCGCTGACCGGAATAGTAGCCGCGAACTGCGCGTAGCACAGCGCCGAAAACGCGCAGGCAATGGCCGTGAATACGAACAGCAGCGACACGGCCGGCCC
>JANXMN010000269.1 GCA_025354605.1 Hymenobacter sp. | reverse complement strand
GTTCAAAGCGGGCGATGCCTCCTTTTGTGCCGCTTACCTTTTCAACCTCCCAATTCCCTGGCCGCAAATGAGCAAGTGAGAGGAAAGTCTTACGAATAAAGTCGCAGCATATCAGCTCAAACCTTTTCCCTGATGTTTGCCCGGCGGCGCGTACCCCATCAGTTTCCAGGCCTAGTTGCTCGATAATGGAGGCGCCAATAGCAACACTCATCTTGCTGTCTTTATCTGATATGGCAGCAATGCCGCCAGTGCTTGTGAGAGGCCCTTCCAGCAGCGCCTTGTGAAATTCCTTGCGAGCGACAGCAAAAGCAGCGGCAGAAGTACCTATGGGTGTAAGCATAGCCCAAATCTACACTGAAGCGTTTTGCTTGACCGTAGGGAGTAAGCTATTTAACTCAATCATTAGACTCACGTCACTCACACACCTCTACTTGGCGTTCCTATCCCTTAGCCCTGTTAAGTGCTGCACTAAGTCTTGGGGAGTGTGCTTTAAAATCTGCCCTAGAATGCGCTGCTGTTCATAAGGAGGCATTTTTTGGTAGTTAGCAAGCCAACGGCCAGCCTTGCGTTTTACGTGTTCGCGCTGTCGGTAATTCTGACCGCTAAAGCTGTCGTCGTGCAGTACTTCGGGCTTTGGGTAGTTGTAGAAAAGCCACTCTGTGGCCGCACCGTGTCGGGTCTGACTTTGAAACTCGGTGCGGTTCCAATGGCTAAGCTGCTGGCCGTATCGGTCGTTCGGGTAGGTGCTCACCAAGCAGTCGACGCGGAGGAATCGGACAGCGGTCAAAAACTCCTCGTGGTCGTGGTCGGTCATTTCGAACGAGTAGCGCAGCTGCTGGCTTTTGCGGCTGCCTAGCGGGTAAGGCGGGTCGCAGTAGATGACTACCCGGCCGAGATGGGGGCGTTTTAGCACGGTGGCCAGGAAGTCGAGGGCGGGCAAGTTGTAGAGGTCCAACCGTGGGCCTAACGCGGCGTTGCGCCACTGGTCGATGATGTACGGGTCGAGGTCGTTTGCGATGACCTGGGCGGGCCACTCCATGCTGCGCGTCAGGGCGCAATTGCCGAGGAAAGGAATTATCAGGGTGTCGTGGGGCCGGACGTGGTTGATAATCTGCTGGTAAGTGCCGCTGCTGCCCTTACCGCCGTAGTAAGTGCTAATGGTAGGGAGCTTAATCATGGCGGTGCTGCAGGTGAAGGCCGCGGCCTTCGAATGATTGTTGGAACTGGGCGAAATCGTGGGCGACGAAAGCCACGCCGCCTGCTTTCTTCAGCTCATCAAGAAACTGTTTCTGGTCGTCGCGCAGGGTGTCGCGGCCAGCTTTGACTTCGACGCCCACAAATACCCCGTCAGCGAGGCGGAAGCCGATGATGTCGGGCACGCCGTTGCAGCCTTGGGGGTTCTTGCGCCACCGGCCGGTTTGCTGGTCGTAGATGCCGCTGGTGTTCTGGCGCCACACTTTGAAGCCGTGTTTGGTGAGGTAGGCAATGATGGCGCTGGTTATCTCGCCAGCTTTGAGGGTGCCGAAGTCTAGCGGCAGCTGGTCGTGCTTTTGGGCTATCATGGGCGGTACTTCTCCATCAGGTGGGCATTCTCGGCGCGGTGGCGCTTGTCAATGAGCTGCTGGGCCTCGGGGCTGGCCTTCCAGTCCGGGCGGGGCTTGCGCTCGGTGGCCTGGCGGGCTTCGGCGCGCTGGCGCTCGGCTTCCTCGGGGGTGATGAGGCCGCGGCGGGCCCTGGCTTTTGTGATGGTGAGTTTCTGGCGCAGGCCTGCGGCATTGGGGTGGTCGGCGGGAATCTGCTGGGCAACGTTTTCGAGCATCCGGGGGGCGGCTTCGCCCAATAGCTTCACGTCCTGGGCCTGCTGGCATGCTCCGGTGGCTTTTTGGTCGAGGTGGCGGTTTTCGAGGTAGGCGGCCTTCCGATTGAAATACTCCTGGATTAGCCGGTAGAGGGTGCTCACATCGAGCGACTGGTAGAACTTGGTGCCGTGGGTACGGGCTTCCTTCAGGGCCAGAATGATGTCCTTCAGGCTGTCGTGGGTGTACATGTGGGCCAGTGTGTCGGCTAGCTCCAGGATGTCGGCCGTGTCGGGCTTGTCTGCCACGCGTAGCGAGTCCATGAAGGCCCGTAGTATGACCACCAGCAGCTTAATCAGGACGGCTTCGCCCAAGCGGTGCCGAAGCTGGAACAGCTTGGGTGCGGCCACCGCTTGGGCCACGGTGAGGCCCACAGACACCTCGGCCAGCAGGGCGCGGGCTTCGGGATTGGGGGTGCTGGCCAGCTCACGCATCGTACTTGGAGCGGTAGCCAGTTGCAGCAGGCCGTGTTCCGGGGTCGGGGCCGTGCTGGCCAGGCTGGTGCTGGTGGGTTCCGGGGGCGAGTTTAAGGCGGTTGTCAGCTGCATCATTGAGCATGAATTTTTTGGAGGTGGCTACCCAATCGCGGCGTAGGGGCGGCAGGCCGGTTTTCTTGTCGCGCCAGTTGTCGATGAGCTGGTGGTAATGGCGCAAGTCGGCCAGCGCGTAATCGGTACCGGCGAAGGCAGCAGTAAAGGCCTCGAAGTCGTAGATGGCCGACTGGCGGAATGACAGCTCGGGGAGCGGAGCGCGCCGACGTGGCTCGTTGGGGCTGGCGGTGGCAGCTGCGCGGATGGTGTCGGCCTGCACCCCTTTTTTCTTTGGCGCAACTTTCTTTTTTGGGGCTGCGCCTGGGTCGTCGGCTGGTAAGTCGGGGTTGAAAATCTCCGCCTCTGAAAGCCCTTCGTCGGGAAGCGCCGCAGGCCCCTTCTTTTTTTTTGCAGTGGCGGCGGTGCCGTTTACTACTACATGAGGTTTACTCTTAGTAGTAGGTTTATTACCTATAAGGAGTAGTTGGGGCACTTCTGCCCCCGATGCGGTTTCTATCGGGGTCACTTCCGGCCCCGGTGCGGGGTAGTCACCGGGGGCAGTTCTGGCCTCGGTAGACTGGTTTTCACCGGGGGCACTTCTGCCCTGGGTAGGGTCGTTCACCGGGGGCACTTCTGCCCCAAGTAAATCCGACATGAAGCAGCGGCTGGGCGTGTACTTCGACTTGCTGGGTTGGTACGCGAGCAGGCCCCAATTTTCAAGGTCGTACAGCGTGGCCCGGTAGGTCTTGATGCTGCCGATGTGGGCGGCGTACATCAGTTGGTCGTGGTCAAGCTCCAGCGACTCGGAGAAGCGGCCGGCGTTCCACTCGAAGAACAGGGCCCAATACAGGCTGACGTGGAAAGGCGTGGCGGCCCGCTGGCGGGTCAGCTGCTCGTGGGCGGCGCGGGAGTGCTGGATGAAGTTCATACAGCTAGCTGAGCGTGGGCAGCGAAAACAGCTGCTGAGAAGCCGCGAGGGGTAAGGCTGCGAATGTTGGCCTGGTTCGGGCCTCGTTTTACTTTGGTCGTCCGGTCGCCCTCAATCGGGAAAACAGGGCGCTTTTCCGGCATTCGAAAGCCGTTGCCCGTCCAAAGGCAGGTGCGCTTTGTGTAGGCTTCCGTGGAAGGGTCGGCAAGCCAGCCCGCGTATTCGCAGGGGTCGAACTGGTAATCCGGTTCGCGCCAGTAGTGGCGGAGCTGGCCCCTGGGGTTTTCGATGAAGTAGGGCGCGCCCGCTTTATCGCAGAGGTCGACGGCTGCGCCCACCAGGTCGAGGGAAGCGGCCAGCGCCCGCAAGCCTTTCAACCGGAACAAGTGCGCTCTCGCGTTGCTGAGGTCGGTACATGGCGGGAAGGCTGCTATAAACGCGATAGGGCCGGGCGGGGGAACGAAGCGGCGCACGTCGCCGCCAACGAGGCAGACGTTGCCGAGCCACGTTTGACCGGGCGGGTGCTGCACGTCCACGCAGTAGCAGGTGTAGCCGGCAGCGGCCCACGGCTCCGCGAAGCGGCCCGAGTGGTCGAATAGGGAAATGACGGCTTGGCTCATGCGTGGGGGCGCTGGTAGCGCGACGGGTAGGCTTCGACCACGGAGCGGCGGAATCCAAAGGACTTTTCATTGCGGCGCACGCCTTGCAGGCGTCCGGCGCGGCGGGCCACGCGCACGGCTTCGGGCGTGATGCCCAATAGGGCGGCGGCCTCGTCAGTGGTCAGGATGTCGTCGGGGCTGGCGGTGGTGGCCACGCCGGTTTGCTGCTGGGCCTCCAGCCGTTCGAGCCGGTCAACGACTGCACGCCACTCGTTTTCGGGGATGATGAGAACGGCTTGCATGGCGACTAAGCGGCTAGCTTGGCGGCACGCTCTTTCACCAGGGCGCGGCGTTCGGTTTCGGCCTCGGCGGCGGCCAGGAAGGCTTCGACCAGTTCCTTCTTCGCGCTACGGCCGGTAATGACCTGGTACATGGCCGACTTGCTGACCTTGATACCGCGCTCTGCCAAGGCCGCAATGGCGTCTTTCACAACCGACTGCCCCGGACCCAATTTGTCCAGAACCCTTTGTAGTTCGGTGGGCTCTTTGGTATTTTGTTCCATATCCGTGTGTATTTTGGTGGTAATTATGTATCTTTGTGTAGGGTTTATGGCCCTATTAGCACAAAGATACACTCACCCTAGTGCGAATGTTGCACCCTAGTACACGTTTTTATGGAAGCAAGCGCCAACGTATCTGACCGTATAAAGGCCATTTTGGGGCATTATGGTTTGAACGCCAATAGTGTTACGGCTCGGCTTGGGTACTCAACAACCAGCAAAATGTATAAGATTTTGCAAGGGGCTGAGCCTAGTTTTCCTACTCTGGTAGACTTCTTAAAGGAGTTTCCAGACATATCCAGCGACTGGCTGATGCTAGGTAAGGGGCCGATGCTGCGCGGCGACGCTGCCGATGCGGTGGCTAAGGTGGTTGTGCCGCAACGCGCCGTAACTAGCACGGAGGTACTAACGGTGACGGTGGACGCTACGGGTGAGGAAAACACGTTGCTCGTGCCGCTGGCGGTGCAAGCCGGTTACCCTAGCCATTTCAATGAAGCGGTATACCTGAGCGACATGAAGCCCTACCACCTGCCGGGTTTCGAGCGTGGTACCTACCGAGCTTTCGAGGTTGAAGGGCTAAGCATGTCGCCGACCTTCGGCCACCGCGACATCGTGGTGTGTTCCTACGTGGACCGCTGGGACCTGCTTAAACCCTGGGAATGCTACGTGGTGGTAACGGCCGAAAACCTGCTGCTCAAACGTATCGGCGCGGTCATTACTGACCGGCGCGGCTCGTTTGAACTGCACTCTGATAACGCTAGCTACGAACCGTACCGGCTGCCGGTGTCCGACCTGATGCAGCTGTGGCAGGTGCGGGGTTATATCTCGACCAGCATACCGGCCCGCCCGTCCACTTCGCCCCACACGATGGAGCGGCTGCAGGAGGTAATAGAACTGCTCGGGCACGACTACCACGAGGTAAGAAAATTCCTCGAAGAAAGTGCCCGTGAGCGGGTGTAATTGGCCCGGTGGGCGTGCATAACGGCGTGGTTTCCCTTCTAAATCGCCCCACTCAGCGCCCCCAACTTTATCGGGCTTGTGAGCCTGTTTGTGTAACGTGCTGATGAATAGTTGATTGTTCTCCTTGTACTAGGTGTGTGCTTACTTGCTGTGGGAGTAATGCCGACCCGTTAAACCCGGGCGCCTGAAACAGGTTTAGCAGACGGGCGCTGCTGGCCGAGGCGATACCGGGGCCAGTAGCCGCCAGGTGGCAGGGTAGCGGCAATCTGGACGGGCCAGCAACGTTAGCTTGCCTCCGGAGGCAATTGGCAGCACTCTCGTCGGCTTTTTTTACTCCAACATTCAAATTTCGCATGGCTACTTCCGCAGAAATGAATCGCAAGGAATTTCTTCAGCTATTTGGCGTTGGGGCGGCCGCATTGGTGGCTACCGCCTGCCTGGGTGGTTGCGGCAGCAAGGCCAGTGACCCCGTAGTCGGGGCTCCCAACGTTGATTTCACCGTGAACCTGACGGCCGCCGGCAGCGCGCCGCTCGACGACCCGGCGGTGGGCTACATCTACAACCTAACCCGCGACGTGATTGTGGCCAAAACCACGGCCGGCACATACGTAGCCCTGCAGGCCCCCTGCCCGCACGAGGGCACCAGCGTGTATTTTGCGCGCAGCCAAAGTCGCTTCATCTGCCCCAACCACAACGCCATTTTCGACACCGGCGGAACCGTGCTCAGCGGCCCCTCGCCCCGGGCTCTGAAGCAGTACACGGTGGTGCAAACCGGCACGTCGCTGCACATCACGGGCTGACGCTGCCGGGCGAGCCATGCAGTAACATTCCGACGAGGCCCCGGCTGCAACCTGCAGTCGGGGCCTCGTTGCTGTTGAAAAACGTTGCGGCAGCAGAAACGAATACCGGCCCCGGTAGGGCACCTGGCGCAGGGCATTCCGGGGCTGGAGTTATTGGTCGCTAGGTTTCATTATGGCTTTTTTAGATGCCTTGGTGGCTATCTTTGGCCAATCAGTTGGCTAACTCGCGGCCAGTTGCGTACCAGCTTTCATGCTTAGCCTATCTCTTCAATTTCCCTCACTCACTGCGTATTTATGAAAAACCTCTTCTTATTTCGCTTGCTGACCTGGCTGCTACTGCTGGGGCCGCTGGCGGCATGGGCCAGCCCATTCACCCCGGGCAACGTCGTGGTGGCCCGCGTTGGGGATGGCACCGCCGTCCTGACGGGCAGTGCCACGGCCGTGTTTCTGCTCGAGTACACGCCGGCCGGTACCCTGGTACAGACCATTGCCCTGCCCACCACGGCCACGCTGCCCCAGCGGGCGCTCACGGCCAGCGGCACATCGACTTCGGAACTGGGCCTGACCCGCTCGGCCGATGGGCGCTACCTGATTCTGACCGGCTACGACGCCGCGCCGGGCCTGGCCAGCATCACGGGCACGGCCTCGTCGGCTACGCCGCGCGTGATTGGACGCATTGCGCCCGATGGCAGCTTCGACACGAGCACCGCTATTGGCGATGCCTTCAGCGCCACCAGCATTCGCAGCGCGGCTTCGACCGATGGCAGTTCGTTCTATGCGCTGGGCGGCAACAGCGGCGTGCGTTACCTGCCCTTTGCCAACGCGGCCACCGCCACCACGGTGCAGCTGAATAGCTCGCCGACCAACACCCGCGTGGTGAATATTTTCGACGGCAACCTGTACGTTACTTCGGGCTCGGGTACTAACATCGGGGTGAATCAGGTTGGCACGGGTTTGCCTACTACCAGCGGCCAGACGGTGGCACTGCTGCCGGGCCTGCCGGCGGGCGGCACCGGCAGCCCCTACGGCTTCTACTTCGCCGACTTGAGCAGCGCGGTGGCCGGCGTGGACGTGGTGTACGTGGTGGATGACGGGGCTACCACCGGCGGTATCCAAAAATACAGCCTAGTGGGCGGCAGCTGGGTGTCGAACGGCACCATCGCCGGGGCTACGCTGCGGGGACTCACGGCAACCGTAGCCGCCGGAGCCGTCACGCTGTATGCCACCGGAGGGGCCAACCTCTACGCCGTGACCGACAATGCCGGCTACAATGCCGCGCCCTCCACCACTACGCTGCCCACGGCCATCGTGACCGCCACTACTAACACGGCGCTGCGCGGCCTGGCCCTGGCTCCGGTTGCGGCTGCCACCACGCCAGCGCCCACCATCGCCAGCTTCACGCCGACCAGCGCGGCGGCCGGGGCCACGGTTACCATTACGGGCACCAACTTCATCGGCACCACGGCCCTGACCCTGAACGGAGTGGCTATTACGGGCTTTACGGTGGTGAATGCAACTACCATCACCTTCGTTGTGCCGGCCTCGGCCAGCAGCGGCACCCTGGCCGTTACTACGCCGGGCGGCACGGCTACCAGCACCGGCAGCTTCACGTTTGTGCCGGCGGCTTCGGCTCCCACCATCACTAGCCTGGCCCCCAATACGGCGGTGGCCGGGGCCGGCGCTTTCATCCTCACGGTGAACGGCACGGGTTTTCTCAACACCGCAGTTATTAATTTCGGCGCAACGGCCCTGACCACCACTTTCGTGTCGGCTACCCAGCTGACGGCGACGGTTCCGGCCGGCCAGACGGCCGGCACCTACCCGGTTACAGTGACCAACCCGGGAGCCAGCGGCGGAACTTCCGGCGCCGTCAACTTCAGCGTGACGCCGGCACCGACGCTCACCAGCCTCGCGCCCAGCACGGCGGCGGCCGGCAGTGCGGCCTTCACCCTGACGGCAACGGGTACCAACTTCACGGCGTCTTCGGTCATCAGCTTTAATGGGGTGGCTTTGGCTACCACGTTGGTATCGGCCACCAGCCTTATGGCCACGGTGCCGGCTTCGGCCATTGCCACGGCGGGTACGGTGCCCGTTACCATTACGACCAGCGCCCCGGGCGGTACCACCTCGAATGCCGTTAACTTCGTGATTACGGCCCCGGTGGCAGCCCCCACGGTTACCAGTTTCAGCCCGGCCCGCGCGGTGACGGGCGTGGGCTTTACCCTGACCGTGAGTGGGACAAACTTGGTGGCGGGTACCACCATCAATTTCAACGGCAACAGCTACACCGGTACCATTGTGGGCACCAGCGGCACCAGCTACACGGTTGTCATTCCGGCTAGTGGCGTGCCGGCTCCGGGCACTTACAACATCACGGCCACCAACTCGGGCGGTACCTCGGGCCCGCTGTCGTTTCTGGTAGTAGCCGCGGCCACGGGCGCTACGTTCGAAGACTTCGAGCAGGGCACCAAAGGCGCTTACGCGACTGCCATCGCGACGTTGCGCAGTGGCGATTGGACCTTCACCGATGCGCTGCTGGGCAACCAGTTCAACGACAAAGCGAACCAGGTGCAGTCGGCCCGCATTCGCGGCGGTTCAATCGCCATGAACTTCGACAAGCCCAACGGCGCGGGCGTCGTGGCCCTGAACGCGGCCATCTACGGTTCTGATGCCGCGACTTCGTTCACCCTGGAAGTCTCGACCAATGGCGGCAGCAGCTACACGCTGGTGCCCGGCGCGCCCACGGCGCTCACGGCCACGCTCACCCGGTACAGCTTTACCGTGAACCAGTCCGGCAACATCCGCCTGCGCATCAGCAACACCAACACGGTATCGGGCGCGAATCCGCGCATCAATATCGATGACATCACTATCGCCAACTACAATGGCACGGCCACGCTGGCGGCCAACGCGCTGCCCGGCCTTACGGTGTTCCCGAACCCGGCCACCGACCGGGTTACGGTGTCGTTGCCCACGTCGGCTCCGGCCACGGTCGCGTTGCGCGACCTCACCGGCCGCCTGCTGCTGGCCCCGGCCGTGCTGGGTGCCGACCATCAGCTAGTACTGCCGACGGGGCTGGCTCGCGGCCTGTACCTGCTCGAAGTGCAGCAGGAGGGCGTGACGGCCATTCGGCGCATCGAGAAAAACTAGGCACTATTTCACCTTGGTTCTAACACGAAAAGGTCCCCGCTGCGGTGGGGACCTTTTTTGTGCCCGGATGTTTCATCGCGAGCCGGATGCCCAGTCTGGAAATTCTACAGCTTCTCTTCGAGCCACAGGTAGCTGGTGGCCAGCAGGAAAAGCGCGAAAAACCATGCCGCCGGCCACGGCTCGGCTACGGTCCTGGCGGCGGTTGAGGCAGGGCTGACCAGGGCGGACAGCTGGTTGTGGTGGACAACGGCCAGCCAGCGCTCCTGTTGCCCGGGCGAGGCCCAGGCGCGGGCGGGGTACACGTAGAAATGAAAAACAGCTTTTTCCGGGCCCAGCACCCGGTACCAACCGGGCGCGGCGGGCCAGTATTGGGCGGTGCTCCATTCGGGCAACCGCGAATCCTGCCGCAGGGCCAGGTGGGCGGCCGGGCCGCCGGCCAGCGGGGCCACGGTGGGCGGTAGGGTGGGCAAAGCTCCGGCCAGATGCAGCAGCAGCGGCTGCCCCGGGCGAGGCCAGCGCGTATCGGGGTGCCAGGTGGCAGCGGCCGGCACCGAGGGGCTGGCCGCCGTCAGCAGCTGGTGCCAGTAGGAGGCGTAAATGGCCGGTTGGCCCAGCAGGCCCCAGCGGAATGTTTCGGGCACCGTCGACACCACGCAAAAGCCCAGGCCCATCCGCCGCCGGGCGGCCAGCAGCCCCCCGGCCGGGCCGGTTATCAACGGACGCAGGGCTGCGGTCGCCAGCAGCTGGGCCGGCAGCGGCGAGCGGGCCGCCCCCGGCGCACCGGGCCAGCGCAGCAGCCGCGGCACGGTGGGCGCCGGGCGCGGGCGCACCACAAAATCGGCCCGGGCCGGGGTGGCGCGGGGCAGGGGAGCAGCCTCGGCCAGCACGACTAGTCCGAGTCGGCCGAGCCTGATGGCGGCTTGCAGCGCCCGGGTTTCGACAGCGGTGAGCGCGGCCAGGGTAGCGGCATCGGCTACGACCAGCCGGTAGCGGGCCAGCAGCGCCGGGCTCAGGTGGTCGAGGGATTGGGCAGGCTGGTTGAGAAAGTCCGTCTGCACCAGGCCCCGGCTGACGCTGGTGCGCAGGGCCACCGGATAATGGGCCTCGCCGAGGTGATTCTTCAGGTATTTGAACTCGAACGACGGCGTGGCCGCCAGCAGCAGCACGGCCGGACGGGTTGGAATGATGACCTCGACCGGCATCGGCTCGCGCTGCGTCGGCTGTCCTTGGTGCCTCAGCAGCAGCTCGAAGCAGGCCAGCCCGGCGGTTTTGGGCTGGTAATGCAGGTGGAAAGGCCCTCCGGACCCCGGCAGCCGCACAGAATCACGCCCCAGTCCGGCGGCTTGCAATACCACCCAGGTGGCGGCACCGGGCTCAGATTCCGAAGGGGTAATGCGCTTACCGGCCGAGCCCTTTACGCCCGTCACTCCATCCGGGCCAGGGGCCGCCCCCAAGCTGACGGTACCTTCGATGGTCAGCACTTCGCCCAGGGCAAGGCGGCCGGGCCAGTAAGCAATTTCGAAACCTGAAAAACCCGCGTCCTGGTGCGGCAGAATGGAAATATGCCCGAGTTGCGGCAGGTCGGCCGGTTCCAGGCCGCGCCCCAACACGTGCACGCGCTGCAGAGCGGGCCGGTGCTCGGCCAGCGTGAGCAGGCTTGGGAGTGGCCGGGCAAACGCCGCGGTCGTGGCGGAGTCGTAAGTCCAAACGGCGGTGCCCGGCCCCAGCGCGCTCAGCAGCCGGTGCAGGGAGTCGGGCGAGTAGCCCGGCGTCAGCACAATGGCTTCGGCTGGGGTAGCGGCAAGGTGGCGGATGGGCGGCGCGGCACTGAGCCAAAGACTGGCCGCTGCCAGTGCGCCGGCCAGCATCCGCAGCCCGCGCTGCCGTCGTCGGGGGCGCCGCCAGGCCAGCGCCAGCAGCCCCGCGCCCAGCAGCAGGCAGCCCAGCAGCAGCCCAACATACAGCACCGGATTGGAGGAGGCGGAAAAATTCATGCTAACGGCTGAGATTCTGGAAATAGCGGCGGGCCAGCCGGTCGGGGGCCGGGCCAGCGACCGGGGTAGGCATAGGCGGCACCAGCAAATCGGTGAGCGCGCGCGCCAGCAGCGCGCGGCTTCCGGCCCGGGTAGGCTGGCCGGCCCGCACGGCCCGGCTCAGCTCACGCAAAGCCCTAAGGGCGGGCAGGTAAGCACCCGGCCGGCGCAGGGCTGCCGCTGCCAGCTCCGGGCCGGCTTGGTCGAGCAGGCCAGCATCGGCGGGGCGGGCGGGCGGGCCGTAGTCGGCGGCCGCGAGCCAGCGCAGGGCATTGCGCAGAGTGGGCTGGTTGGGCGGGGCAAGTAGGTTTTGCTGGTGCTGCGGCACGGCGGCTCCGGCCAGCTCGCCGGTAAGGCGCAACGTGGCTTCGGGCATGGGGGGCGGCGTGAAGCCGGCCTTTTTGACGAAAACGCGGGTTTGCTGCTGCACTTCCTTCAGCAGGCGCAGGGCGCGATACTCGTAAGGGCGGGCTTCGGCGAGGCGGCCGGTGCGCAGGCGCAGCTCGGCGGCCCACATCTGGTCGAGCACGGCGTGGAGCTTGGCTTTCACGGCGGGCTCCAGGAAGTCGGCCGTTT
>JANXMN010000266.1 GCA_025354605.1 Hymenobacter sp. | reverse complement strand
CTACGAAGAGGGCGGCCAGTTGACGGAGAAAATCCGCCGCAAGCCGTACTCGGTTATCCTGCTCGATGAGATTGAGAAGGCCCACCCGGACGTGTACAATCTGCTCCTGCAGGTGCTGGACGACGGTATTCTGACCGACGGTCTCGGCCGCAAGGTCGACTTCCGCAACACCATCATCATCATGACCTCGAACATTGGGGCGCGTGACTTGCAGGACTTCGGCGCGGGCATCGGCTTCGGCACCAAGGCCCGCCAGGACAACTTGGACGAGCTGACCAAGAGCACCATTACCAACGCGCTGAAAAAGACGTTTTCGCCGGAGTTTCTCAACCGCTTGGATGACGTGATTGTCTTCAACGCGCTCGACAAAAAGGACATCCACAAAATCATCGACATCAGCCTGGCCAAGCTTCTCTCGCGGGTGCAGGCCTTGGGCTACCGGGTCGAGCTGACGGAGGCCGCCAAAGACTTCGTGGCCGACAAGGGCTACGACCCCAAGTACGGCGCGCGACCGCTGAACCGGGCCATCCAGAAGTACATCGAAGACCCGATTGCCGAAGAAATCCTCAAGGCCCAGGTGGTGCACGGCGACGTGATTACCGCCGATTACACCGAGGGTGCCGAAGAGCTGGCCTTCGCCGTGAGCAAGAGCGGTGAGGTCCAGAACCTCGCCAGCGACGAGCGCCCGGCCGACAAGCCCGAAACGCCCGACGCGGACGCGAAGAAGTAAGTTGTAGCGCGTGCTTTAACCTGCGCGGACATTAGAAAGCCGGTTCCTGAATAAGGGACCGGCTTTTTTGTTATCGCCTTAGTACCTTGCTGCTTGATTCAGCACACGCTTCACTTATCGACTGCACTTCTCGCCTTCTTCATATGAATTTTCTGCAACGAATGGCCCTTGCAGGGGCCGGAGTCGCTTTAGCCGGCGGCGGGGTGCTGGCTCAGAAGCCTGCTACTTCGGCGGCGGCACCTGTAGCGCTGGCGCCGCCGCTGCCCGGTCCTGTGGCTCCCATCAAGGCCAAGGAGTTCACCGAATTTGGCAGCACCCGCATAGACAACTACTACTGGCTGAATAAGCCCACGGACCCGGCCGTGCTGAAGTACCTAAATGCCGAAAATACCTACTTCGACCAGCAGATGGCCCCGGCCCTGCCCCTGCAGAAGAAGCTGGCCCAGGAAATCAAGAACCGCATCAAGCAGGAAGACGCAACCGAACCCTACCGCGACAACGGGTACTACTATTACTCGCGCTATGAGTTCGGCCGAGAGTACCCCATTTACTGCCGCAAGAAGGGCAGCAACATCGCGCCCGAGGAAATCCTCATCAACGGCGACGAGATGGGCAGCAGCCAGAAGTATTTTCGGGTGGGCGACCTCGCGGTGAGCGATAACAACCAGCTGCTGGCATTTTCGACTGATACCGTGAGCCGACGGTTGTTTACGCTGCGCTTTAAGAACCTGGCTACGGGCAAGGACTATCCGGAGCGCATCTATAACACTGGGGGCGAGATGGCCTGGGCGGCCGACAACAAGACCGTATTTTACACCCGCAAGGACGTGACCACGCTGCTGCCCTACCAAGTGTTCCGCCATATGGTAGGCACCGACCCCAAGACCGACGCCCTCGTGTACGAGGAGAAAGACAACACCTTCAACGTGTCGGTGAGCCGCTCGAAGTCGAAGAAATACATTGGCTTGCACCTGGTTAGCTCATTGTCGTCGGAGTACCGTTATCTCGACGCGGCGGTGATTACCGACCTGCCCAAGGTATTTCAGCGGCGCGAGAAGGACCACCTGTACGAGGTGGAGCACCTCGGCGACAAGTTCTACATCCGCACCAACCTGAATGCGCCCAACTACCGCCTGATGGTGACACCGGTAACGGCCACGGGCAAATCGGCCTGGGCCGATGCCCTTACGCGCCATCCCGAAATCTTCCTCGACCGGGTGGAAGTTTTCAGCAACCACCTCGTGCTGAATGAGCGCAAGGGTGGCCTGCGCCAGCTGAAAGTGGTGAGTCTGAAGGACAAGCAAGAGCATTACATCCCCTTCGAGGAGGCGGCCTATACCGCCACCATCGGCACCAATCCAGAGCTGGATACGCCGGTGCTGCGCTACAACTACACCTCGCTCACGACGCCGCCGTCCATCTTCGAGTACGACATGAGCACCCGCACCACCACGCTGGTGAAGGAGGAGCCGGTGCAGGGCAACTACAATAAATTCGATTACGTGACCGAGCGCGTGTTTGTAAAGTCGCGCGACAACAAGTTCATCCCCATGGCCCTGGTGTACAAGAAGGGTACCCGGCTCGATGGCAGCGCGCCGCTCCTGCAATACGCCTACGGCTCCTATGGCATTTCGATGGACCCTACCTTCAGCGCCGCCCGGCTGAGCCTGCTGAACCGGGGCTTCGTGTACGCGCTGTGCAACATCCGGGGCGGGCAGGAAATGGGGCGGCAATGGTTTGAGGACGGCCGCATGGACCACAAAATCAACAGCTTCAACGACTTCATTGATTGCTCGGAGTACCTGACGCATCCGCAGCAGGAAACGGTGGGCAAATCCGTGGTCAAAAAGCAGTACACGGCCAAAGACAAGCTGTTTGCCCTGGGCGGCAGCGCCGGCGGCCTGCTGATGGGCGCGGTGGTGAACATGCGCCCCGACCTGTATAAGGGCGTGATTGCGGCCGTACCCTTCGTGGACGTGGTCACGACCATGTCGGACCCCAGCATCCCGCTCACCACCAGCGAGTACGACCAGTGGGGCAACCCCGCCAACGAGGAAGATTTCAAGTACATGCTTTCGTATTCGCCCTACGACAACGTGGAAAAGCAGGCCTACCCCAGCATGCTCGTCACCACCGGCCTGCACGACTCGCAGGTGCAGTACTACGAGCCGGCCAAATGGGTAGCTAAGCTGCGTGCGACGAAGACGGACAAGCACCTGCTGCTGCTGCACACCGACATGACGGCCGGCCACGGCGGGGCCTCGGGCCGCTTCAAGTCGATTGACGACACGGCGCGGCAGTACGCCTTTATGCTGCTGCTGCTGGGGAAGCTGCAGTAAGTACGGTATTTTAATCGAACGTCATGCCGAGCGCAGCCGAGGCATCTCGCATGTGGTAGTAACTCAATCGTTCAGCGAAGGAAT
>JANXMN010000257.1 GCA_025354605.1 Hymenobacter sp. | reverse complement strand
ATTTGGTGCTGCGCCTGCGCCAGGACCTGCGTAAGGACATCAACAGCGTGCGCCGCCTCTTCATCGCCGGCCCCAACGGCCGCCAGGTGCCCCTGGAGCAGGTGGCCAACGTGGAGTTGCGCGAAGGGCCCAACCAGATTCAGCGCGACGACGCCAAGCGCCGCATCACCGTGGCCTTCAACGTGCGGGGCCGCGACGTGGAAACTGTGGTAAACGAGCTGCAAGGCAAGATGGACCGACAGGTGAAGTTTGCGCCCGGCTACTACACCACCTACGGCGGCCAGTTCGAGAACCTACGCCAGGCCACCGACCGCCTCAGCATCGCCGTGCCCGTGGCCCTGGTGCTCATCTTCGTGCTGCTGTTCTTCACCTTCGGCTCTTTCAAGCAGTCAGTCCTGATTTTCACCGCCATTCCGCTCTCGGCCATCGGCGGCATCGCGGCCCTGTGGCTGCGCGGGATGCCGTTCAGCATCTCGGCCGGAGTAGGATTTATCGCCCTGTTTGGCGTGGCCGTGCTCAACGGCATCGTGCTCATCGGCTACTTCAACCAGCTCAAAGCCGAGGGCCATACCGACCTGCTGACGCGCATCCTGCACGGCACCGAAGTGCGCCTGCGCCCCGTGCTGATGACGGCTACCGTGGCCTCGCTCGGCTTCCTGCCGATGGCGTTGGCCACTTCCGCCGGGGCCGAGGTGCAGCGCCCGCTAGCCACCGTCGTCATCGGAGGCCTCGTATCGGCCACGCTGCTTACCCTGCTGGTGCTGCCCGTGCTCTATGCCCTCTCAGAGCGAAAAAAGCCGGTAGAACCCACCCCGGAGCCTCAATCGGCTAAGGCCAAAAGTCTCCCCGTTGCCTCGCTGCTGGTGTTGCTGTTGCTGCCTTTATTCAGCCAAGCCCAGGCCCCACTTACCGCCCCGCAGGCCGTCACCCAGGCCCTGCAAACCAACGGCACCGTGCTGGCCGGTCAGCGGGCCCTCGAAGCCCAGCAGGCCATCCGCCGCACGGCCTATGACTACGGCCGCACCACCGTGCAGGCCAGCTACGGCCAGTACAACTCGCAGAACCGCGACAACCAGTTCACCATCACGCAGTCCCTGGCCCTGCCCGGCGTGTACCGCAGCGCCGCCGGCCTGGCCGACGCCCGCATTGCCGGCCAGCAAGCTCAACTCGCCCAAGTGCAGGCCGAGCTGCGCCGCCAGGTGCGCCTGAATTACGAACAAGCCGTCCACGCCCGCCACCGCCTGCGGGTGCTGCGCGGCCAGGACAGCGTGTACACCGAATTTCTACGCTCGGCCAACCTGCGCTTCAAAACCGGCGAAACGGCCCGCCTCGAACCCGCCACCGCCTTGGTGCAGCAAGGCGAAATCCGTACCCAGCTGCTGGCCGCCCGCACCGACTTCCGGGTGGCCCAGCGCCAGCTGCAAGCCCTGCTGCAAGTGCCCACCGCCGTGGCCGTCGCCGATAGCGTCTTGCACCCGCTGGCCCTGCTCGGCGCGGCGGCGCTGGCCGATTCCGCCGCCTCCACCCTCGCCGATACGCTGCTGAAGCTCACCAGCCCCCAAGCCCGCGTACTGGCCCAGCAGGTAGCCGAGCGCCGCGCCGAAACCCGCGTGGCCCAGGCCGCCGGACTCCCCGAGTTCACCGTGGGCTACTTCAACCAGAGCATCATCGGCTATCAGCGCCTCGATGCCGGCGGCACGGAACGCTACTTCGGCCCCGGTGCCCGCTTCCAGGGTGTGCAGGCCGGCGTGGCCGTGCCCTTGCTGCGCGGCCCGCAGAAGGCCCGCGTGCAGGCTGCCCGCCTGCAGGAGCAGGTGGCCCAGGCTGGCTACGACCGCTACCGCGCCGAGCTAGACGGCCAGCTCGATGAGCTGCTGGCCCGCCGCGCCGAGCAGCAGCAGCGCCTGCGCTACTTCGAAACCACGGCCCTGCCGCAGGCCACGGTCATCACCCGCCTCTCGACCATCGCCTACAAAGCCGGCGAAACCGGCTACTCCGAATACCTGCTCAACCTGGAGCGCGCCCGCCGCCTGCGCCTCGACTACCTCGACGCCCTGCTGCAACACAACCAGACCGTCATCGAGCTGGAATACCTCTTAGGCCGCCAATAGGCCGCCCATACTTCATTAAATCAAGCATGCGACACCTCACCACTTGTTTCCTGCTGCTGGCCCTATTGGCCGGCTGTGGGAAGAAAGAAACCAACGAAGCCAGCGAGGCCCCGGCCGTGGCGACCAAAACCGCCCCGCCCGCCGAAGCCGCCGCCCCCGACCGCGTGACCCTCACGGCCGCCGAGCAGCAGATTGGCGGCGTGCGCCTCGGCACCCTCACCGAGCGGCCCATGAGCGGCGGCCTCAAAGTCAACGGCGTGCTCGACGTGCCGCCCGAAAATCTTGTATCCGTCAGCGCCCCGCTCGGCGGCTTCGTCGACCGCACCGACCTCCTCCAGGGCTCGCGGGTGCGTGCCGGCCAGGTGCTGGCCGTCATCCGCAACCCCGATTTCGTGCAGCTGCAACAGGACTACCTCGAAACCCGCAGCCAGCTCAAGCTGGCCCGCGCCGAATACGAGCGCCAGGCCGAGCTGTACCGCCAGGAGGTGGCCCCGCAGAAAAACTACCAGCGCGCCCAGGCCGAGTACGAGGCCCTGCAAGTGAAAACCAACGCCCAGGCCGCCCGGCTGCGCCTCGCGGGCCTGCCCGTGGGCGGCGGCATCGTGAGCACGGCCACCCTGCGCGCCCCCAAAGGCGGCTTCGTCAAGGCCGTGAACGTGAGCATCGGCCAGAGCGTGACGCCCACCGACGTGCTGTTTGAAATTGTGAATCCCCAGCACCTGCACGTCGAGCTGACGGTGTTTGAAAAAGACATTCCCCAGGTCAAGGAACACCAGCTCGTGCGCTTTTCCCTTGGCAACGACTCCCTGAGCCGGGAGCGCACCGCCCACGTCTACCTCATCAGCAAGTCCATCAGTCCCGAGCGCACGGTTCGCATTCACGCCCACCAGGACCGCGAAGACGAGCAGCTGTTGCCCGGCACCTTCGTGCGGGCCGTCATCGAAACTAACCGTGTCACCGTGCCCACCCTGCCCGAAAAGGCTGTGGTGCAGTACGGGGCCCAGGCCTACGTTTTCGTGGCCGCCGACTCGGCCGCCAAAGCCGGCACCGCCGTGTACCGGATGGTGCCCGTGACGCGGGGCGTGAGCGAAGACGGCTACACCGAAGTCCACCTGCCCGCCGCCGAACAAGGCAAGCCCCTGCGCTTCGTCATCGAAGGTGCGTATGCCCTGCTTGGCAAGCTCAAAAACACCGAGGAAGAATAACCCTGCCTCAACACTTCGCCTCACCAGCCTCTCACGTCCCTATTCCACCGAACGATGCAGTTACCGCAATTTCTTCAAGACTTCTTAGCCAAGGGCCCTGTGGGGGCCAAGAAGGGCCTCGACGCCGTGGCCACCACCTCCGAGCGCGGCATTTGGGCCCTGAAATGGTCCTTTATCGGCTTGGCCATTACCTCGCTCTTACAGGTCATCGTGTTTTTCTTCTCGGGCAGCACGGCTCTGCTG
>JANXMN010000185.1 GCA_025354605.1 Hymenobacter sp. | reverse complement strand
GTCGCCGGCCACCTTGCGGGTGCCGCGCGCCAGCCAGTTCAGCCCGTTGATATTGCCGGCGTTCTCGAAAGAGTAAGCCTGCAGGTGGTTGTTGGTTTGACAGTTCGCCGTGGCCGTGCCCTTGATGCGCCCTTCGGCAATGGGGTCGGGGGCCACGAAGTTGATGACGCCAGCCATCGCATCGGACCCATAAAGCAGCGAGCCCGGCCCCTTAATAATCTCGGCCCGGTCCACGCTGAACTCGTCAATCTCAATGCCGTGCTCGTCGCCCCACTGCTGGCCTTCCTGCCGCGCCCCGTTGTTCAGGGTGATGACGCGGTTGTAGCCCAGCCCGCGCACCACCGGCTTGCTGATGGCCGCCCCGGTCGTAACCTGGGCCACGCCCGGCGTGTGGGCAATGGCATCCACCAGGTTCGAGGCCGATGTCTGGTTGAGTCGGGTGTGGTCGACCACCGAGGTTGGTATGGGCGAGCGCCGCTGCTGCGTAGCCTGCGACACGCCCGTGACCACCACCTGCCCGATTTCGGTGGCCGCCACCGTCAGCTTGAACTCCAGCGGCTGCCCATTACCCGTGTCCACGGTCTGCGTCACGGTGTTATAGCCCAGCGAGCGCACCTGCACCGTAAAGCGCCCGCGCGGCAAGCTGCTGAAGCTGAAGCTGCCATCGGCCCCCGTGGCCGTGCCCTGCTTCAGGTCGTCGAACAGCACGGTGGAGCCGGGCAGGGCCTCGCCGGTGGCCGCATCGGTTACGCGGCCAGTGAGGGGTGGGGCCGCTGCGCGGCCACGGGGGGCCGCCGTCGGCGGGCTATCGGCCTGCCCCACCGCCAGGGCGGGTGTGCCGGCCAACGCCGCGAAAAAAGAAAGTCGAAGAAGGTTCAGTGACATAAATAAAAGCCATAGACCGCCTTAGCCGCGGGCCGGCGTCGAAACGCGGCCGCGGCCAGGCGGAGTAATACCAAAAGGAGAAGGGAAAAATCTGCGGGTGCTAAGCCCGGGCAGGCGGCCCCCGTAGCGAGCGCGCAAACAGGGTTTCGCCCACTGCCGCCCGCTCGCTGGTGCGCGCCTCGGCAACCGCATAGCGCAGCACAACGGGCGGCACCGGCAAAAGCATCGGCGGCGCCGGCTGGTAAGCCACGTCGTAGAACTGTTCTACCGTACAGTGCTGGTGCCGGGCACTCAGCAGCGCCTTGCCAGTACGTCGAAAGGCGGCGGTGTGCGCGGGCTCCGCCGTGGTGTGCTCGTGGCCGTGCAGCGCCAGTACCGCCCCTTCGGGCAGCAGCACGCGCACGAGGCACAGCAGCAGCAACCAGGAAATATAGGGACGTAGAATTTGCACTATGTAGCTACTAAACGGTGAGAGTAGTCTTGCACAATAGCAATATGAAGACTAACTGAATTTACTATGCGCAAAGAAAAATTAACTTTTGCGAAGAAATGAAATTTTTTACAAAAAGGATTTCTCGCACAAATGCCTTATCTTTAGCCGTCGGTGTCCGACAAGCCCATCAATAATCGTGATAATTACGTCGATTCCTGATTTTTCACTACAGTTCGACGCCGAGCTGAGCCTGCTACGCATTGAGTGGGCCGCTGGCGACGATACGCGCACTCTGCGGGAGAGCGCCGCCAAGCTACTGGCCCTCGACCGCGAGCTGGCCGTGCGTAACCTGCTGCTCAACATGAACACGTTTCCCGACATTTCGGTGTATGACCAGGTGTGGCTGGGCACGCATTGGATGACCGGAATCGTAAAGCTACCGCTCGAACGCGTGGTAATTGTCAACAACCGCCACCGCATTCACAATCAGCTGGCCATCGACTCAATGATTGGGCTCGTTCGCCCGTTCATTAAGTTTGATATTCAGTTCTTTCCACAGCCCGCTTCCGGCATGCGCTGGCTGAGCGACTTCTCGCCCCTCCTGCCTGAAATGATGGCTGAGTGGGATAAAGTATTTGCGCCCGACCCCAACCTGAGGTCAGTCCGCCCCGAGCACCTATAGCGTAGGTGGTGGATGGTACTGCCCCGCCAGCATAATCTGCAAGTACAGCACGACCCGCAATTGCGTCTGATGCGCTTCCAATGGGTCGGGGGACCGGACAGCCAGGCCGTGCGCGCCGACTTGGTGTATGGTCGCAATCTGGTAGTGGCCCAGCAGCCCACCCACGTACTAGTTGACCTCGCCGGCCTGCCCCCAATCGAGATGCAGGATGAGCTGTGGATGACGGTGCACTGGTTTCCTAAAATTGCGGCATCGCGGCTGCAGTACGTGGCCCTGGTTTTGCGCCCGGGCCAGCTGCACAATCAAATGGCCATCGAGGCCATGCTGTGGCTGGGACGTCGGCTCATGCGCTTTCAGATGCAGGTGTTCGAAGGGGTTCCCAGCGCGCTCGACTGGCTTACGCAGGGTGACGCGGAGGCTATGCACCGCCTCCAGGCCGAATGGGATGAGGAAATTGCCCGTGCGGGCCAGCCCGCTGCCAGCGGTTACAATCCGCGGCCCGGGGAGCCCATGATGCCGTAGCTTTAGAAGCCAGTGATTCTGCCGCTTCAGCACAACTTTCAGGTGCAGCTCCGCAACTGCGCCTGATGCGCTTTCAGTGAGTGGGGGTCGATGAATAAGCAGTTGCTGCGCAACGGCATGCGCTACCGTCGCGACCGGGTGGCCGAGCACAAGCCCTATTATGTGCTGGTCGATTTCCACGGCATGCTCCTCATCAATATCCGCGATGAGCTCTGGATGGCAGTCCATTAGTTTTCCCGGGTATCGCGGAGGCCACGCTACGACGCGCTGTCAATCTGACAGCGAAAATACCCTTGGAACGGGCTTTGAAACCGACGGGAACCGTAGCTGGCGCGCGTGCGCCCGGCCATTCCGTCTGTTTTTTTCCAACTTATCATACCCCCTGACTCATGCAGGAAACCGGCTCCATCTCCATCCATACCGAGAACATCTTCCCCATCATCAAGAAGTTCTTGTATTCCGACCACGAAATCTTCCTGCGCGAGCTCGTCTCCAACGCGGTCGATGCCACCCAGAAGCTCAAGAGCCTGGCGCAGTTGGGCGAGTATTCCGGCGAGCTCGGCGACCTGACCGTACGCGTGAGCGTGGACAAGGAAACTCGCAAAATCACGATTTCGGACCACGGCCTGGGCATGACGGCCGAGGAAATTAAGAAGTACATCAATCAGATTGCCTTTTCTGGTGCCACCGAGTTTGTGGAGCAGTATAAGGAGAAGGACGCCGCCACGAAAGACCAGATTATCGGTCAGTTCGGCCTGGGTTTCTACTCGGCCTTTATGGTAGCCAAGGAGGTTGAAATCTGGTCGAAGTCGTACAAAGACGACACCCTGACGGCGCACTGGGTGTGCGACGGCAGCACGCAGTTCACGCTGGACGAGCCCACCGGCGAGCACGCTAAAGCCGAACGCGGTACCGACGTGGTGCTACACATAGCCGAAGATTCGGATGAGTTTCTGGAGGAAGCCCGGCTGCGCACCATCCTCACCAAGTACTGCAAGTTCCTGCCCATTCCGATTGAGTTCGAAGGCGAGCTCATCAACGACACCAGCCCCATCTGGACCAAGCAGCCCAGCGAGCTGACCGACGAGGAGTACAAGAAATTCTACCAGGAGCTGTATCCGATGAGCATGGACGAGCCCCTGTTCTGGATTCACCTGAACGTGGACTACCCGTTCAATCTGACGGGTATTCTGTACTTCCCGAAGGTGAAGGACGAGCTGCAGTTCTCGCGCAACAAGATTCAGCTCTACTCGCGGCAGGTATTCATCACCGACGAGGTGAAGGACGTGGTGCCCGAGTTCCTGATGCTGCTGCACGGGGTCATCGACTCGCCCGACATCCCGCTGAACGTGAGCCGTAGCTTCCTGCAAGCCGACGCGGCGGTGCGCAAAATCAACACCTACATCACCAAGAAAGTGGCCGATAAGCTGAGCAGCCTGTTCAAGCAGGACCGGCCTGGCTACGAGGAGAAGTGGTCCGATATCGGCAT
>JANXMN010000161.1 GCA_025354605.1 Hymenobacter sp. | reverse complement strand
GTGAGCAGCTTCAGGTTCAGCTCTTCGGGCTCGTGGGGGAAGGCCTGGCGGTAGGCGTTGAGCAGCTCGCGCGGGCTGAGCGTTTGGCCGTTAAGCACGTTTTCGTAGAGGTTGACGTAGGCGGCGGCGCGGGCCACGGGGTTTTCCAACGTGGGCACCTGTCCGGCCATGCCTTCGAACACCGGAAACACGCCGTAGCCCAGGCCGTCGGAGTTGAACACAATGCGGCGCGGCGTTCTGGGCAGCCACAGCATCGTGTCGGCGCTGCTCATGCGTATGAGCCGACGCTCAGTCTTGGCTTTGTAATAGTCAATCAGCACTTCAAATTGCTGCGGCCAGAGCCGTTCCGAGCCATCTTCGGCCTGCTGATGGATGTGCAGTTGGGGCCTGAACCGGTCACTTCCCTCGTTCCCGAGGCTGCGGTAGCTGAAAACCGGCCGGCCTGGCTGGTTCACCCACACCTGGTTCCAGGCCTGCAGGTCGGCGGACGTGCGGGCGTCGAGAATGCGGATGAGGTCGGGCCAGGTGGCGTTGCCGTGGGCGTAGGTTTTCAGGTACTCGCGCAGGCCGTTGCGAAAGGCTTCCGGCCCCATCAGGCGCTCGAGCTGGCGCATCATAATGGGCGCTTTGTGGTAGATGATGTTGCCGTAGAGCGAGCCCGCGTCCTGCAGGTTGGCCAGCGGCTGGCGAATGGGGTTGGCTCCCGCCGTGCGGTCAACGCCGTAAGCGGCGGGGTAGTGGTCGACAACAAATTTGAGTGTTTGCAATTGATTAGGAGCAGGCAATTCTTCCAGTGGCTTGCCCAGCCAATAATTGCCTTCCCAATCCGGAACAACAATGCTACCGCTATCAGAAACCATTTTATCAGCCATGAAATTGGCGAATACCTCCTTCATCCACACGTCGTTGAACCACTGCATCGTCACGAGGTCGCCGAACCACATATGGGCCGTTTCGTGAGCCACCAGGCTGGCGCGGCCCAGCACCTGGTCCTGGGTCGCGCCCCCGTCCAGAAACAGGCTGGCCGCCTTGTAGTCGATGGCCCCGACATGCTCCATGCCGCCGTATTGAAAATCGGGAATCGCCACGAAATCAAACTTCTGAAACGGGTACGGCAGGCCGGTGTACTGCTCCATGAAGGCCAGCGCGTCGGCGTGCATCCGGAAGATGGGGCCGAGGCTGAGGCGCAGCTTGGTGGAGTCGGTTTCGCGGTGCAGCAGGCTCATGGCCCGGCCGTTTTCGGTGCGGTTTACCCGCGAGAATTTCCCGGCCGAGAAGGAGAAAAGGTAGGTACTGATGCTGTCGGAAGTGGCGAAGCGGTACGTTTTAAACCCTGGTATCCTGCCATCGAGCGTAGCCTCAGTCGAGTCAACCAGCGGTGCATTGGCC
>JANXMN010000156.1 GCA_025354605.1 Hymenobacter sp. | reverse complement strand
GGCCGATTTCAACGTCTTCGCCGCCGGCCACGACATCCGCTACGACCAAGCCTACGACCCCGCCGGCACCAACGTCAACTTCGTCGAAATCCCCGCCGACCCCGCCCAGCCCTGGCCCGTGCGCACCTACGAGCGCGGCGTGGAAGACGAAACCCTGAGCTGCGGCACCGGCGTAACGGCCGTGGCCCTGGCCGCTTCGCAGCGCGGGGCCAGCTCGCCCGTGCGCCTGCAAACCCTGGGCGGCGAGCTGGAAGTAAGCTTCGAGGTGAGCCCCGATGGCGGTTTCGCCAACGTGTGGCTGAGCGGGCCGGCCACGCGGGTGTTCGGGGGCGAGGTGTAGCCGGGTTATTAGTGCAAAAAGAACGTCATGCAGAGCGTAGCGAAGCATCTCGTCTGTAGTCACTAATCAATTTCGTTTCTACGAATGAATTAGTGGTAGCAGGCGAGATGCTTCGCTACGCTCTGCATGACGTTCTTTTTGCGCTGCTTGCTACTTCTGCAGCATCTTCAGCAGCGCCTCGGCGGCGGGCTCCGACGAAGCCGGGTTCTGGCCGGTGATGAGGTGGCCGGCCGTTACCACATAGGGCTGCCAGTCGGCCCCTTTCGAGTAGTTGCCGCCGTTCTGCTTCAGCATGTCTTCTACCAGGAAGGGCACCACGTTGGTGAGCTGCACGGCTTCTTCTTCGGTGTTGGTGAAGCCGGCCACGGCTTTGCCGTGTACCAGGGGCTCGCCGTTGGGGGCTTTCACGTGGCGCAGCACGCCGGGGGCGTGGCACACGGCGGCCACCGGCTTGCCGGCGTTGTACATGGCCTCAATCAGGGCAACGGACTTCGGGTCTTCGGCCAAATCCCAGAGCGGGCCGTGGCCGCCGGGGTAGAACACGGCATCGAACTCCCCGGCCTTCAGCGTATCGAGCTTCACGGTGTTGGCCAGCATTTTTTGAGCGGTGGTATCAGCCTTGAAGCGCTTGGTGGCGTCGGTCTGGGCGCTAGGGTCGTCGCTTTTGGGGTCGAGGGGCGGCTGGCCGCCCAGGGGCGAAGCCAGGGTAATATCCGCGCCGGCATCGATGAACGTGTAGTAGGGCGCGGCGAATTCCTCGAGCCAGAAACCGGTTTTGTGGCCGGTGTTGCCGAGCTGGTCGTGCGAGGTCAGAATCATGGCAATTTTCATAGGGTCCGTAAATTAGAAGTGAATGGCTGATTGGCCGGAAATGCCAGGCCCCGGCGTGGGCCGGGGCCTGGTTAGTACATAGTAAGGCAGGCGTGGCCGCGCCGCTTAGGTGTTGGTCGTCGTCGTCAGGGTGACTTCGATGTTGCCGCGCGTGGCCCGCGAGTAGGGGCAGATGCCGTGGGCGGCCTGCACCAGCTCCTCGGCTTGGGCCTGTTCGATGCCGGGCAGGTTCACGTGCAAGTCGGCCGAGATGCCGTAACCGCCATCCTCCGCCTGTCCGAAGCCGATGAAGGCTTCCACGGTCACATCGTTGAGGCGCACATTGGCCTGGCGGGCCGCCACGCCGAGGGCTCCTTCGAAGCAGGCGGAGTAGCCGGCCGCAAACAGCTGCTCGGGGTTGGTGGCGCCGGGCTTGCCGGGGCCGCCCATTTCCTTGGGTGTGCTCAGGGCCAGGTCGAGCACGTTGTTGTCGGTGGTGACGTGGCCGTCGCGGCCACCTTTGGCCTTGGCCTGGGCAGTAAATACTTTGGTGATTTTCATCAGAAAAAAGAAAAAATGAAGCTGGCGGCTAGGCCAGCTGGGTTAGCATATGGGTGAGGTGAATCCGCAGGGCGGCCACTTCGGCCGGGCTCATGTGCAGCTTAGCGAGCATGGCCTCCGGAATGGCGCGGGCCTGTGCCTCCAGCGCCCGGCCGGCGGGCAGCAGCGCGATGACAACCGAACGCTCGTCGTGGGGGGCGCGGCGGCGGCTCAGCCACTGCCGCTGCTCGAGGCGCTTGAGCAGGGGCGTGAGCGTGCCCGAATCGAGCAGCAGCTTTTCGCCCAGCTCCTTCACCGTGAGCTGCCCGTGCTCCCAGAGCAGCAGCAACACCAGGTACTGCGGATACGTGAGGTCGAGGGCCTGCAACAGCGGTTGGTAAGCCTTGGTGACGAGCCGCGATACCGCGTAGAGCGGAAAGCAGAGCTGGTTTTCCAGCTTCAGCAGCGACTCGGGCGACGGGGGAGGGGAGATGGTGGGCATGGGAATCGGGGCCATAACGGCGAATGGTTGCACAATGTTTGATTGCGCGCAATTAAATTTTTGCTGCTACAGCAAATCGTGCTTTAGTCTTGCCGTAGTAGACGCGGCCAGAAGCATACCCGGATGTGCCAAAAAGCCCGTTATGCTGAGCGCAGCCGAAGCATTTCTGCCGCGCGAGTAAATGATTGCCACTGCGGTAGAAATGCTTCGACAAGCTCAGCATGACCGTCTATTCGGGAACCGCCTATCCGGCCACGCGCTCCGTGGCCGTGTGCAGCCAGGCTGCTTCTATCTTTGGCCCATGCACCTGCGCGCGCTCGAACCCGACGACCTCGATTTCCTCTACGACCTCGAAAACGACCCCAGCATCTGGGGCGTGTCGGATACGCTGGTGCCGGTGTCGCGCCACGCGCTGCGCGAGTACCTCGCCCACGCGCTGGCGGATTTCTACGTAGTGCGCCAGCTGCGCCTCGTGGTTACTACTGAAATTGGCAGCCCGGCGGTGGGTGTACTCGACCTGTTCGACTACGACCCGCTGCACCAGCGGGCCGGCGTGGGCATCACCATTCGGGGCCGGGAGCGGCGGCGCGGCTACGCCCGGCAGGCCCTGGAGCTGCTGAAAGTTCACGCCCGGGAGGTGCTGCGCCTGCACCAGATTTACGCCACCGTAGGCGCCGATAACCCTGGTAGCCTGAGGCTGTTTCGGGCGGCGGGCTTCCGGCGGGTGGGTACGCGGCGGGCCTGGCTGCGCACCCCGCAGGGCTGGGCCGATGCCGTGGAATGGCAGTGCCTGCTGGCCGGAGGCGAGTCCGCGTAGTTATCCTTTTACTCAGATATGTGCCTGACTGGGTGGGGGTATAGCGGGTGTCAGCATAGTAAGCTGGGCTATATCCTTTAGCCGAAACGCCGCGTATAGGTTGGCAAGCGCCCCGGCCGGCTGGTGAATGAGTGATACTCCGGCGCGGCGCGAAACCCCTCTTCCCGCTCTTGTTCATGCCTCCTTCTCCGACGGTGGAAGCACCCCTGCGTGCCTCCGCTACCGCTGCGCGGCCCGGTACCCCGGCCGCCGAAACGCCCGCCTACCGCCTGCCCGACCTCGTGTGTTTTTCGCACCTGCACTGGGACTTTGTGTGGCAGCGGCCCCAGCACCTCATGTCGCGCTTTGCGCAGCACGGCCGGGTGTTTTATGTAGAAGACGCCTTTTACCACGCCGATGACTTCATCACGCCGCACATCGAAATAAAGGAGCGGCCGCATGGGCTGAAAGTGGTAGTCGTGCACCTGCCCCAGCGCCTGCGGGCCGACGAGGCAGCTGCCGACCAGGCCCAGTTTGAGGTGCTGAGCCGCTATTTCAGCGAGCAGGGCCTGACGGACTACCTGTTCTGGTACTACACGCCGATGGCGCTGGGCAAGTCGCGCCAGTTCCATCCTAAGCTGACGGTGTACGACTGCATGGACGAGCTGGCCAATTTCAAATTCGCGCCGCCCGCCCTCAAGGAGCTGGAGCAGGAGCTTTTCCGGCAAGCTGCCCTCGTGTTCACCGGCGGGCACACGCTCTACGAGGCTAAGCGAGAGCAGCACCCCGACGCGCACCCCTTCCCCAGCAGCATCGACAAGGACCACTTCGGGCAGGCGCGCGGCCCGCTGGCCGAGCCAGCCGACCAGGCCGGCATTGCCCACCCGCGCATCGGCTTTTTCGGCGTGGTGGACGAGCGGCTCGATATTGAGCTGCTGGGCGCGCTGGCCGCCGCGCACCCGGCGTGGCAGTTCGTCATCATCGGGCCGGTAGTGAAGATTGACCCGGCCACACTGCCCCGCACCGCCAACATCCACTACCTCGGCGGCAAAGACTACCAGGAGCTGCCCGCCTACCTGCGCGGCTGGGACGTGGCCACGCTGCTCTTCGCCGATAACGAAAGCACCAAGTTCATCTCGCCCACCAAAACCCCCGAGTACCTGGCCGCCGGCAACCCGGTGGTGAGCACGCCCATCCGCGACGTGGTGCGGCCCTACGGCGACCTGGGCCTCGTGCACATCGCCGACAACGCCGCCGACTTCGGCGCGGCCATCGAAAAAGCATTGGTCCAGCGCGCCGATGCCGAATGGCAGCAGCGCACCGATGAGTACCTGGCCACCATTTCCTGGGACCAAACCTGGCAGCAGATGGTGGACCTGATGCAGGCCCGCCTGGCCAGCAAAGCCCCTGATGCCGCTACCACCACCGGCACCCACGCGCCGCTGATGGCAACCAAAGTGTCGGAAGTGACTCTCCCGTAGTTTTTGAAAGAAAAACGTCATGCTGAGCTTGTCGAAGCATCTCTACCGCTACA
>JANXMN010000165.1 GCA_025354605.1 Hymenobacter sp. | reverse complement strand
ATAAGGTCCTTCGCAAGCTCAGGATGACAGTTTTGAAAGCAAAAGACTACACGTAGTTATTCAGCATCACCGGCATCACCAGCATCAGAATGCTTTCGTTGTCGTCGGTGAGGGTAGGCATGAGCAGACCGGCGCGGTTGGGCGTGCTCAGCTCCAGGGTGATTTCCTCGGAGTCGATGTTGGAGAGCATTTCGAGCAGGAAGCGGGCGTTAAAGCCGATTTCCATGTCTTCGCCGTCGTACTGGCAGGTGAGGGTTTCCTTCGCTTCGTTCGAGAAGTCCAGGTCTTCGGCACTTACCACCAGCTCGGAGCCGGCCAGGCGCAGGCGCACCTGGTGGGTGGTTTTGTTGGAATAGATGCTGATGCGGCGCACCGAATTTAATAATTCGGCCCGGTTGATAACCAGCTTGTTGGGGTTGCTGACGGGAATCACGTTCTCGTAGTCCGGGTACCGCTCATCAATCAGCCGGCACACCAGCCGCATCTGGTTGAAGGAGAAGAAAGCGTTGCTTTGGTTGAACTCGATTTTCACCGGCGTGGCCTCGGACGGCAGCGTACCCTTCAACAGGTTGAAGGCTTTGCGCGGGACGATAAGGTTGGCGGTCTGGCCCGCGCCCACGTCCTGGCGGCGGTAGCGCAGCAGGCGGTGCCCATCGGTCGCCACGAAGGTCACCTGCGAGTCGGCCAGCTGCACCAGGATGCCGGTCATGGCCGGGCGCAGCTCATCGGTGCTCACCGCGAAGATGGTTTTGTTGATGGCCCGCGCCAGCGACGACGACGGCATCTCAATCGGGGCCGAACCCTTCACCACCGGCACGCGGGGGAAGTCGGCGGCATTCTCGCCGGCCAGCTTGTAGCGCCCATTGGCCGAACTGATTTCGATGGTGTAGGTTTCCTCGTCCAGTGTGAAAGTTACGGGCTGGTCGGGCAGGTTCTTGAGGGTATCGAGCAGGATGCGGGCCGGCGCGGCAATGCGGCCGGTGTCGCGGGCTTCCACGGGCAGCTCGGTTATCATGCTCGTCTCCAGGTCGGAGGCCGTGATGGTGAGCTTGCCGGCCTCAATCTCAAAGAGGAAGTTCTCCAGAATGGGCACCACGGGGTTGTTCGTAACCACGCCGTTGATGCTTTGCAGCTGCTTAAGCAGCGCGGAGGATGATACGATGAATTTCATGGCGCGGGGCTGGGGCTAGGAATAAGGGAGGGCAAAGATAGGGGGTGTGGTCGGGCTTTGGAAGGTCCATTCACTCTTTGTATGGGTGCCTATTCAGGAGGTGTTCTATTATGGAATCGGCTAACTCGCAAACCCCGCGTACCGCCGCTTGCGCCGCCACGCTCGTACCGCCCCAAACACGCCCAACAGCAACAGCGGCGCGCCTAGGTTCAGCAGCTGCCAGCGGCGGCGCTGTTCGGCGAGCTTCACTTTGTCGAGGGGGCGGAGGGTGATTTGCTTGCCGCGCACGGCAATGAGGCCAGTTTCGTCGAGCAAATAGTCGGTGGCGTTCAGCACCAGCTCTCGGTTGGCGAATTCGGTGTTGGCGAGGCGGTCGAAGCCCAGGCGGTAGGGATTGCCGGTTTTGGGGTCGACTTCGGAGCGGATGAAGTCGCCATCGGAAATGACCAGCACTTTGCTGGGGCGGGCGTTGGCCGGCGTTTCGGGCTGGAATTGCAGGGTGCCGGGCCGGGCGCGGTTGGCGAAGAGCGCGGTGAACTGGCCTTCGAGCAGGTAGGCCACCGGCTGAAAACCCTTCTGATAGAGCTTGGGATTGGGTTCGAGGCGGGCGTCGTTGAAGTTGATGGGCACCGGGGCGGGCAGTACGCGGGTGTAGCGAGAGGTGGTCATCAGGGCGGTTTTGCGGATGCCGCGGGCCTTCACCGTGTCGAGGTTGCCGGTGAACTTGAGGTACACCGCGTCAAGGTTGCGGGTGATGGGGTGGGGGCTGAACTTGTTGATGAGCGGATAGAGCTGCCAGGGCATAGGCTCAATTTTGGGCTTGTTGCCGTCCATGCCGGTCACGAGCGGAATCTGGCCGCTGTTCAGGTCGAGCAGTAGGTTCTGATTTACCCGTAGGCCGTACTTGAAGAAGAGGTCGTCGAGGTTGAGGTTGTAGGGCGTGGCCAGCGCTACGCCGTTGCGGGCCACGCTGTCGAGGTCCACGCGCAGGGCATCGACGAAGAACATGGCCCGGCCGCCCTGGGCGATGAACTGGTCGAGCTTGAACTTATCGTCTTCGGAATAGGGCGTTTTGGGCTGGGCCACCACGATGGCATCGAGCGCGCTCAAATCCTTCACCTTGCTCAGCGTGACGCGAAACACGTCGTACTGCTGCTGCCATGAGCCCAGCATATCGCCGGCCTGCACGTTGGTGAGCTCGCCGTGGCCTTCCACCACGCCAATGCGTTTGCGCAGGGCCGGTACCAGGCTGCGGATGGTGCTGGCCAGCTCGTACTCCAGCCCTTCGATGCTCTGGTTGAGGCGCACATCGGCGGGGGCGGCCTGGTTGCCGCGCAGCAGCAGGACGGGCTTGTCGTGCCCGCCCACGCTCACCACGGCGTAAGGGAAAATGATTTTCTCGACCCGCTTGCCGTTTTCGGTGGCTCCGAGGTTGGTGGGTTTCAGTCCCTTCTTGAGCAGGGTTTGGTAGAAAGCATTGCGGGCTGCTTCGGTGCTGGCCGCGCTGGGGTCGATGAAAATGTAGCTAAGGTTACTACCGCCGTACACCCGAAACTCGTTCAGGGTCTCGCGCACGCCCTGCTCAAGCCGGCGGAAAGCGGGCGGAAAATCGCCGGTGAGGTACACCGTGATGGTGACCGGCTGCTTGAGGTCGCGCAGCAGCGCTTTGGTGGCCGGCGACATGGTGTAGCGCTTCTCCTCGGTCATGTCGATGCGGAAGAACAGACGCTGGGCAATAAAATTGAACAGCAGCAGCAGTCCCAGAATGGCCGCGAAATACAGCAAGTCGCGCTGTTTGCGCGAGGCCGGGGCAGGTGCAGCCACCGGCGAGTTGGTCAACGTATTTTCCATTACCAGTTGCGGCTGCGTAAGGCCAGCCGGGTTGCCTGCAAAGCCACCGCAATTACGCTGAAGAAATAAACCAAGTCCCGGGAGTCGACCAGCCCCTTGCTCAGGTCGCGGTAGTGGGCCGCGATGCCCAGCTGGCCCACGTAGTAAGCCGCGCTCCCCTGCAGCACCGAGGCCAGCGAGTCGAAGCCAGTGTATACCAGAAAGCAGCCCACCACGGCCACCAAAAAAGCAATAATCTGGTCGCGGGTGAGGGCCGAGGCCAGCACGCCAATAGCCGCGAAAACGGCCGCCAGCAAGGCCAGCCCCAGGTACGAGCCCACGGTAGCGGCCGAGTCGATGTTGCCCTCGGGGCTGCCCAGCTTGTACACCGAGAAGTAGTAGAGCAGCGTGGGCACCAGCGCCAGTAGCGCCAGCAGCAGGCAGGCCAGGTACTTGCCGCCAATAATCTGCCCGTCGGTAAGCGGCCGGGTCAGCAGCAGTTCGATGGTGCCCGCCTTCTTCTCCTCGGCAAACGTGCGCATGGTGAGAGCCGGAATCAGGAACAGGAAAATCCACGGGGCCAGGTTAAACAGCGTCTGCAGGTCGGCGTAGCCGTATTCGAGCACGCTGCTGTCGGGGAAAACCCACACGAACAGGCCGGTGGCAATCAGGAAAACCCCCAGCACCACGTAGGCCACGGGGGAGTTCAGGAAAGCGTTGAATTCTTTTTGGAGGATAGTGAGCATTACGTTATTTGAAGCGAAAAACCCAGTTCAAAATTGATATTTAAAAACTAGGGTTAAATATTTTTTGGCCTTTTAGCGGAGCCAATTCTTCGATAGTAAAAGGTGACTTTGCTTTAACGAGCGTCGCCAATATATCCAAATCAGAAACTTGAATTACTTCTTCACTCTCATCATCATAGTCTGCCGGTTGAGATTCATCAAACTTATCGATATAGAGCTTGTATACTTCCTGCCATTTTTGGATGCCAACCATCCACCAAATAATGCTGCCATCTTGTTTAATCGGCGCACACTTGCCAATCTGCCGACCAGCTTCCAGCCATGTTTTGACTCGGTCAAAATCAGACATATAAATATCACTTCGTCAACTCCCCAAACACTGCTTCCAGGCTCTGCTGCTCCTGCCGCAGCCCCAGCAGAATCCAGCCTTCCTGCCCGGCCAGGCGCGACACGGCGGCGCGCACGTCGGTGCCCGGCGCGGTGCGGAGCAGCACCGCCCCATCGGGCGCGAGCTCGACGTGGCGCACATTGGGCAGCTGGGCCAGTTTAGCCGTATCGACCGCGCCTTCGAACTCCGCGCGTACCACGGTTTCGCCGGCCGCGCGGGCAGCCAGCTCAGCCACCAGGCTGTCGGCCACCAGCTTGCCCCTACTGATGATGAGCACGCGCGAGCACAGGGCGGTGACTTCGGGTAGAATATGGGTGCTGAAAATGACGGTTTTATTCTCGCCCACCTCCCGAATAAGCTGGCGGATTTCCAGAATCTGGTTGGGGTCGAGGCCGGTGGTGGGCTCGTCGAGAATAAGCACGTCGGGGTCGTGCAACAGCGCTTGGGCCAGGCCCACGCGCTGCCGGTAACCCTTACTCAGCGCGCCAATCTGCTTGTTCTGCTCGCGGCTCAGGCCCACGCGGCGCACCAGCTCGGCCACGCGGGTGCGCAGGTCGCGGCCCCGCAATCCGTGCACCGCCCCGATGAATTCGAGGTACTCATGCACGTACATGTCGAGGTAGAGGGGGTTGTGCTCGGGCAGGTAGCCTACGTGGCGGCGCACGTCCAGGCTGTTGGTCAGCACATCGAAGCCGGCCACGCGCACGGTGCCGGCAGTGGGAGGGAGGTAGCCGGTGGCAATTTTCATGGTGGTGCTTTTGCCCGCACCATTTGGCCCCAGAAAACCCACAATTTCACCCTTGCCCGCCACGAAGCTGATGTCGTCCACGGCATTCTGGGTGCCGTAGGATTTGGTCAAGTGCTCGATTTCTACCATGGTTGGCTTTTAATTCAGAAATTGTCATGCTGAGCATTCCGCGTATCAAGCGGCGACGCAGCGGAGTCGAAGCATCTCGCGTGCATCAGTAACCTAATTG
>JANXMN010000151.1 GCA_025354605.1 Hymenobacter sp. | reverse complement strand
CGGGCTAGGTCATCGGCCAGGGTGATGAGGTCGGCCGCGTCGGGCTTTTCCTTCACCCGGAGCGAGTCGACGAAAGCACGGAGGATGATGACGAGCAGCTTTACCACTTCCCGCTCGCCGATGCGGTGGGTGAGCTGGAAGATTTTGGGGGCGGCCAGGGCCTGGGCTTTGGTGAGTCCAATGCCGATGTCGGCCAGCATCGCGCGGGTTTCGGCGGTGGAAGCCTCGGCCAGGGCATTAGTCGTAGCGGCTGCTGCGGTAGCCAGTAGATGGGATTCCGGAGTTTGATTGGCCAGTACCATCGGCGCCGGGGCGCTGGACGTTTGGAGCGAGTTTGAGGCGGTTGTCGTTGGCATCGTTCAGCATGAAGCGTTTGGCGGTGGCTATCCAGTCTTTGCGGGTGGGCGGCAGCCCGGTTTTCTTGTCTCTCCAGGTGTCGACCAGCTGGTGGTAGTGGCGGAGGTCGGCCAGGGCGTAGTCGGTGCCTTCGAAAGCGGCGGTGAAAGCGGCGTGGTTGTAAATGGCCGACTGGCTGAATGGCACGTCGGGCAAGACCTCGCGCCGGCGAGACTCGCCGGCCCGGGCGGTGGCAGCTGCGCGGATAGAGTCGGCCTGCTCACCTTTCTTTTTTGGCGCAACTTTTTTCTTTGGCCCTGCGCCTGGGGTCGGCTGCTCAGCATCGAGCACCTGCGCTTCTGACTGTCCTTCGCCTGGGAATTTTTCTCCTTCTTTTTTTTGGGAAGCGGCGCTGCTGTTTTGATGTACTGTTTTAGTACTTCTTGTTTTATTATATAAGGAGTGTTCGGGCACTTCTGCCCCCGATAAACCGCTTACCGGGGGCACTTCTGCCCCAACCGGTTCGGGCACTTCTGCCCCTGGTAGGCCACTTTTACCGGGGGCACTTTTGCCCCTGGTAGCGGTTTTTACTTCGGGCACTTTTGCCCCCGATAAGTCGGTGAGGTAGCAGCGGCTGGGCTGGTGGCGGGAATGGCTAGGCTGGTAGGTGAGCAGGGCCCACGCTTCGAGGTCGCGGAGGGTGGCGCGGTAGGTGCGTTCGTTGCCGATGTGCGCGGCCTGCATGACGGCGGCGTGGTCGAGGTCGAGGCCGTGTTCAAAGAAGCCGGCGTTCCACGCGAAGAACAGGGCCCAATACAGGCTGATGTGGTGCGGGGTGGCCGCTGGTTGCTGGGCCAGCTGGTAATGCGCGGCGCGGGTGTGCTGGATGAAGTTCACGGCTGGCTGCCCGCCGGTGCGCGGGGTGTCTGGCCGGCTTCGTAGTCGGCGATGAACTGAAAGAAGAGTTCAGGAATAGTGGGCACTAGGGCGTTGCCAGCGGCTTTGAGGGTGTTACGGGCCCAATGGCGCGGGTCTTTTTGCTGGTGGCCCGAATCTGTTGGCGCACCTGTTTCATCTCGGTTTCCGTCAGGTCGCACCAGGTGGCGGGGAAGCCCATCATCTCCAGGACAAAGCGGGGGTTGAGTAAATACCCATCCCATGCGGTGGTCGTCTCCGGTAACAGCCGGTTCGTGATTTCCGCGGCCAGGCCGGGGGCCTTCGCCTTCCGGAGCCGGGACGAGTAGGCTGCTGGGTTGGCCGCGTCGTTGGCTATCGGGGTCGGGAGCAACTTCACGGCCAGGGCCAGCGGCATCTCGCCTTGGGCATAGGGCCGGCGGCGGTTGTATTGGCTGTCGGTGGTGGGCGTGGGCAACAATCCAAACCCGGTCGCGTCGGTGCGGGGCGTCGACGGCGCAAGCTGGAAGTACAAGCGGCCAGACTTCAAAACCTTCGGCTTCCAGGTCAGCCAGCACACTTTCGAGGCCCAACGTGAGGTGTCCAGCAACGTTTTCACCAAGAAACCAGCGGGGCCGGCACTGTGCAAGAAGCCGAAGCACTTCCGGCCAGAGCCAGCGGTCATCTGCCGGGCCTCGGCGCTTCCCGGCGTAGCTGGCCGGCTGGCAGGGGTAGCCGGCGGAAATAATGTCAACTCGGGGCGGGTGGTGGACATCGTAGATATTGAGGTACTGGTGGGCGTGGGGAAAGTGCTTGCGGCTAACGGCGTTGCAGAACGGGTCTATCTCGCAGGTCCAGGCGGTGCGAATACCGGCGCGCTGGGCAGCCAGGGCGAAGCCGCCAATGCCATTGCAAAGGGCTCCGTGGGTGAGAGCGGCTGAATTCATGCCGCTGCACGGTGGTAGCGGCGGGGGTAGGCATCGAGCACGGAGCGGCGGAATCCCCAATCCTTCTCATTGAGGCGGACGCCGGCAATGCGGCCGGCGCGGCGGGCGCGTAGCAAGGCCTCGGCGCACAGGCCGATGTACTCGGCCGCGGCTTTGGTGCTTAGCACTTCGTCGAGCTTGGCGGTGGTGGCCAGGGCGCGGGCCTGCTCGGCGGCTTCGAGGCGGGCCAAGCGGTCGGTTAGCTCTTGCCAGTCGGCCGCGGATAGAATAACGGCGGGCTTCATGGCTATTCGGCGGCTGCGAGTTGGCGGGTGCGTTGCTCAGCCTGCCGGCGGCGGGTGAATTCGGCCTCGGCTACCTCTAAAAAGGCCTCTACGACTTCGCGGCGCTGGCTTCGGCCGTGGATGGTTTGGTAAATGCCGGCCCGGCTGGCCTTAATTCCTCTATCAGTCAGAAGTTTAAGAACATCTTTAACTGACTGATTACGGGGCCCTAAGCGGTCATAAATATCGCGCAGGGTAGGAGTGGCGCTTGTATTATGTTCCATGTTGTTTGTATTTGTGTATATTTGTACTGGAAGTGCTTAACGCAGTTGGACAAAAATACACCCGCTAAAGCGCAACTATTGCGCTTTGATACAAATAACATGAACCAAGCCGACTCTGCTCAGACTAGACTTGCCGCCTGGTTTGCCTTTAAAGGCATAAATGCCAACAGTGTAGCTCAACAACTGGGCTATGTGAACTCGAGTAAAATTTATAAAATTTTACAAGGGACTAACCCTGGCTTTGACACTTTAGTAGAATTTCTGAACCTGTGGCCGGACATATCGCCTGACTGGCTGATTCTCGGGAAGGGGCCAATGGTGCGCGATGGTGTCACCGATACACCTAAATCCTCGCTTACACTCCATCAAACGGTGCGGGGTGATAAGGTGGTCGTGGTGACGGTAGATGATAAAGGCAACGAAAACACAGTCCTGGTGCCGATACCGGCCCAAGCCGGTTACTCTGTTTCGCACAACGAGGCAGTGTACCTTCAGCAGTTTGGTACCTATAAGATACCCGGCTTTGAGCGGGGCGAGTTTCGAGCCTTCGAGGTGGCCGGCGACAGCATGGCGCCGACGATTAATCACCGGGACGTGGTGGTAGCCTCGCGGGTTGAAGAACTGCGCTTGTTGGAGCCGGGCGAGGTGTACGTAGTAGTAACGGCTGAATCGGTGATGCTTAAACGCATCAAAAGCCGGTTGCGGGCGAACGACAAAGAGGTGACGTTGCATTCGGATAATGCCCACCGGCAGCCCTACGGCATGGAAACCCGCGACATCATCGAGCTTTGGCGGGTGCGTGGGTATGTGTCCAGTTTCATCCCGAGTGCGCCCGACATCACGGTGGAACGGCTATGGGAAGTAATCGAGCAGCTGGGCTTTGACCGGGGCGAGGTTCGGAGGCACTTAATTGAAAACGCCCCCTCTGACGCCCCCCTACATAATAAGGATGACGCTTCCGTGTAGGTAAGCGGCTGATAATAGATTGTTTACCGAGTGCTTCTGGGGTATGGTGTGGTTCCGACAGGCGGCTCATAGTAGTTTAAACCCCATGTAAATCTAGCGTTTGCATGGGGTTTTTTCGTGGTGTGCCCGTTGGTGTGCCAACTTACCATACCTCTACTAATTTCTAAATCTAGTTCTAAAACCTAGCGCTAGTTCTTCATCTCCGCAGGCTTCGCGCAGCAAGCGAACCGGGGGCTATGCCCCAAATGGGGCCGTGAGGTGAACGCGGAGGGCGACCACGCCCCCCCCAAAAAGAAGGGGCTGAGCCATCGGCTCAGCCCCTTCTCCACACTTGCTGGCCCCGGCTACGCGGGCAGGGCCGGCTTGCGGGCCGCCACCAGCGGCAGCAAGACATCGGCGTGGGTCACGCGGCCATCGGCCACTGAGGCGTCGAACATGCGCTCGGCCTTGTCGTCGCCGCCCTGCTTGTAGGTTTTCAGCACCAGGTTGTTGAGCTTGGTTTCGTCGGCCAGCAGGCCGGCCTTGGCTGTGGCCTTGGCCAGCGGGTCGGCCATGGCGGCTACTTCCAGGGTGCGGGCTGCGTTCTGGGTGGTGAGGCGGGTTATTTCGGCGGCCCGGCTGTCGGCGCTGCCAAAGTGGGTGACCGAGTTGGTCAGGCCCAGGCGCTGGTACTCGGCCGTGGCTTTGTTGTTGGTGAGGAAGGTGGTGAAGCTGTCGCATTCGGCCTGGGTGAGGAGGGCGGCGACGATTTCGGCATCGGTGTAAGACATGGGACTGTTTGAAAAGAAAAGGTGAAAAGAAAAACTGCTTACCCTCCTCAAACTGCTTCGGATGGTATTTATTGTACAGCCCGTTATTGTCCGGCCCGACCAGCGAGCGGCGGCCTTTTGGCGACCGGCTCCCCCGGAGGCTCCCGCCGGCTCCATCAGGCTGCGGGCGCGGCTGTCGCCGGGGTTTCGAGGGCGGCGGCCAGCACGGCGGCCTCGGCGCGCAGGCCGGCCAGGCGGGCCTGGGCCAGCAGGGTGGGGGCCCGGCCGCTGGTGCCGAGCAGCTCCTGCCGGGCCTGGCTGAGCAGCAGCGCCCACTGGGCGCGCTGGGCCCCGAGGCGGGTAGTCGGCAGCGGGTCGGTGGCATCGGCCGGGGCCAGGGCAGCG
>JANXMN010000148.1 GCA_025354605.1 Hymenobacter sp. | reverse complement strand
GGGGCCACTTTGGCGGTGAATTCGGCCGAAGCCGGGGTGGTGGCCAACTGGGTGGCGGCGGTTTCGAGCTGGGCAACGGCCGATTGCAGCACGGCCACCCGGTCCACGAACGGCGCATTTTCCTGCGTCGTGATGGGGGCTTTTTCGAAGAACTGGGCCAGCGTACCCAGGCTCAGGGCGCGGAAGATGCTGGCGTAGGCCACGATGCCGCTGCGGGTGCCGGGGTCGGCCGCGTTGCCCACGTTTTGCAGTATCAGGTCGGCGTTGGCGCGCACCAGCTGGCACTGCGTCCAGAGGTTGCGCACCACAAAGTTGCTGTTGTTCACGCTGGCCCCGCCCAGAAACACGTTGTATTCCTCGTTATTGCCCACGTTCAGAATGGTGAGCTCGCGGGTGCTCAGGCCGCCCAGGGCAGTGGCGTTGTAGGGCACACTCAGCGAAGCGCTGGTGCTGTAGCGCTGCTGCAGGCCGTTGCAAAGCGTGAGCAGGCCATCGGACGAGCTCGTGGCCTGCGACTGGCTCACGCTGCTCGGGTTCAGGTATTCTTTAGAGCAGCTGCCGAGGCCCAGGGCCAGCGTGGCGGCGAAGAGAAGAAGCTTTTTCATGAGGGTCGGGCGGAATTAAAACGTGGCCGAAAGCTTGAGCTGGTAAGTGCGCGGAATCGGCACGTTGCCGAAGTCGATGGCCCGCAGCAAGTCCGACGAGCCGCCGGCGCTGGTTTCGGGGTCGAAGCCATTATAGTGGTCCCACGAGTACAGGTTGCGGCCCACCAGGCTCAGGTCCAGCGCGCTGATGAACTTGCTGAACGTGGGCAGGCCGTAGCTCAGGGCTACTTCGCGCAGCTTCACGTACGAGCCGTCATCCACCCGAAACTCCTGGGTGTTGTAGATGGCGAAAATGTAGCCGCGCGGCAGCTGCCCGCGCAGCTCCTGCTCGGCCAGGTCGCCGAGGCCCACGCCCTGGCGGGTGCGTTTGTCGGCATTGAACACGTTAGAGCCGCGCACGGCATCGAGCAGCACATGCAGGCCCAGCTTCTTGTAGGCGAAATTGGTGTTGAGCGAGCCCGTCCACTTGGGGTTGGGGTTGCCGATAACGATGTTGGCCGTGGTGGTGCCGGGCGCGTAGCTGGGCTGGCCGTCGGCCCCGCGGGCGGGCACGAAAGTGGTCGAACCCACGGCCTGGCCGGTGGTGCGCTCATCCTGCGGAAAGCCCTGGGGGGTGAGCAGCAGCGAGCCGTCGGGGTTGCGGGCGTAGCCGGTGCCGTAGAACACGCCGGCCGGCTGGCCCTCGAGCAGGTACACCGGCGCACCGGTCACGTTGTCGATGGAAATGGCCTGCACCGCGCCGTTCGAGCCGGGCAAACTCAGTACCTTGTTGCGGTTGCGGTTGTAAATCAGATTGATATCCCAGGTGAAGTCCGGGGTTTTTACGGGCTGCACGCCCAGCGCGATTTCAAGCCCCCGGTTTTCCATGGTGCCCACGTTGTTGATGATGGCCGAGCCGCCCGAGGACGGGGCCACGTTGCGCCGCAGCAGCAGCGAGCTGATTTGCTGGTTGTATACCGTCACGCCCAGCGTCAGGCGGTCGGCAAAAAGGCCCAGGTCGACGCCCCCTTCCAGCTCGGCCATGCGCTCGGGGCGCACGGCGGGGTTGGCCAGCGTGGTGCCGGGCACGATGGTGTTTTTACCCAGAAACGGCACCGGATTGAACTGGTAGAAACGGTCGTAGGAGCCCACGCCGGTGAGGTTGCCGGCCTCGCCGTAGCTGGCCCGCAGCTTCAGGCTGTTGAACTTCTGGGCAAAGGCCGCATCGCGCCAGACGGCCAAATCCGAAACCACCAGCGAGGCACTCACCTTGGGGTAGAGCTGGTTGGTCTGCGTGTCCGAGAACTTCGACGACCGGTCGCGCCGCAGGGCCCCGGTCAGAAAGGCCAGGTTGCGGAAGCCGATGGTGGCTTGCCCGTAGTAGCCGCTCAGGTCGAAGCGGTCGAGCGAGTAGTCGGCCGTGATGGTGGTGCTCGACGCGCCCCGCACGGTTTCGACGAAGGGGGCCAGGTTCTGGCCCTGCTCGGTGGCGTAGTCCTGCTGGCTGTACTGGTAGCTGTAGCCGGCCAGCAGGTTCAGCTTAAGGTTGTCGCTGAAGCTGCGCTCGTAGCCCACGTTCACGTCGGAGTTGAGCAGCAGCACGGCGTTGCTGGCGTTGGAGGCGAAGCCGCCGGGGTAGCGGGCGGCGGGCAGGCCGGCCGTGGCCTGGTAGGGGTAGGGCCGGATGTAGCCCCGGCCCACCTGCGAGTAGGCATCCACGCCGAGCACATAGTCCACCGAAAACCCCTTGAACGGGGTCAGGTTCAGCTGCACGTCGCTCACGGTGCGGTTCACTCCCTGGGTAAACTTCATGTCCTCGATGGTCGAGAGCGGGCTCACGCGGGTGGGCTCCACATATCAATTATTGTAATTATCTCAATTGATAAAATAACAGCCATAATTAAAATAAAGGAAG
>JANXMN010000136.1 GCA_025354605.1 Hymenobacter sp. | reverse complement strand
GTGAGCAGTGCGTCGGAGCTTTTGCGCAGGGTATCCACGTAGTCGAGCTGCTCGTCGTTTTCCACCGTCTGGTCGAGCAAGTCAATCATGCCGATGATGCCGTTCATGGGCGTGCGCAGCTCGTGGCTCATGTTGGCCAGGAACTGCGTTTTAGCCTCCAGAGCGGCTTCGGCGGCATCTTTGGCCAGGCGCAGGTCGTCCTGCATCTGCTTGAGCTCGGTTACGTCGCGGGCAATGCCCTCGGTGCCGCGCCGGCCATCGGCCGAGAGGCGGGCGTTCACGAGCACGCTCACGGGGTGGCCCATTTTGTGCCACATCTGGGTTTCGAAGTTGCGCAGGCCACCGCTGCGCGCCAGCTCGGCCCCCACGCGGTCGGGGTCGGTGGGGTCGACGTAGTAGAGCGCCACGGGCTGGCCCACCACTTCGCCGGGCTCGTAGCCCAGCACCTCGCGCACCGAAGGGCTGACGATGGTGAGCAGGCCCGCGTCGTCGGTCTGGTAGTAAATATCCTGAAACGACTCGAAGATGGAGCGAAACTTCTCTTCCTGGGCTTCGAGGGCGAACTGGGCCCGTTTCTGCTCGGTGATGTCGTGGGCAATGGCCGAAATTTCCTCAAACGAGCCGTCGCCGAGGTAAATCGGGTTCAGGTACACGTCGGTCCAGACGTCGTAGCCCCGCACATCGCGCAGGCACATCTGGAAGCGCTGGGCCTGGCCCTTGGCAGCGGCTTCATAGTGCTCCACAAACGTGTCGCGCTCGTTGGCGGGCATTTTCTCGAGGTCGGCTTCCCACAGGTTGATGCCCCGCATGGGGTAGGTGCCGTTACGGCGCAGGAACAGGGCCGCATAGTTGCGGTTGAAGTTCATGAGGTGGCCGTGGGTGTCCACGGTCCACATCACGTGCGAGCCACTCTCGAAAATGGCGTTCAGGCGGGCGGTCTGGCGACCAATCTGCTCCTCGTTGCGCTTGCGCTCGATGGCCAGCGCCACCTGGTTCGAGATGAAGTGCAGCACGTCGAGGTCGCCGGGCGTGTAGGCGTCTACGCGGTGGTAGTCCTGCACGGCCAGCACGCCGATAATACGGTCGCCGATGCTCAGCGGCGAGGCCAGCATCACCTCGGGCACCTGCCCGAAGATGGTGAGCGTGCCGCTGCGCACCAGCTGCTGGAAATCGGCGTGAGTGAGGTAGCGCGGCTGCCCGCCGGCGATGATGTACTCCGACACGCCGCCCGAAAACGGCTGGGCCGCCTGCGGCCGGTTCTGGGGGTACTGGTCGACGTGGTACACGAACTGCAGCTGCGTGCGGGCATCGTCGCAGAGGGCGATGAACAGGTTGCTGGTTTCGATAATCTTGCTCAGCTCGCGATGAATCGCGCCGTAGAGGCTGGGCAAGTCCTTGGCCGAGATGGCCAGGTTGGCGATGCTGTAGTAGACCTTTTGCAGGCGCTCGGCCTTGATGCGGTCGGTGATATCGTGCAGAATGGCACGGCTGCTCATCGGCTGGCCTTCCTCGCGCACCACGCTCATGCTGCCAATGAGGTGCACGGGCTTGCCCAGGCTGGTCAGAAACACGGTTTCGACCTTGTTCACGGGCTCGCCGTCGTACAGGTTGCGCAGCTGGTAGAGCAGCTTGGCCTTGTAGTAGGGGTGCACCACGTCGGCCAGGGTGCGGGTGGCCAGCTCGGCATCGGTGTAGCCCAGCTTTTCCTTCCAGGCCTTGTTCACGAACAGGAAGGCGTTGGTGGCGCTCAGGTGCTGCACGAGGTCCTGGGCGTTGTCGAGGAAGTCCTGGAGGTGGGTGCTGTCGTTGGCCAAGGCGGGCGAGGCCAGGGTCATTTCGTTGGCTTCCTGGCCGGCCATCCACACGCCGGTTACCTTGCCGGCGGTATCGCGGGTGAAGCCCGTACGCCAGTGCACCAGGCGGGGCTGGCCGCCCTGGGTGAGCAGGCTGCGGTCGTAGCTGCTGGGCAGGGTTTCGGTGGCGATGCCATCGAGGAAGTCGCGGCGGCGCTGCTCGCGCTGGCCCGGAGCCATGAACATTTCGTGGCCGCGCTGGCCCAGCACCTGCTTGCGGGCATAGCCGGTGAGGTGCAGGAAGGCATCGTTGGCTTCGATAATTACCCCGTCGGTATCGACCAGCAGGTAGAGCTGCCCCAGCTGGTCGAGCATCGACGCCGGGGAAGGAGCAACGGGACGGGCAGAAGCAGCAGCCGAAAAAGGAGCCATGAACGAACAGCGTGGGAGGCCGGGAAAGATATTTCCGGCTAAGATAATTCCGAAGCCGTGAGGCCCGGGCCGTAAATTTGAACAAAAAAACTTAGCGCCGGGCCATTTGGGGCGGCGCACCCGCTTTCGCTCCGTGCCCAACCCCCTCGCGCCCCGGCTGGTTTTCGCCGTCACCACCGATTTATGCTTCGACCAACGCATGCAGCGCATCTGCGGCAGCCTGGCCGCGGCGGGCTACCGGGTGCAGCTGGTGGGCTGGCAGCGACTGGCCTCACCGCCCCTCACGCCGCAGCCCTACCAGCAGCACCGCCTGCGCGGCTGGTTTCAGCAGGGCAAGCTTTTTTACCTCGAATACAACCTGCGGCTGCTGCTGTATTTGCTGGGCCAGCGCGCGGCGGCTTGGTGCGCCTGCGACCTCGACACGGCCCTGCCCATGTGGCTGCG
>JANXMN010000116.1 GCA_025354605.1 Hymenobacter sp. | reverse complement strand
TTGGCGGCGGCCCCGGCCGGGGCCGCCCGAAAAATTTGCGGCGCGCTACTCGAACTGCCGCAGCCGCAGCCAGCTGCCGCCGTTATACACCTCGGCAAAGCCTTGCTTCAGCAGCAGGCCGCGCGCCGCCGCGCTGCGCATGCCCGAAGCGCAGCAGGTAATCATGGGCTTGGTTTTGTCGAGCTTAGCCAAGCCGGCGGGCAGAGTGTCCAGCGGCATGTTGAGCGACTTTGTGAGGTGGCCGCCCTGGTACTCGCCCTTGCTGCGCACGTCGATGATGGTAGCCCCGGCGGCAATGAGAGCGCCCAGGTCGGGGCCGGGCTTCAGGCCGAAGAGTTTTTTCAGGAATGCAATCATGGGGCGAAGGTAAGCCGGGCCGCCGGCCGCCGGGGCTTGACTTTCGGCTCGCAATGGCTTATCTTACCCTGAACTTCCTAATTCCCACCGCTATGACTATTTCCCAATCCTCCGTTGTCGCGGCCGGTTCGCCGGTCGGCCCAAGCCGTTTTGTCGGTCTGCAGGCCGGGTCGGCACCTTTGGTTCATCCTCAAGCCAGGTCCGACAAAAAGGAGCGCAAGCGCGAGCGGCTGCGGGCCTTTCTGGCCTGGTGCAACTGCTGCCGCTTCATGGGCGGCAGCTTCTGAGGTAATCGGGTTTCTGTCGGTGGCAGCGGAGCAACTAAAACCCGGCTTCTAACGCCCGCCGCTCGTCGAGCAGCGCCCGCCGGGCTTCCAGCCCACTGGCCACTTTCAGCTTCTGGGCAATGCCGACGAAGCGGGCCGCGAAGGCCGCAAACTTTTCCGTGCGCTCGAATTCGCGCAGCCAGTCGGCAAAATCGGCCAGCTCGGCCTGTTTGCTCGAATAGGGCAGCAGCTCAGCCAGATAGGGTATTTCCAGGTTCGAGCCCTCCCACTTGTCGAGCGGCACCACCGGGCGGCCAAAAAACTTGTCGAACAGGTAGGTATTGCAGCAATAGGTCTGGGCGGCCTTCTGCCCGGCCTCCCGCAGCCGGCCGTTTTTGAAGAGCAGAATCGTCCATTCGAACAGGAAACCCGGGTAGCCGATATCGTCCGGGAAGTTTTTGTCGAACCAACGCAGGTAGCGCAGCCCGCCCGCGTAGTCGCCCAGCTGCAGATACAGCTTCGGCGGCAGGTAGCGCCAGCCCTGGCCGTCGTCGTAGTCGCCGAAGCGGCGCTTTTCGGCGGCCAGTCCGCGCTTCACGCCCGCAATCTGCTCGCGGAGCCGCTCGGCTTGTTTGGGAGTCAGGGGTTTATCCATGGGGCCTCGTGGAGCCATGTTGCTGATGGGCGCTAAATAGTCAAGCGCACGTAGTCAGGTTCTGTTCAACGGCTTCCACTTTCGGGGTAAAACATGGCCCGCGTCTCGGCCAGGTAGTCGTGAAAGCCCCAGCCGATGCCGCTGGTATCGCGCACTACCTGTGCCGTGCGGGCAGCGAATTGCGCCAGCATATTTTCCTGCCGTATCAGGGCTAGGGCCTTGGCGTACACGTTCTCCAGGCTGGTATAAAACGCCTCGTCGATGTCGCCGTACTCGTTGGTGAAGTGCACGCCCGTCTCCACATACACCAGCAGCAGGTCGGCCAGCAGCTCCGCCGCCGGCTCCAGCTTCTGAAAGTCGCTGAGGGCCCGCTTGCCCTCGCGCAGCCGCAGTTGGTACCCGCGCTTCGGGAAAAACGCTTCCACCACCCTGGTCCGGTAGTGCTCGAACCGCTCCAGCTCGTTGGGCTGCACGTAGAAATCGAGGTACTCCCGCGCCGCTTTGCTCTTTTTATACAAGTCGGCAATCAGGGCAATAAGCTGGTCCTTGTCCAGCGTTTTCAGCTCTTTCTTCAGGTCGGCTAATCCCATAAGTAGCGGCTGTTAAATATTCGTGTTCAGCGACGTATTTTGGGCTAACGAGTGGGTATTGCCGAAGGCGAGGGATTCATTGCTTGCCCTGCCCGGAACTGCTGCTCAATAAAGGTTTAAAAGTACACGATAACACCTAAAACGCCCAACAGAATTACGTCTGCCGAAACTGCTGCTGATAGCGAGCTACTGCCGAAGCTAACAACGTCCAGCTACCATATTGCCAAACCGCATGTTGGTGGCTGGCGTTTCTGTTATGTTGGTCTTTATGTCCTGTCATTAAGCTCAAATTCTTGCAAAGTCTTCCAACGGGCACCGTTTTCTTGTTCTATTAGACTTATTCTTTTAAATTTTAATTTTGTAGGCAAACTTAGTTTTTCAATCTGTCTAAATATGTTTTCCGTACAGGTTGAGTTTCTTGGGTGCATTAAAGTGATGTGTGGTTCTTGCTTTCTTAGATTGTCCGTTAGTCGGACTAATAGACTTGTTGCAGCGGCTTAGGGGCCTGACCTTTGCGTATGAAAATTTCCATTCAGGATTTAAAAACGCCTCGGCAATGGCGGTCCGCCCTGGGGTGTGATGCTCATCATTTTGCCCAGCTATTGCTCGTGTTCCGCCGGGCTTATGCGGCATTGAATGAAATGCAACTAGCTGCCCGAATGGTGATTCACCCCAATGGAACGCGCATGAAGGACGAAGAGGATTTGCTCTTCTTTACCCTTT
>JANXMN010000088.1 GCA_025354605.1 Hymenobacter sp. | reverse complement strand
CAGGAAGAAGAGCGCCGCCGCATTGCCGAGAGCCTGCACAACGGCGTCGGCCAGCTTCTGTTTGCCACCAAGCTGAACCTGGAGCGGGTGGCCAAGCTGCTGCCCAAGGAAGCCACCAACGGCACCGAAGAGCTGCTCGCCAACGCGATTCGGGAAACCCGGCGGGTGTCGCACGAGCTGGTGCCCATCACGCTGAAAGACTTTGGCCTGGCCAAGGCCGTCCAGGACATGTGCCGCCAATACGGCCAGGCCACTTTTAAAACCACGTGCGAAGTGGTGGGGCTCAACGACCGGCTGGAGTCGTACCTGGAAGTGGCCCTCTACCGCATCTGCCAGGAGTTGCTGACCAACGTGGCCAAGCACGCGCAGGCCACGCGGGCCGACATTCTGCTGGCGCAGGAAGAGGGTGAAATAACCCTGAAAGTGCGCGACGATGGTAAAGGCATCAATCCCGAACCGAATAAACCGGTGGGCATCGGGCTGCGCACCATCCAGGACCGGGTGCATCTGCTCAACGGCACGTTCGCCATCGAGGCGAACCCGGCGGGTAAGGGCACCCAGGTCACCATCCGGCTGCCGGGTGCCGAGGCCGGCGGCGCAGCGCCTTCAAGTGAGCCGGGCTAACCCCAAGCTGGCCAGCTTCCTGCTTCACCAACTACCACGCGGCCGGATAAAAGCCCGGTTCGATTTTGCCAAAAATGTCTTTGAAACAGTCATGCTGAGCTTGCCAAAGCATCTCTACCGCAATGGTAATTATTTACTTGCGCGGTAGAGATGCTTCGGCAAGCTCAGCATGACGGGCTTTTCCGCGCCTACCCACGGGCGCGGCGCCCCGCGCACCCTCCCCTTCTGTCTGCGCGCCGTATAGCCTGTTCCCGGCCAGCCCAGTACGTCTGCTGCATTAACTTGGACCTTATTTATCGGCCTTCTCCCATTCGTTCATGGCTCCCGGTGCCCCTGCTTCAACTGTTCCGCTTCCCTTCCCCGACAGCCTCCTGCACGACCTGCTGGCCGTCTCGCTCACGGCCGTGAACGTGTTGCGCCCGATATACGACCCGGCGGGGACCATCGTGGACTTTACCCTCGACTACCTTAACCCCGCGGCCCAGCGCATGGCGGCCCTGCCTGAGCGGCCGGCCGGCACGCTGCTCGAGCTCCGCCCGAGCACGGCGGCCACCGGCGTGCTGGACTACTACCGCCGCGCGTTCGAGACGGGCGCGCCCGAGGTGTTCGAGGTCAACTACCAGGCCGACGGGCTGGATAACTACTTTCGGCTGGCCGCCCGCCGCAGCGGCGAGTGGCTGGTGGTGAGCTTCACCGACACCGCCGACCAGCCCCGCACGGCCGTGGAAGTGGCCCTGCGCGCGGCCCAGGCCCGCGAGCAGGCCGCCCTGGCCGAGGCCGAGCAGCGGCGCGAAGAGCTGGACCGCTTGTTTGAGCAGGCCCCGGTGGCGCTGGCCGTGTTTCGGGGGCCGCGCTACGTGGTGGAAATGGCCAACCCGGAGGTGCTGCGCCTCTGGGGCCGCACCCCGGCGCAGGCCCTGCACACGCCCTTGTTCGAGTTGCTGCCCGAAATAAGCGGGCAGGGCTTTGAGGAACTGCTCGACCAGGTGGTGGCGACGGGCATGCCCCACGTGGCCCACGAGATGCCCTCGACCATTGCCCGCCACGGCCGGCTCGACACCGTGTATTGGAATTTCGTCTATCAGCCCTTGCCCGCAGCCGACGGCGTGGTGGGGGGTGTGATGGTGGTCGCCACCGAGGTGAGCGAGCAGGTGCTGGCCCGCCGGCAGGTGCAGGAACTCAACCAAGAGCTGGAGGCCCGCGTGTTTGAGCGCACCCAGGCCCTGCGCCACGCCCAAGCCGGGGCCGAGGCCGCCGCCCAGCGCCTGGAGCGCACCACGGCCAGCTTGCCCAGCACCACCTTCACCGCCGACGCCACCGGGCGGGTGCTCTCCATCAGCCCGCAATGGTACGCCTACACCGGCATGGCGCCCGGCACCAACATCAGCGAGGCCTGGCCCGCGCTCATGCACCCTGCCGACCTGACCGCCGTGGCCCGGGAGTACGCCGCGGCGCTGGCCGACGGCCGCCCGTGGAGCTACGAGTTCCGCCTGCGCGGGGCCGACGGCCACTACCGCTGGTTTGCCAGCCAGGGCGTGCCCGAGCCGCTGGCCGAAGCCGAAGCCGCGGGCCGCCCCCGTCAGTGGTTCGGGGCCAACCTCGACATCCACGAACTGCGCCAGGCCCAGCGCCGGCTGGAGCGGCAGGACCAGCGCCTGCAGGAGATTCTGCGCCAAGCCCCGGCCATGATTGCCACGCTCGACGGCCCCGAGCACCGCTTCGCCTTCACCAACGCCGGCTACGACGCCCTGGTGGGGCACCGTGCCCGCCCCGGCGCCTCCGTGGCCGAGTGCCTGCCCGAAGTCGTGGCCCAAGGCTTTATCGGCCTGCTCGACGGCGTGTACCGCAGCGGGGAGCCCTACATGGGCTACGAAACGCCCATCGAGTTCCAGCCGCCCGGCGGCGCGGCTGCCACCTACTACCTCGACTTCACCTACCAGCCCCTGCGCGACGAGCAGGGCCAGACCACCGGCGTGCTGGCCTTCGTGGTGGATGCTACGGAGCGGGTGAGCGCCCGCCAGCAGGCCGAGGCCGGGCAAACCCAGCTGCTGGCCGCCGCCCGCCAGCAGGCCCAGGAGCGCGAAGCCTTCCGCCACGTGTTCGAGCAAACCCCGGCCCTGATTGCGCTGCTGCGCGACCCCGGCCACCGCTTCGAGTACGTGAACCCGGCCTACCAGGCGGTTTTCCCCAGGCAGCAGCTCGTGGGTCTGGAAGTAGCGGAAGCCGCGCCGGAACTGGCTGCCCAAGGGTTCGCAGCCCTGCTCGACGCCGTGTACCAGACCGGCGAAACCCATTTCGGGCTGGAGGTGCCCTTCACGCCCCGGCCGGCCCCCGGCAAGGCGCCGCGCACCAGCTACTTCAACTTCACCTACCAAGCCTACCGCGAAGCCGGCGCCGTGGCGGGCGTGTCCATCTTCGCCTTCGACGTGACCGAGCTGGTGCTGGCCCGGCAGCAGCGCGACGCCGAGCGCGAGCAGTTGCAGGCCGTGTTTGCCCAGGCCCCGGTGGCCGTGTGCGTGTTTCAGGGGGAAGACTACGTGCTGGACCTCGTGAACCCGCCGATGGCCCAGATGCTGGGCCGTCCGTTGCCAACGCTGCTGGGCCAACCTTTCTTCCGGGCGCTGCCCGAGCTGCGCGACCAGGGCGTGCCCGCGCTGCTGGACGGCGTGCGCCGCACCGGCACCCCGTTCGTGGCCCAGGAGCTGGCCGTGCAGCTCGCCCACCACCCGGCCGGCCAGCCCGGCTACTACAATTTCGTGTACCAGCCTCTGCACGATGATACCGGCTCGGTGGCGGGCATCGTGTGCGTGGCCACCGACGTGACCGAGCAAGTGCGGGCCCGGCGGGCCGTCGAAGCCAGCGCCCGGCAGCTGCGCCTCGTCACCGACGCGCTGCCGGTGCTCATCGGCTACCTCGACCGCGAGGAGCGGTACCGCTTCGCCAACCGCGCCTACGAAGGCTGGTTCAACCAGCCCGCCGAGAACTTGCTGGGGCGTCCCATCCGTGAAGTGGCCGGGCCGCTGGCCTACGCCCAGGTGCAGCCCTACATCCGGCGGGCCCTGGCCGGCGAGCGGGTCGAGTTTGAGGCCGAAATGCCGTTTCGGCCGGGCTTCACTAGGCACATCCGTACCAGCTACATTCCCGACGTGCAGGCCGGGGCCGTGCCGGGCTTCTATACCCTGGTCACCGACGTGACCGAGCAGGTGCTGGCCCGCCGGCAGGTGGAAGTCCTGAACGAGGAGCTGGCCGCCATCAACGAAGAATTGCGTGCCACCAACGAGGAGCTGCAGGAAAGCAACGCCCAGCTCACGCGCACCAACGTGGACCTGGACACCTTCGTGTACACCGCCAGCCACGACCTGAAAGCCCCCATCTCCAACATCGAAGGCCTGCTGACCCTGCTGGGCGAGGAGCTGCCGCCCGCCGTGGTCCAGGGCGAAACAGTGGCCCCCGCGCTGGGACACATGCGCGAGGCCGTGGAGCGCTTCAAGCGCACCATCGACCACCTCACCGACGTGGCGAAGCTGCAAAACGAGCACGCCCCCGTCGAAGCCGCCGTGGACCTGGCCGCCGTGGTGGAAGACGTGCGCCGGGACCTGGCCCCGCTGCTGCGCGACACCAACGCCCGGCTGCTGGTGGCCCTGGACGAGGGGCCCGCCGTCTGGCTGTCCGAGAAAAACTTGCGCAGCATCATCTACAACCTGCTCAGCAATGCTCTCAAGTACCGCTCGCCCCACCGCGCGCCGCACGTCGACGTGCGGGCCCACCTGCGCCCCGGTTTCACGGTGCTCGAAGTGCACGACAACGGCCTGGGACTGGAAGCGGCCCAGCTGCCCAAGCTGTTCGGCTTGTTTCAGCGCTTTCACAGCCACGTCGAGGGCACGGGCATCGGCCTCTACATGGTGAAGCGCATGGTGGAAAACGCCGGTGGGCGCATCGAGGTGCACAGCGAACCCGGCGCCGGCACCACCTTCTTCGTACACCTGCCCCACGCGCCCGCCCGGCCCCGCGGCGGTGCGCTTCGCTAACAGCTTTTTCCTATGGCCATCCTTCCCTGCCTGATGCTCGTCGACGACGACGACACCACCAACTTCCTCAACCAGGCCTTGCTGCGCCGTTTGGCCGTGGCCGACCAGGTGCTGGTGGCCCGCGACGGCCAGGAAGCCCTCAACGTGCTGCACACCCACTGCGCCGCGCCCGCCGCGCCCGCCTGCCCGGTCCTGATTCTGCTCGACCTGAACATGCCGCGCCTGAACGGCCTGGAGTTTTTGCGGGCCTACGCCCAGCGCCCGGCCGCCAACAAGCCGGCCGTGGTCATCGTCATGCTCACCACCTCCCTCCACCCGCAGGACCTGGCCCAGTTGCAGGGCCTGCCCATTGCCGGCTACTTCACCAAGCCCCTGTCCAACGAGAAAATCACGCAGATTCTGCAGCAGCACTTCAATCACCCCGCGCCCACGGTCTGAACCGGGGCGAGCCGTGGAAGATGGGCAAGTCGGTGGTTCTGAGCAAAGCGCATACCCCGGCCCACACGGAAGATTTGCAAAGCCTGGGCCCTGATGTTACAAAGGCACCAGCTGCTTCGGCCTGTTGGGCACGCTCATCACGACTTGCCCACTGGACCTGTACACGGATTGAATCGCCTTGATTATCATAGCAAATCAGAGTCATTTTGAAGTCTTTGTCCAACCTGAAAACTGCTCAAAAAACCAATCACCGGCAAGACGCCCCCAGGCTTTACCGGCCCCGTTATTCTTCCAGCTCGTCTTCGTGGTATTCGCGCAGAATGGTTTCGCCATCGGCCTTGCTGCCGCTACCAGCCCCAAAGCCGTAAATTTTCAGCCGCGTCAGCCCAAACGCACGCAGCATGCTTCTGATAAACGTTGGGGTCATGTGTTCGTTCGGAAACACCGCTTGCAAAGCCGCCCTGGTTTGGTCTTTCTTGTTCTCTATTGTCCCGGTTGGCTCGGCATTGGTTGGGCGTGCCGGGACCCGGCCCCGCACTGCCCCGCCCCGCCCGCCCCGGCCCCGCCCACCCCGGCCCCGGGCCGGCGCCTCGTCTTCTTCCGCAGGCAGCAGGCGCCGCAGCTCATTGTTGAAATTTCTCCTCTTTACGGCTACAAAGAATTGCCAGGCTGCCCGCCGTCGCTTGGCCGCGTTGCGGGCAGCCACCCGCACGCCAATGGCCGCACCGCTGGTGGCCAACGAGTCGATGTCGAGTGGCAGGTAGATGATTTCGGCCACGTAGGGCTTGGTGCGCCAGCCGCCGCCCGCTTTCTTGTCGATGTGGTTCAGCGACTTGGCACTGGTGATGTCGAACCAGCCCACTTCGGTCCCGCCGGCATCCGTCACGATAATGTCGGGACGGGTCATGCCCCGGCCACCCTGCAGCGTGATGCCGTAGCCCGGCGGCAAATCGCCCTGGCACCCGGGAATCAGGGCATTGGCATAGGCCTCGACCGCGTAGCCATAGCGGGCGCTGGCGAACTGGCGGGCCACAGCCGTTTCCGCCGGGTCTTCGGCATCTTCGCCGTCGCGGTCGACTATGAGCAGCGGGGCGGTATCTTGCCAGAGGGCGGTGTAGCCATCGGCACCGGTCAGGGCATCGTAAGTCAAGGCCTCTAGCGCGCCGGCCTCCACAATGTGGCTGACCGAATCCAGGAACGCGTCGAACGCATCGTCCGGGGGGTAGCCCTCTTTCCACTTCACCTCACGCTGCACCAGCGGGGCATTCGGGGCGGCGTTTCGCAGCGGCGCGGCCATCGGGGCCACCAGTTGCCGGGCGCGCTTTCCCATGACGTCGGCTTCGCGCTCCAGGCGCGTGTCGTCGTTGATGCTGACCGCCTGTAGCTGCCGCGTAGCCTTCACTCGCCCCTGCTTTTGCTGCACCACGTGCCAGGCTTCGTGCGGCAGGTGCTGCTCCTGGCCCGGTGCCACGTGAATATCGGTGCCCTGCGCGTAAGCATGCGCCTGCAGCTGGGCTGGCTGAGCCGAGTTATAATGCACCTGCACGTCATCGAGCGAGTAGCCCGACAGGTTTTCCACCCCCGCTTTCAGGTTATCCGGCAAACCGGTCGTGTTCCGGCGCGGCGCGAGCACCTCCGCCTGCCGGCCCCGGGCCACTTGCCGGGGGCTGTTGTCGATGGCGGCCTGCAGCTGCCGCTGGGCCACGGCCACGGCGCGGTTATCAACCATGCCCAGGGCTTTGCCAACGACGGGGGCCTCGTTTCTATCGGCGGCAGCACGGGGGGCAGCTGATTTCATAAGGGCGGGGCCACCAAAGCAGTTGGTGGGGTGCGGGCAAGGTACAGCACGCGGTGGAAGTGGGGCCGCAAAGTGGTTGTTTGCGTTAGCTGGAGGTGGCTGGCGGAGTGCCGCGAACTTGTAATGCGCCGCGCTTGGGCAGTCAGAAAAGCCGTTGAACCCGGGCTAGCGGGCCGAATTACAAATTCGGGGTGCTCCGCCGACTAACGCAAACCGCTCAACGTGGCGGCTTGCGTTAGCCGGCGGTTGAGAATATGTCACGTATTGGCCTGCATGACGAGCTCAGCCGGCCTTTACGGCTGGCTGAGCTCGTCGTGCAGGCCCCCGAGAATGGCCATGAGCTGGGTGCCGTGGGGCGTAGAAGCCGCCAGCCGCAGGGCGTGCAGCAGAAAATCGAGGTGTTCGATTTCGGCCATTCGTTTCCCCGGCGAGCCGGCTTTGCGCCAGATGGCGCGGTACCGCTGAATCAGCTCGGCGGTGTCGGTGGGCGTGGTGCTGTTGCCGAGCAGCAACAGGCAGAGTCGGGCGTTGGCCGCGCCCACCATGGCCCAGTAGTCCATGTCCTCTTCCGCGGCCGGGGCCGTAGCAATGGCGGCCCGGAGCTGCTTCTGGGCTTCCGCGAGGGTGGGTAGGGGTTGCGCCGGATTGCCGCTGCCCCACTTCTGGCCGTAGAGCCGGCCAATGGCTTCCAGGCTGTACCAGTTGATGAGGGCGTAGCCGCTGGTGCTGTCGGCGGCGGCTTCGGCGTAGTAGTCGGCCGCCGTGCGGTAGGCTTTCAGCAGCTTGGGCTGGTTGGCCGGCATGGTCATCGCCAGGCGCTTGTAGGTGCTGCCGAGCAGGCTCAGCCGCTCCCGCGTCCGGCCAATCCGGAGCAAGGCCTGCAGCACTTCGATAACGTCGTTGAGCTCCCGCTGCGCTTGCGCTACCGTGATGGTGGCGCTGGCCAGCTCCTGAATGCAGAGCCTGGCCCGGATGTTACAGCCTTTTTCCAACGCGATGGCGGAGTAGCTGGCACTCTCGGCCGTCAGCAGCTCGTCGAACTTGCGACGAGCGCGCTTGAAGTCGTACAGCTCCTGGAAGATGTAGGCTTCGCGCTCGGTGATGGCCGGCGTGCGCAGGCCGTCGCGGTCGACGCCTTCCGCAATCGCCTCTACTTCGCGCAGCACCTGCTCGGCATCGTGGCGGCCGCCCTGAATCTCGCTGTAGAAGTTGAGCAGCTCAATCTCGGCTTCTTCGGCAATCACGTAGTTCCGGGCCCGCGCCCCGCTGAGCGGGGCCACGTTGCGCAGCTTGTAGAAGGGGTCGCCGTAGCACTGGTAGGCCCCCCAGGTATTGCTGCGGTCGTGGGTTTGCTCATACACCGTGCGGCGGGCGGCCAGCACGGCCTCGCCGAAGGCACTGCCACTCACCAGGAGGCTGTAGAAAACCTGCGCGAACAGCAGCGCCGCCGCATCGTCGACGGCCCAGCCGGCCACTACCACGGCTTTCACCCCGATTTCGATGAGCTGGGTGCCGATGTTGGCGGCCAGCTTGTAGCGGTCGCGCGACTGCTGCTCGGCCGAGCCCACGGTCTGGCCCAGGTAGCAGCAGTTCACGAATACCAGCTCGGGCACGCTGCTCATCTGGTCGATTTCCTGGGTCGAGAGGTACAGGCCGTTGCCGATAACCATGCCGGAGCTTTCGGGCCGGTCGGGCAGAAACACCCCATGCCCGGCCAGGTGCACCACTTTGTAGTCCTGCCGGAACAGGTCGCGGATAACGCTAGTGGTGCTGCCTTCCACGTTGCAAACTGCCGTCAGGCTGGCACTCAGCAGGCTATTCACCAGGCGGGCTTCCTTGTTGGCTCCGTCCAGCTGCGGCAGGAAGCCGGCCAGGTCCGGGTCGCCGATGATGAGGGCCGTTTCCTGCACCGAGCGCACAATGCGGGGGCGGTAGTCGGGCGTGGCCAGCCGGCGAATCATGCCCGCGTTCACGCAAAGCGGCTTGTTGTCGTTGACGGTGTCCTGGAGCAGCTCCCAAGGGTAGGCGGCCGTTTCCTTGTCCAGCACCCAGCTCAGGTTGCTTTGGCGCTGCAGGCTCTCCTTCAGGTCGTTGGGAATGAGCAGCTCGAAGGCGATTTTGGCCGACTCGGCCGTGAAGCTGTTGTTGACGGAAATATCCTGCAGAAACTGCTCAATGAGCGCGCGGTTGCTCAGCAGCTGGCGCTGCTCTTCGCGGGCCCCGCCCATCGAGAGGGTGAACTGAATGCGGCGCGCGCGGCCGGGGCATTCCTCGTCGGCGGCGGGCAGGCGCACGCTCAGCTGGTTCCACCAGTTCGTGCTTTGGTCGCGGGGCATGCGCTTTTTGGCCCCGAACAGCCACTTGAACGGCTTGCGCCCGACCTCGACGGGCAGGGCCGCGTTGGCTTCCTGCTCGATACCGCGCACGGCATAAATGCAGCTCACGGCCACGTCTTCGTACAGCTCGACAAACTCGAAAGCACTCACCACCGGGGCCTGCTCGTGCAGCAGCCGGCGCAGCTTGGCGTTGGCATTCTGCACGCCCTGCAGAATGGCGCGCACCGAGCTCGCCACCGAGAGGCCGCCATAGCCACTGCCAATGATGAGTGAGGAAAGCCCGATAACCGAAGGGCGCGGGCCGGGCAGGTTGCCAAACGCCAGGCCGTGCAGGTACTTGCTCACGCCCTGCTCGACGGTTTGCGTGAGCCGGAAAGCGGTAAGCTGGCCAAATTCGCCCAGGCCCAGCACCAGCGCGCCCTGGTAGTCGGTGCCGGCCGAGAGGAAAAATTCGCTGCTGCCAATCGGGCCGGGGTAGCTGCCCAGGTTGCGCCGCTGGCTCAGGGCGTCCAGCAGGTAGGTATCGATGGCCTTTTCGGCGTACTGAATGCCGTCGTTGCTGAAGTGGCCGGCCAGCAGCGGGAAATTGGCGTAGCGCAGGTCGCCGTTGGCCACGCGCACGCGCAGCGGCACCGCCGTGGTCGGCACCGGCTCGGTAGCGGGCAGGCCCAGCAGGGTTTGCACCACGCCGGCTTCCGACAGGTCGAAGTCTTCGGTGCGGGCAAGCAGCACCTTGGGCAGCTGGCCCCGCACCCGGGGCCGCGCGTGGCTCAGGGCGGTAGTCGTGCCCCGGGCCAGGATGTCGCCGATGCCGGCAAACGTCTCCGGGGCATCGGCCAGCGCCCCGTGGGCCACGTCGACGTAGTACACGGCCTGGGGCGGCAGCTGCTTCGGGATGCCGGTGGCCCAAGTCACGCTCTGGTCGCCCTCGGCCGTGAAGTCAAACTCCAGCTTTTTGCGCCCGTTCGGCGTGCTGATGCGGTAGCCGCTCGGGGTAGCATCGCCCCGGCCGGCAATGTAAACGGCGCTGCCAAAGTCGATTTGATTGGGGCTGTTTTCGTCGATGGCCGCCAGCACCCGCGCCCGGTACTGCTTGAACTGCAGCAGCACGGCATCGCTCGGCAGCATGTCGGCCGGCCCGCCCACGGCTTCGCACATGGCTTCCCAGGTCGACTTTTCCGAAAAGTCTTCCGCCGGCTGCTCCGAAATCGGCAGTAGGTTGAGGATACCCGGGAACTGCGCGAAAAGGCGGATGAGGTCTTCTTTCGAGTGCCGGAAGTCGATGGTCGCGAGCTTGTTGATGATGCCGTCGAGGCCCATGAGCACGGCCGGAATGCGGAACGAGCCGAGAATGGGCGTGCCCAGCATCAGCAGCTGGAAGCCACTGCTGTGGTTGAGGGTCTGCCAGGTAGCGGGGTGCTGCAGGATAAAGTCGCGCACCAGCACCCCGCCCATGGAGTGGGCCACCAGCTTGATGGGCTGCTTGAAATGCAGCAAATCCTGCAGCCGCTCCTCCAGCAGGCGGGCCGAGTCGGGCAGGCTCAGGCGCCAGTCGAAGGCGAAGGTGACGACGTCGTAGCTGGGGGCCAGGTAGTCGGCCAGGCGCTTGTAGGAGGTCCGGACAATGCCGGTGGTGGTGATGCCGGAGTTGTCGATGGCCAAATCGGCCAGGTCGCCCACCAGGAAGCGGGGATAATTTATCCACAGCGGATGCTTGCCCGTGGCGAGCGTGGAGCCCATGATGCCCGGCAGCAGCACCACAATCGGTTTGGTACCGCTCACTTGGTCCAGGCGCAGCACGCCGCCTTCCAGGCCCAGCACGGCGTTGCGCTCGCTCAGGATGCCTTCGAAGGGGTCGATGGTGGCGAAGCCGGGCAGAAGCGCATCGTCGGCGGCCTGCAGCACCTGCAGAAGGGACTTAACGGTGCGCGGATTGACGAAGTAGTGGAAGTGGTCGATTTCGGGCGAGGCATCGAAGTAGTACTGCACCACTTTGGTCCTTCTCGCCCCCCGGTACATCGAGAGGGTATTGACCACGAGGTCGTTGTCTTTCAGGTAAAACAGCTTGCTCACCAGCACCAGCAGTGCTTTCAGGCTGGGCTTGATGGTGCAGTTGCCCGAGATGACGACCAGGGAGCTGTCGAGCCGCACCGTGGTGCCGGGGTTGTTGAGCACCTTGATGAAGGGCGAGGCCGGGTCCATGGCCTCCAGGCCGGGCAGCACCGCCACATCGTCGCGGCTGCTGAGGATGGCGCTGATGAGGTTTTTGAAGGCCGCGTAGATGGGATTGACGGCCAGCCCGGTGGCATAGCCCAGGAGGTTGAGCGAGATGTTGAAGAAGCGCTCCAGCCGCTCGGAAGCCAGCATGGTGCCGCCGGCCGGGCAGGCCACCCGCACAAATTTGCGCACGGCAATGCGCCGGGTGGCCATTTCGGCGCTTATCAGCCGGATAAGCTCCAGGTCGGCCGGGCGCTGCACTTTGGCCAGGTATTCCTTTTCGCTGTGGTCGAAGCCGAGGTTGGCCGCGTCGCCGTTGCAGAAACGGGCCAGCAGCTCGCCAATCAGTCCGCCGCGCGAGTGGCTTATCAGGTGCAGGTTGCAACTGGCAGGCAGCTGCCGGATTAGCTCCAGCGTATTCTGCAGCGGGCTTTTGGTGAGGCTTTCGTGCTGAAAAGCCAGAATGCCGCCGCCGTAGGTGCTGCGCAGGTAGCCCCACAGCTCGGAGCCCTGCAGCCCCCCAAACGAGCCCACCGTCGACGACGCCGTGCCGTGCAGAAACAGCAGGTACGGCTGGCCCAGCGCCGCTTCCGTCACCGCGCCAAACGTGAAGTCGTCGCAAAGCGCAAACAGGCCGTGGTGGCCGTCCAGCTGCTTTTCTTCCAGGTCGGCCGCCAGCTCGCGCACGCCCTTGGCCACCACCTGGTCGACGGCTTTTTTGGCGAAGATGCGGACGATTTTGAGGGCAATGCTATCGAAGAGGCCGCGCTCGCCGCTGGCCCCGCTGAGTTGGGTTGGCAGCAGAAACGCCTGCTCGCCCGAGCGGGTAGCCGGCACGACTTCGGGAAACGATTCGCCGATGGTATCGCCGTTGCACAGCCACACCGTGCCGTCCTCAAACCGGAGTTCCACCACTTCCCCGCTGCTGATATCGACCGTGTGGCTTTCGGTGAGGCCCCGGCTGCTGCGTTCAACCGCGTACTCCCGGACCAGCGAATCGTCGACCTGAGCCGGGCCAGGCAGCGGCGGCTGCGTCGTGCCAATAATAATCAGTTTATTGACTTGCATAGCTCCGAAAGGGTTAGGTAAGGCAAACAGCACGAACTGACTCTCAATGGCAGCGGCGGGCGCGCCGGCCCGGGCCGGCCGGAGGCTTGTGGGCCCAGCCCCAAAGCCTGCCACCATCATGATAAGTCAGTGGCCAAATATAGCATTTCCAACACCGCGCGGCATCAGTGCCAGCACTGAATTTTGAGGGCTGTTTGGGGGCTGGGCAGCGAGTGCCTGCCAGGGCCGCAAAGCCCGGTAGCCGACTTTTCGGCAAGTGGGGCGCTGTTCAGCACCGGGCCGGCGTTGCGCGCGGCTTATCTCGCCTCTACCACCAGGCGCCGGCCCAGCGCCCGCGCCAGGTCGGGCACGTCGTAGCGGAGCAGCACGCCCGGCAGCACATCGGAGTAAGCGTCGCGGGCCGTAGGTTGCGCCAGCCGCGCCTGCCAGGAAAGCGGCAGCGCCCGCAGCCGAATCCGGGCGATGGCGCCGAAATACGCGCCGGCGTGCAGCGCCACTAATTCCGACGACGGCCCTGTGGCGTACACGTCGACGAATCGCCCGCCCTGTTCGGCTAGGGAGCCGTAGCGGGCCAGCTGTATGGCATCCATCATGCGCTGGTAGAGCAGCGACTGGCCCAGGTGCAGGCTCAGCAGGGCCGGGCGGTATTCGCGGTTGTAGTACTTGGGGTCGAGGGCGGCGGCGGGGTCGGCGGTTTCGCCCTGGCCGCGCAGGTCGGCCAGCAGCACGGTGTCGTAGTGCCGCAGCTGGGTGCGCAGCCAGGCAATGCTGTCGGCCAGCGACGCCTTTCCCGCATCGGCGAAGCAGAGGAGCACGCGGCCGGATTTGCGCGCGGTTGGGGCATCGAGCCGCAGCACCGGCAGCGGCAGAAACGGGCCGCTGCGCACAATCAGCTTTTGCAACAGCAGGCCGTCGCGGCGCAGCGTATCGCGCCGCTCAACGGCAAAATCCGGCAGGTCTTTTTCGTCCCCGATGCCGAACAAAGCGCGCAGCTGCGGCTCCTCTATCCAGCCCCTAAACTGCCTGGCCAGATTTGCAACTGGAAGCGCTGGGCGGCGGGCGGCCAGCCGTTGCGCTTCCCGCTGATAAAACGCCGACAGGTTCTCCTCGTCGGCGAAGCTAGTATTCACCTGCCCGGTAGCCGTGCATTGCAGCTCGCGGGCGGTGGCCACGGGCAGCAGCTCCTCGGGCACCTCGGGGCGCGGGCTGGCCGGATTCAGCCAGCGGCGCAGCCAGCGCACGGCCTCCGCCCGCTTGGGCCGCGAGATGCCGTGGCCGTCGGGGTAGCTGAACAGGCTTTGCTGCGCCGCACGCCCCAGCGCGGTGTAGAGGCTACTGATTTCGGCGTGGGCGGCTTCGATGCTGGTGAAATCCACGAAGTCGTAGCGGCCGGCCAGCAGCAGCAGCGGCCGGGGCGCAAACATCAGGGGCCAGTCGGCGATATCGAGGACCGCCGCGCCGGCGCCGGGCAGCATCACGCAGCCGTCGGCGGGGCCGGTCAGCTCGAGGTTGCGCGCGCCGGCGGCCACGTAGCTGCACAGCACGGCGGCTTTCAGGCGCGCATCGAAGCCCATTAAGTAAGCCGCCTGGGTAGCGCCGCCCGAGTTGCCGAGGCAGCCCAGGCGGGCCGTATCGACTTCGGCCCGGCTGGCCAGGTAGTCGAGGGCGCGCACGTTGTCCCAGAGTTCGGCGGCAGGCAGGCTGCGGCCCAGCAGCGCGGCCTGAGCATTGAGCAGGGTGTGCTCGGTGGTGCCGCCGCGCGCCAGGGGCTGGCCGGCCGCGTCGGTCAGCTGCATTCTCTCGCCCTGCGAAACCGGGTCGGGCACTAGCACGGCGAAGCCCTGCGCCGCCAGTAGCAGGGCCGTTTTCTGGTAGCTGATGGTGGCTTTGGCCTCGGGCTCGTGGCCGCAGGGCAGCAGCACGGCGGGCCACTGGCCCAGCCCGTCGGGCACGTACAGATTGGCCGTGACGTGATGGTGCGGCGTGCTCTCGAAAATGACTTTCTCAATCCGGAAGCCGTTGCGGACCAGCGTGCCCGTTGTCTGGGCGTGCAGGGGCGTGCGGGCCGGTAGCGGCCCCAGCAGCCGCCGGAAGCGGGCGCGGGCACTGTCGCGGTAGGCCGCCGCGCCGGCCGCCGACTGCGCGGCCCGGGCCAGCGCCGCCGGGCGCGCCACGTACTGCGCGTGCAGGCGCTGCGTCAGCTCAGCGTTGAGGGTGGTGTTGGCTTTCCAGTCGAAAACGTTGGTGGCCCCCGGCTGGGCGCGGGCAGCAGGAGCACAGACGGCCAGCGTAACCAGCAGCAACAGGAATAACTTTTTCATTGGCTGCTGCTCCGGGAATTCAATAAGTCGCTCATCCTGCGTCTGCGGCTGTGCTAAGCGCCTATCCGAATAGGGCAGCCGGGGCGGCGCGGTCGGGTGGCTTTTTCAGCCACCCGACCGATACTCGTTGCGGGTTTGCACACGATTAGCGGTCGGGTGGCTGAAAACGCCACCCGACCGCGCCGCCCCGGC
>JANXMN010000087.1 GCA_025354605.1 Hymenobacter sp. | reverse complement strand
GGCACTTCGGTGCTGCTGGAATGGGATGGCAACATTCCCGAATTCGAGGTGTACCACGCCGAGTTGCTGAAGGCGCGCCAGTATATGTCGGCCACCTTTCAGGAGATGGACGACCCGGTTGCGGTCGATGGCTTTGCCGAACAGGTATCCAACCCCTTAAACCTAGTGGTGCCAGAACTGCTGGCCTTATCGCGTTAGACCTTGGAAGAAACCCATTCTCTCCCGCTGAGCGCCTTTCAGCACTGGATGCAGCAAGCGTTGCTGAACCCGATGCCGGCGAGTGTAAATCCAACGGATTCGCGCTCGCCGGCATCGGATGGGGCGGCGGTCACGTCGGTGATAAATCATTCGGCCCGGCTTTCGGCCCACGAGCACCTGGCCATCTACCAGCGCAGCTACGTGGCCCGGTTGCGCGGCTGCATGGCGCAGCAGTTCAGCGCCCTGGAATATGCGCTGGGCGAAGACCTGTTCCGGGCTTTCGCCGACGACTACCTGACGGCCTTTCCTTCCACGCATTACAACCTGGCCGAGCTGGGCCGGCGTTTTCCGGCGCATCTGCAGGCCACCCGCCCCGATGCGCTGAGCGACGAGAAAGAGGACTGGATTGACTTCGTCATCGAGCTGGCCCGGTTTGAATTCGACCTCAGCGAGCTGTTCGACCGCCCGGCCGAGGAAGGCTACCAGCTAGCGTCGGTTGATAGCGGAGATGATGAAATCGGGCTGGTGCCCACCTGCTCCCTGTTCCGGTTTCAATTCCCGACCAATTCGTTTTACACCCGCTTCAAAAAAGGCGACCTGCCCGACCTGCCCTACGCTGCCCTCAGCCACTGCGTGGTTTTACGCCACGATTACAAGCTGGCGGTGTATGATTTGCCCGCTGACCACTACGAGTTTCTGGCGCTGCTGGCGCAGGGAATGCCCGTTTCCGAAGCCCACCGCCAGTTCAGCCAGCGCCATCATATTGATGCCAGGGCCTTCGCTCAGCTGTGGCCCGTGTGGAAACGGAAATGGATGGAGGCTAACATGTTCCGAGTCCAGAGACAGGCTGAGTAGTGTTTTGCGGGCTGGATAGTAAAGCTACGAGGCTGAATTCAGGCGGTTTATGACCTCATCAAATTAACTGGCTGGTCGCTCAGAGAGGAAGGATTGCCGCGTTTCGCTGCGCTTCACTCGCAATGACATAAAATAGCCTACTTCCTCCCAAACACCTGCTCGCCGCCAATCCACGTCTGCTGCACCTGCGCGCCGCGCAGTTTTTCCTTGGGCGCGGTGAGCAAATCAGTATTCAACACCACGAAATCGGCCAGCATACCGGGTTTGATTTGCCCTTTGCGCTTTTCCTCGAAGGCGGCGTGGGCGGCCCAGGTGGTCATGCCGCGCAGGGCCTGTACGCGCGTGATGGCGTTTTCCATCTGGAAGCCGGCGGCGGGAAAATTCTTGGCATCCTGCCGGGCCACGGCCGAGTGGAAGCCAAACAGGGGGTTGATGTCCTCGACCGGGAAGTCGGAGCCCAGGGCCAGCTGGCCGTACTGTTTCAGGAGCTCGGCGTAGGCGTAAGCCGTTTTCACCCGCTGCGCGCCCAGCCGCTCGCTGGCCCAGTACATGTCGGATGTGGCGTGGGTGGGCTGCACCGAGGGCACAATGCCAAACTGCCCGAATTTGGCCATGTCGGCCGGTGCGATGACTTGGGCGTGCTCGATGCGCCAGCGGCGGTCCTTCTGGCCCTTCAGGGATTCGCCGTAAATGTTAAGGATGATGCGGTTGGCCGAGTCGCCGATGGCGTGGGTGTTCATCTGAAACTTGGAGGCGGCTAGCTCTTTGGCCAGAGCGCGGTACTCTTTTTCCGTCGAAAGCAGAAAACCGGTTTCTTTGGGTTTGTCGGCATACGGCTCCACCAGACAAGCCCCGCGCGAACCCAACGCGCCGTCGGCGTACACTTTGAAGGAGTTGACGGTGAGCTGGTCGGTCAGAATGGGGCCGTTTTTCAGATAGTACGCTCGGTTAGCGGGCGTGGGGGTCAGCATCACGTACAGCCGTAGCTTAAGCTTGCGCTGCTTCTGAAGGGCGGCCATCTGGTCGATGTTCTCCTTGTCCAGGCCGGCGTCGGCGAGGCTGGTGAGCCCCACAGCCAGGCAGTTTTGCTGGGCTTGCAGCAATAAAGAATCCGTTTGGGCGGGAATGGGCTTTGGCTGCTTGATTTTGCTCAACAAGCCGACCGCATTGTCAACCAGCAGCCCATTGAGGCGTCCTTGCGCATCGTGCCCGATAACGCCGCCATTCACCGACGTAAGTGCCGTAATTCCGGCCAGGTCCAATGCCTTTTGATTGACGATGGCCGCGTGGCCATCGACGCGGCTAAGGAAGACCGGGACATTGGGAAACAGCAGGTCCAGGGTGTCTTTGGTGGGAAATTGCTTGGTGCGCCAGTCGTTCTGGTCCCAGCCCCGTCCCATCAGCACAAATGCGTTGGGGTATTTTCGGCGGTTTTCCTGCAGTCGTTGAATGACTTCCTTCCACGAATTAGTGCCCATCAGGTCAGCATTGGGCAAGGCCAGGGCGTAGCGGTAGAAGTGGCAGTGCGCATCGTAAAAGCCAGGGTAGATGGACTGCCCTTTGGCGTCGACCTCCTGAGCGGCAGTGAAGCGCGATTTTAGGTCCGAGGAAGTCCCCACGGCCACAAACTTTCCGTCTTTCACCGCAAAAGCCTCGGCCTTAGAGAACGTTGAATCGACGGTGTAAACGGTGGCATTCGTGACCAGTAAATCCACCGGCTCACGCTTGGTTTGGCAGCTTGTCAGTAGCCAAAGAGCCAGGAAGGGAATGGTCAGTTTTTTAACCGACGACCTAGTAAAAATTTTCATTGGCAACCTTGGATGCGAAGTGCTTTTTTTAAATAAAAAGAACGTCATACTGAGCGTAGCCGAAGCAGTTCTATTGCAACACTAAATCCGATTAGTTGCGCGGTAGAGTTGCTTCGGCGACGCTCAGCATGACGTTCCTGAGAGGAATATGCGGGCCCTACTCGAAGCGCAGGTGCTTTACCGACTCGCCCGAGTTTTGCAGCTCCTGCAACGACTCGATGCCAATTTGTAGGTGCTGCTTCACGAAGGAGGTCGTTACTTTCGAATCCGACTCTGAGGTTTTCACGCCCTCGGGCGTCATCGGGTTGTCGCTCACGAGCAGCAGCGCGCCGTGGGGAATCTCGTTGGCGAAGCCCACCACGAAAATCGTGGCCGTTTCCATATCCACGGCCAGGGCGCGCACCCGCTTCAGGTAGTCTTTGAACTCGGCGTCGTGCTCCCACACGCGGCGGTTGGTGGTATACACGGTCCCGGTGTAGTAGTCGAGCTCGTGCTTCTTAATCATCGACGAGACGGCGCGTTGCAGCCGGAACGAAGGCAGGGCCGGAATTTCCTTAGGCAGGTAGTCGTCGGAAGTACCGTCGCCGCGAATGGCCGCGATGGGCAGCACCAGGTCGCCGAGCTTGGTCTTTTTCAGGCCGCCGCACTTGCCCAGAAACAGCGCCGCCTTGGGCTTAATGGCCGAAAGCAAATCCATCACCGTCGCGGCCATGGGCGAGCCCATGCCGAAGTTGATGATGGTGATGCCGTTGGCCGTGGCCGTTTGCATGGGCTTGTCGAGGCCGCGCACTTCCACACTGAACTGCTCGGCAAACATGTACACGTAGTTGCTGAAGTTGGTGAGCAGGATGTACTGCCCAAAATCTTCGAGCGGCACCCCGGTGTAGCGCGGCAGCCAGTTGTTGACAATTTCTTCTTTGGTCTTCATTGGGCCAATGGGTGAATGAGTGAATGGGTGAATGGATGAATGGGCAAAAGGGCGTGCTGATTGCAAAATCATTCACCCATTTACCCATTCACCCATTCACCCATTGAAAAAGGTACCTTTGGAGGTGATGCAAGCCCTGGACCTGCCGCCTTTCGAGGCCAAACTTACGCAATCGGCCACAAATCAGCCCCTCATCTGGGATGCGCTCCGGCGCAAGCACGTCGTGCTCACCCCCGAGGAGTGGGTGCGCCAACACGTAGTTCATTACCTCATCGACTTCCTGGGCTACCCGCGCGGCCTGCTGGCCCTTGAGCGCGGCCTGCGCTACAACCAGCGCCGCAAGCGCACCGACCTGCTGGCCCTCGACCCGGCCGGCCAGCCCCTGCTGCTGGTCGAATGCAAAGCGCCTTCCGTGGCCATCGACGCGGCTGTGGCCCGGCAGGCCACCACTTACAACCAGACCATCGGCGCGCCGTTGCTATTGCTCACCAACGGCCTCGTGCACTACTGCTGGCGCGTCGATTTTGAGACCCGGACGAATGAGCGGCTGGCGGAAATTCCACCGTTTGCAGCGGCGGTGGGGCAGGTATGAAATAAGTCCATTTATGTTCCTCCCGCGGCCAGCCCCGCACCCTACGGCGGGAGGAGTATTCCAACTTGCGAACTACTACGCCGCTACTTCACAACTTCAGCTACTTCGGCTTGTATAGCTTGTTATCCAGCAGTCCATTTACGTAGAACTGCACGCAGGCCCGCAGCTCGTTGCCGTACTGTTTTACCAATATCGGGTCGGGGTTTGCCAGCGGCTGGGGCGGCATGAAGTGGTTCTGGTAAGGATAGAGGCGGACTTCGTTCTTGTTGGTCAGCTCGGCCACGAAATCGGCATGCACCAGGAAATACGAGTCGTTGTCGCGAAACAAGGCCCGGCCGGGGCTGGCCGTATCGAACACCGACGAGCCGAACGGCAGCAGGCGTGGCTGCTCGCTGCTCAGCCCCAGCACGTCGAGCACCGAGGCCGGCACGTCGGCCTGCTCGGTGATGCGGCCGGGGCGGACGGCCGGCAGCGGCTGGCCGGGGCTGAAAAACAGCAGCGGGGTACGGTGGTTGCCCAATAGGTTCTGGTAGCCGGCCCGGTCGGTTTGCGAAGTATGGTCGGCAGTAAGCACAAACAGGGTATTGGCGTACCAAGGTTGCTTTTGGGCTGTGGCGAAAAAGCGGCGCAGGGCCAAGTCAGTGTAGGCAATAGTAGGGTGGATGGGCTGTGAGCCGGCCGGCAACCGGCCCAGATACTGCTTCGGCAACGTGAACGGGTCGTGGGCGCTGAGGGTGAACAGAGTGGCGAAAAATGGGGACTTGGTGGCGGTAAGTCGCTGGCTGAAGTATTGCAGGTAAGGCTCGTCGAATATGCCCCAGTGGCCGTCGTAGTCGGGGCTGGCCGCGCCGCCGGGGTACTCGTTCAGGCCGTAGTAGTGCTGCATGCCGGCAATGCCGGCGAACATATCGAAGCCCATGGTGCCATTGGTACCGGCGTGGTAGATGGCCGTGGTGTAGCCGTGGCGGCCCAGCATTTCGCCCAGCCCGTGCAGCTCCGCCGTCTGGAAGCTGGAGGTAATGAACGGCTCATCCATGAGCGAGGGGAGGCCCGAGAGCACGGCTGGCAGCGCCTCGATGGAGCGGCGGCCGTTGGCGTAGTTGTCGCGCAGCAGCCGCGCGCCGGGTGCCACGGCCAGCGAATCGAAAAACGGCGTGTAGCCACCCTGCCCGCCGTTTTCCACCCCGTTATATTCCGAGGCAAAGCTCTCGACCAGCAGTAGCACCACGTTCAGCGGGGGGAGTGAAACAATACGGGTGGGCACTGGCGCGGCTCCCAGCATCGGCCGCAGCACCGCCGGGCCGGCAAAGTAGCTTACCCGCTCAATGGGTACTTCATCGAACGATTTCAGCACCGTGAACGTGCTGTTTAGGGCCAGGTGGCCGAGCACGGCGGGCGGCTGCTCGAAGGCCGCCCCGGTGCGCAGCGGCTTCAGCTGCCAGCCGCCGCGCAGCCCCAGCACCACCAGCGGCACCACTAGTACGAATTCCAGCCCGCGCACCAGCCACTGCCGGCCGCCGGCGCGGCCAGCCGCCAGCTCGGCCGCACGGGGCATGGGGCACAGCCACCAGAGCGCATAAGCCAGGGCCAGCACCGGAATGGCCAGGTACCAGTAGTGCCGCCCAATCTGGCCGGCCTGCTCGGCAATCTCATGCCCGATGGTGTGCCACTCATTGCTCAGCCGTCGCCCGATAAACTTAAAGTATTGCCAGTCGATGACGTTGAGCAGCAGCCCCGGGAAGTTCAGTAGCACAAACAGCCCGCGCAGCCCCAGCTGCCCGCGTCGGGCCGTCACCGGCACCAGCAGCGAAAGCAGCACCAGCGGCAGGTTCAGCCACAGTATCGCGGCGATGTCGAAGCGCAGCCCGTGCCCAAAAGCCAGCGCCAGCGGTCCGGCCCCGATGCCGTGGAACGTATCGAGGTTCATTAAGTAGAAGCCCAGGCGCAGCAGCGAGTACGCGGCCAGCAGCAGGGCAAAGCGGCGCAGCAGCAGGCGAAGAGTGGGGGAGGGGAACATGAGCGAAAGTAAAACGGTCGGCAAAATCAGGCCAGCCGGCGGCCGGTACGGTGGTCGAGCATAAAAGGAAGCCACCCGCCGGGCGGGTCCATTTCCCCGTCGCCGGATATGCTGGTTGCGTCGTGCTGATGAATAATCACGCCGTCAAGCCCCAGCCCTTCGGTGCGCCAAAGCTCCTGGCCAGCAAGGTTTAGGGCAATGATTTGGGAAGCAGAGCACACCAGCAGCTTGTCCGCCAGTTCGTAAAACGAGCCGAAATAGCCCTCCACGTCGAAAATCCGGCCCTCGGTAAAGCGGTGATGCACCAGCACCACCACCTCACTCAACCCAATGGCCAGCCAGCTGCCAAATGCCACGATGCTGCGGAAAGGTGCCCCCGCGTAGTCGTGCCGCACCTGTACAGTGCCAACGTAGGCTCCATTCTCCCGCACGTCGATGTAGCTGGTGCACGGCCCGCTACCAAGTATGAGATGAAGGTCCAGGCCGGGAGATTCAACAAACGAGCCTTCGAGCTGCGGAGGGGCCATGGCAAAAATGTCAGTTACAAAAACGCCCTCCCGGTAACCGACCAGGAAGGCGTTTCAGCAAAGCTAAATCAGGCGTTAGCCATGGGTGCTGGCCGGGTTAAACCGCAGCCAGCTCCAGCACGGTTTCCACGTTTACCATGGGCAGGCCCCAGGCATCGGCGACGCCTTGGTACACGACCTCGCCGTGCACCACGTTCAGGCCGAGGCGCAGGGCCTCGTCGCGGCGGCAGGCTTCCTGCCAGCCCTGGTTGGCCAGCTTCACGGCGTAGGGCAACGTGGCGTTAGTCAGGGCCAGGGTAGAGGTGTAGGGCACCGCGCCGGGCATGTTGGCCACGCAGTAGTGCACCACGTCGTCGATGATGAACGTGGGGTTTTCGTGGGTGGTGGGGTGGCAGGTTTCGATGCAGCCGCCCTGGTCCACGGCTACGTCCACGACCACGGTGCCGGGGCGCATGGTCTTCAGCATGTCGCGGGTGATGAGGTGCGGAGCTTTGGCCCCGGGAATGAGCACCGCGCCCACAATCAGGTCGGCGGTTTTGATGGCTTCACGGATGTTGTACTCGTTGGAATACTGCGTCACCACATTCTTGGGCATGAAGTCGTCGAGCTCGCGCAGGCGGGTCAGGCTCACGTCCATAATGGTGACCTGTGCGCCGAGGCCGGCGGCCACTTTGGCGGCCTGTGTGCCTACCACGCCACCGCCCAATATCAACACATTGGCGGGCTTCACGCCGGGCACGCCCCCTAGCAGAATGCCCCGGCCTTTCAGGGGCTTTTCGAGGTACTTAGCCCCTTCCTGCGGGGCCATACGGCCGGCCACTTCACTCATGGGAATGAGCAGGGGCAGGGCGCGGTTTTTCAGCTCTACCGTTTCGTAGGCCAAGCAAATGGCCTTGCGCTCAATCATGGCGTGGGTGAGCTCCTCGCCGCTGGCGAAGTGGAAATAGGTGAACAGCAGCTGGTTCTCCTTGATGAGCGGGTACTCCTCCGCAATCGGCTCCTTCACCTTGATAATCATTTCGGCCTGCCCGTACACTTCGGCAATGGTCGACAGAATGGTGGCACCCGCCGATTTATACTCGTCGTCGGAGAAGCCCGAGCCTTCGCCGGCCGTGTGCTGCACCAGCAGCGTATGGCCGTGCTTGCGCAGTTCGGCAACGCCGGCGGGCGTAAGGCCCACGCGGTTTTCATTGTTTTTAATCTCCTTAGGAACGCCGATAATCATGAGCGAAGGTGGGATTGATGAGGTGGGGGTGTGAGGGGGAATTTCGAGCCGCAAAGATAACGACGTAGCCCGCAGCCTTTGCTGCGGCCAGCGGGTGTTCGGCTCCGAATAACCTAATCTTTTCAGCGGATGGTTGACGCAACACTCCGTCGGCCGCAGCAAAGGCTGCGGGCTACGTGGCCAGCAGGGCGTTCAAATCAAGGGCGCGGGTATACATCTGCACCTCGCCACCGGCGCTGCGGGGCCACTGCTCCTGCGGCCGGTCCCAATACAGCTCCACGCCGTTACCGTCGGGGTCGTCGAGGTAGATGGCTTCCGATACGCCGTGGTCGGCCGAGCCCGTTATCGGATAGTCGGCCCGCACCAGCTGCCGGAGCGCGCCCGCCAGCTCGGCCCGCGTGGCATACAGAATTGCCGTGTGGTAAAGCCCCGCGCCTTGCTTGCGCGCCGGCGGGCCGCCCAAGCTGTTCCAGGTGTTTAGGCCAATGTGGTGGTGGTAGCCCCCGGCCGAAACAAATGCCGCCTGATTGCCAAAGCGCAACACCACCTCAAACCCGAGCACGTCGCGGTAAAACCCCAGGGCCCTGTCAATATCCGTTACCTGCAAATGCACGTGCCCGATGCGCGTCTGCGCCGGCACCACGTACGAGCCACCCACGAGCGGATTGCCATCAGAAGCTGCGTTTTCCATAAAAGAAGAAGAATTGATTCGGTTTTAGTGTACCAACATCAATCCAAAAAAGAAGCCCCGCCACAATGGCAGGGCTTCAAAAACAAAGGGGGAAACTAGTCCGCTAGAATCAGCGAAATCCGTCAAATCCGTTAAAATCTGCGGTTCTACTTAAACGGCACGGCCGTGGCGCTTTCCTTCAGCATGCTGTTGCCGCTCAGGTCGCGCACGATGTTGGCCTTAAGGGTAATTTTGGCATCACCGCTCAGGTCGTTGGAAGTCAGCGTCACGACGTCGGTTACCTGGCCGAGCTGGCGCTGGGTGTAGAGCAGCTCCACCACGGCGCTCTGCCCGGGCGCGATAGGAGCGGGGTTGTTCTTGTAGCCCACGCAGTAGCAGCCCGACGTCAGGGCCCCGAGCACCAGCTCGGTCTTGCCGGTGTTTTTCACGGTGAAGCGCGCCATGGGCTGCTGCCCCGCTTCCAGCTTGCCAAAATCGTGGGTGCCGCGGTCGAGCACTAGGTGCGGCGACTGCGCCAGCTGGGCTGGGGTGAGGGTGGGCCGCATTTGGTCCTTGGTCATCACGCTACCTTTAATGCTCAGGACCTTGCTGGGCTCCGTCGCATTGCTGGTCACGGTGACGGTTTTGTTGAACACGCCGGGGCGGCCGGCGCTGTTGTACATGGCCTTGATGATGCCGGTTTTGCCGGGCAGCACGGGCGTTTTGGTCCAGTCGGGGGTGGTGCAGCCGCAACTGGCCTGCACGTTGGCAATGATGACGGGCTGATTGCCGGTGTTCTTGAACTTGAACTCGTAGGTGGCCATCGTGCCTTCGGGCACGCTGCCGAAGTCGTGGTTGTCGTCGGAAAACTGCATAACACCTTGGGCGTGGGTGGCCCCGGCCAGCAGCAGCAGGCAAAGAGTGAGAAGTTTTTTCATGAGGAAGAGAGGAATTCGAAGGCTCGATAACAATTCTGGCCGCCGGTTTTTCTATCCCCAAATATACAGCCAAAGGCCCGGTGCCACCCACCCGGCCCCGATTCCGTATTTTTGTGGCCGGGCTCCCGCCCACCCCACATCCTGCTCTCTGTTCCCACCCCGCATTAGCTCGTATCAATGTCCACTGCTGAAACTGTCGTGCCCGCGCTGGCCGCGCCCCTCACCCAGGCCGATTTCCTCACTGACTACCGCCTGGCCTGGGAAAGCCGCCACGCCTCGCTGGCCGGCCGCAAGGAGGTGTTCATGGGCAAAGCCAAATTCGGCATCTTCGGCGATGGCAAGGAAGTGCCCCAGCTAGCCATGGCCCGCGCCTTTCGCGAGGGCGACTTCCGCGCCGGTTATTACCGCGACCAGACCTTCATGGCCGCCATCGGCCAGCTGAGCTGGGAGCAGTATTTCGCCCAGCTCTACGCCAACCCCGACGTGGAGGCCGAGCCCGCCACCGCCGGCCGCGCCATGAACGGCCACTTCGCCACCCGCATGCTTGATGAGGACGGCAACCTGCGCGACCTCGCCCACACCAAAAACTCCTCGGCCGATATTTCGCCCACCGCCGGCCAGATGCCCCGCCTGCTGGGCATGGCCTACGCCTCCAAGCTGTTCCGTCAGAACCCGGCCCTGCACCAGTTTGACACGCTTTCTACCAACGGCAACGAGGTAGCCTTTGGCACCATTGGCAACGCCAGCACCTCCGAAGGGATGTTTTTCGAGGCGCTGAACGCGGCCGGGGTGCTGCAGGTGCCCATGCTGGTGAGCGTGTGGGACGACCACTACGGTATCTCGGTGCCCGCCGAGTACCAGACCACCAAGCAGAGCATCTCGGAAATTATGATGGGCCTGCAGCGCGAGGGCGAGGGCCAGTCGGGCTTCGAGATTTACGTGGTGCGCGGTTGGGACTACGCCGCCCTGCTCGATACCTACCAGCGCGCCGCTACCGTTTGCCGCGAGCAGCATGTGCCCGTGCTCATCCACGTCACGGAGCTCACGCAGCCCCAGGGCCACAGCACCAGCGGCTCGCATGAGCGCTATAAGAGCAAGGACCGCCTGAGCTGGGAGGATGACCACGACTGCCTGCACAAGCTGCGCGAATGGCTGCTGGCCGAGGGCCACGCCACCGAGCTGGAACTCGACGAGATTGAGAAAACGGCCGCCGCTACCATCAAAGTAGCCCGCACGGCCGCCTGGGCTGCCTTCTTCGACCCTATCAAGGCTGAGCGCGATGAGGCCGTGGCCCTGCTCGACCGCCTGGTGGCCGACCACGGCACCGAGCACGCCATGCACGAGTTGGTGGAACAATTGAAAACCAACCCCACTCCCATCCGGGCCGACATCGTGCGCACCCTGCGCCGCGCCCTGCGGGCCGTGCGCCACGAGAAGCGCAGCTTCGGCCGCCGCACTATTCAGCGCCACCTCGAGCAGCTGCTGGCTGAAAACGCCGACCGCTACAACTCCAACCTATTCAGCCAAAGTGAATGGGCCGTGGGCAATATCGAGGAAGTCGAAGCTGCCTACACCGCCGATTCACCGGTAGTAGATGGCCGCGAGGTGCTCCAGGCCTGCTTCGATGCCAACTTCCAGCGCGACCCGAAGGTGTTTGCCATCGGCGAGGACGTGGGCAAAATCGGCGACGTGAACCAAGCCTTCGCGGGCCTGCAGGACAAGTTCGGCGAGTTGCGCGTGACCGATACCGGCATTCGGGAGTGCACCATTGCCGGCCAGGGAATTGGGGCCGCGCTGCGGGGCCTGCGTCCGATTATCGAAATCCAGTACCTTGACTACCTGCTTTATGCCATCCAGATTCTGAGCGACGACCTGGCCTGCCTGCAGTACCGCACCAAGGGCGGCCAGAAAGCCCCCCTCATCGTGCGCACCCGCGGCCACCGACTGGAGGGCGTCTGGCACTCCGGCTCGCCCATGCAGATGATTCTGGGCAGCATTCGCGGCATGCATTTGTGCGTGCCCCGCAACATGGTGCAGGCCGCCGGCCTCTACAATACTCTGCTGCGCAGCGACGAGCCGGCCATCGTAATTGAATGCCTCAATGGCTACCGGCTGAAAGAGAAAACGCCCGCCAACGTAGGCGAATTCACTCTGCCGCTGGGCCGCCCCGAGGTGCTGCTGGCCGGTACCGACGTGACGGTGGTAACCTACGGCTCGATGTGCCGCATCGTGCTCGATGCCGCCCGGCAGCTGGCCGAAGTAGGCATTTCGGTTGAGGTTATCGACGTGCAGACGCTGCTGCCCTTCGACACCGACCAGCTGATTGCCGACAGCCTGCGCAAAACCAGCCGCGTGCTCTTTGCCGACGAGGACGTGCCCGGCGGAGCTACCGCCTACATGATGCAGCAGGTGCTCGACGAGCAGCAGGCTTACCGCTTCCTCGACTCGCAGCCCCGCTGCCTGGCCGCCCAGCCCCACCGCCCGGCCTACAGCTCCGACGGCGACTACTTCAGCAAGCCCAACGCCGAAGACGTGTTCGACACCGTGTATGAGCTCATGGCTGAGGTGGCACCCGATAAATTCCCCGACATCTATTAAGTACTCGTGCGTAAGTAATCGTGTTCGCTAGAACGTCATGCTGAGCTTGTCGAAGCATCTCTACCGCTTCGTTGCATGACTCAGACGAAGCGGTAGAGATGCTTCGACAAGCTCAGCATGACGACCTTTTACTATCCGGTTACTTTTGCCTAACTACTTAAGGATTCTCATTACGGGTTACGAAAAAGGGACCATAAAATGGCCCCTTCTTCGTAACCCGCTCAAGGTTGATTTATTTGCCAAGCACCACCGATGACGTCGTAATCACGTTGCTAACATGCATTGCGCGGTCGAGGATGCTGATTTCGTAGCGGACCTCATCATTGGTGTTATACCCTACGCCACTGTCTAATAGGAGAGGAGGGAGCTTGTAGGTCATCGAGCCACGTAGCGGAGCTGGTTTGCCATCGATTGAGCCATCGAGGCGGGGGAAAGTCGTGTCCTGAGAGCCCTGGGGCTGCAATGGGGTGACGTATTTAACGAAACGCCCATTTACCTTCTTAAAAACCTGGATGAATATGTTTTTATCAAAGCCCGTGTTATTGTGGCCGCCGGTTTTGATAGTGAAAGGAGGTACTAATAAATCGTTCGGGTCCAAGCCAAGGTCGCCATCGCCATCCTGGAAATCGAGGGTGAAAACCAGCTCATCTTGTTCGATAGTGTTGCCGTTGGTCGGGAGAATGCGGTTCAGCTTCACATTGTTGAAGCTAATGGTAGGCTCAACGGGGTAGTCGGGGGGCGTGAGGCAACTGCTGGTACCGGCACCAGCCAGGGCAAGCAGAGCGATAAGGCCCGACAGACGAAACTGATTCATAACAATGGCAAGAGTAAGTTCAGCGCGGCAACGACTGCTGCGGCCTCAAAGTACGCTCTTCTCAACCAATAGTAGTGGGGCTTGGTTCAGGCCCTGGCCCAGGTAAATAAGCATGACTTTTCGCTCCGACTTTTTGCGCGCCCTGCCGCAGGTTTCGCCGGCCACTTTCGAGGCAGCCGCGCTGGCTCTGTTCCGTCATCAGGCCGTGCACTGCCCGCCCTACGCGCAGTTCCTGGCCCGGCTGCGCCGCAACCCGGCCGCGGTGTCCCGGCTTACGGATATTCCCTTCCTACCCATTGAATTTTTCAAAACCCACGAAGTACGCACCGCGCCCGAAAGCTGGCAGCCGCAGGAGGAGTTTCTGAGCAGCGGCACTACGCTGCAGCAGCGCAGCCGCCACTTGGTGCGCGAGCCGGCCCTGTACCGCGAAAACGCCGCCCGCATTTTCGAGCAGTATTATGGTCCGCTCACCGGCTGGATTTTTTTGGCCCTGCTGCCCTCGTACCTGGAGCAGGGAAATTCGTCGCTGGTGGCCATGGTCGATTATTTCGCTCACCAGTCGGGCCAGTCGCAGCCAGCGTTTTTCCTGCACGACCACGCCGCCCTTCGCGCCGCGCTGGCCGAAGCCAAACAGGCCGCAGGCCGCCGCGTCATGCTCAT
>JANXMN010000065.1 GCA_025354605.1 Hymenobacter sp. | reverse complement strand
GGTTATCCTGCTTCACCTCCTGCACCATCTCGCGCACTAATGCACTCAGCTCACCCAAAAAGCCTTCCGACGACAGCTCACCGCGCTCAATCTGGCGCAGCTTGTGCTCCCACTGGCCGGTCAGCTCCGCCGATTTCAGGGTGGGGTTGCGGATCAGGCCGATCAGCTCGATGCCCGTGGGCGTGGGCAGGAGGCGCTTTTTTTCGCGCCGGATGTAGTTGCGCTTGAACAGCGTTTCGATGATGGCGGCGCGGGTGCTGGGGCGGCCGATGCCGTTTTCCTTCATCGCCAGGCGCAGCTCCTCGTCGTCGATGTTGCGGCCGGCGGTTTCCATCCCGCGCAGCAGGCTGGCCTCAGTGTAGTCCTTGGGCGGCTGGGTGGTTTTGCTGTCGAGGCGCGGCTCGTGGGGGCCGCTTTCGCCCTGCACGAAGCTGGGCAGCACCGTCGACACCGCGTCGTCGTCTTCCGTAGTGCCTGGTGCCTGGTTGTTGGTGCTTGGTGTGGGTTTTGGAGCGGCCTGCTCTTCGGGGTTGCCGTACACCACGCGCCAGCCGGGACTGAGAATCTGGCGGCCGCGCACGCGGAAGGGGCGCTCGGCGGCTTCGGCCAGCACGGTGGTGTTGCTCACCTCGCAATCGGGGTAGAAGGCGGCGATGAAGCGGCGCGTAATGATGTCGTACACGCTGCTCTCCATGCCGCCGCCGGGGCCCGCGGCTCCGGTGGGAATAATGGCGTGGTGGTCGGTGACTTTGTTGTTGTTGAAAACCTTGGGCGTTTTCGGAATCTTGGCGGCCAGCAGTGGGGCCGTCAGCGCATCGTAGCCCGAGAGGCCGCGCAGGATGCCGGGGATTTTCGGGTACTGGTCGTCGGGCAGGAAGGTGGTGTCGACGCGCGGGTAGCTCACGGCCTTCTTCTCGTAGAGAGCCTGCACGATTTTCAGGGTGTCGTCGGCCGACAAACTGAGCTGGTTGTTGCACTGCACCTGCAGCGAGGTCAGGTCGAACAGGCGCGGGGGCGACTCGCGGCCCTTCTTAATCTCCACGTCGGTGACGCGCAACGGGGCGGGGCGTACGGCTTCGAGGGCCTCGCGGGCTTCTTCCTCGGTCACGAAATAGCCCAGGGCGCGCAGGCGGGCCTTGTTGTCGGGCGCGGCGTCGGCATCCTTGGCCTTGTCGGGGGCCGCCATGTGGCTGAACATGGTGCCCCGGTACTCGGTGCGCAACACCCAGTAGGGCTCGGGCCGGAAGTTCTGGATTTCGTGCCAGCGCTCTACCAGCAGGGCCAGCGTGGGCGTCTGCACCCGCCCGATGCTTAGCAGCTGCTTGTCCTGGTAGGTGGTGTATTTAAGGGTGAAGAGGCGGGTGGCGTTCAGGCCCAGCAGCCAGTCGCCCACGGCGCGGCTCTTGCCGGCCTGGTAGAGGCTGTCGAACTCTTTGGCCTCGCGCAGGTTGGCGAAACCCTGGCGGATGGCCTCCTCGGTGAGCGAGGAAATCCAGAGGCGCTTGACGGGCTTACGGCACTTAGCCTCCATCAGCACCCAGCGCTGAATCACCTCTCCCTCCTGCCCGGCATCGCCGCAGTTTATCACTTCGGTGGCCTCGCTCACCAGCTTTTTGATGGTGTTAAACTGATGCACTACCCCCGCATCGCGGCGCATGAGCTTGATGCCGAACGAATCGGGAATCATCGGCAAATCGTGCAGGCTCCAGCGCTTCCACTCGGGGCGGTAGTCGTCGGGCTCCTTCAACTGGCAGAAGTGGCCGAAGGTCCAGGTCACCTGGTAGCCGTTTCCTTCGAGGTAGCCGTCCTGGCGGCGGGTAGCGCCCAGCACGTTGGCAATCTCACGGGCAACGCTGGGCTTTTCGGCAATGCAAACTATCACGGATTCTCGGGGCTGATTGGGCGGCGCACCGGGGCTCGGCGGCGTGCGGAATCAACAAAAATACGTGCTAAAAAGGTCGTTAATGAAGTGACCCAACCTGCTTCCGGTTACGCGGTGACACGCAGCAACTCGCGATGCAGCGACTGGGCCAGGTAGCTGGCCTCGTCGAGGCGGGAGGCGGTGTAGCGGATGGCATCGTCCGCATCGGGGGCCAGGTCGAGGGCGCGCAGCTCGGCCAGGGTTTGCAGGCGGGTGAGCGACTGCTGCACCAGCTCGTCGAGCCGTCCACGCAGGGCCGAGCCCAGGGTGGTATCAGCCCGGCTGGCCTGCAGGGTAAGCAGGTCCTGGGCTACGAGGCCGAGCTGGGTGAGCAGCTTGCCTTCGGCCGGGCTGAGGCGGCGGGGCTTGCGGTCAATCACGCAGAGGCTGCCCAAGGCCTGGCCGTTGGGCGCGCGCAAGGCCTGGCCGGCGTAGAAGCCCAGCTGCAGCTCCTGGGCTACATAGGGGTTGACGAGCGCGCAGGGTCGGGCCGGAATGTCGTCGAACACGGTGGGGCCGGCACTGAGAATGGCCACCGAGCACATGCTGTCCTCGCGGTTCACGATTTTCGACTCGGGCAGGCCCTCATTGCCAATAAACACCACATCGTCTTCCCGCACCAGCGAAATCAGCGCAATGGGCACGTCAAACAACTTGGCGACCACGCTCACGAAATCGTTGAATACCCCCTGACCGGGCGTGCCCAGCACCTGGTAGGGCTGCAGGGCGGTTAGGCGCTCATGCTCGTAGGATGGGATGAGGTCGGGGTACTGCGTCTGGTCCATGAAAGTCGGTAAGTTGTGCGAAACTGTTCCGGCTAGTGATAAGTTCGGCACAGGAGGAATAATGGTCGCTTTTGGTCCAGCGGCGCGGTGCCGCATACTCGCTGCGCTCGTGTACGCGGCAAAGGCGGCGTGCTACGGCATACTCGCTGCGCTCGTGTGCGCGGCAAAGGCGGCGTGCTACGGCATACTCGCTGCGCTCGTGTACGCAGCAAAGGCTGCGTGCTACGGCGCGCTAGAGCCCGGCCAGCTCGGCGGCCAGGTTGCGGCGGGCGGCGGCATCCAGCTCGGCGTGCAGAGCGGGCGTGTGGAACAGCACCGGCGCGGCCAGCATTTTCGCCAGCACCTTGCGGCGGCCGGGGCGGTAGAGCAGCAGCGGCACGCGGCGGTACTCGCGGCGCACCTGCCGGGCGTATTCCAGGTACTCGGCTTCGGGCGCGCCCAGAATGCTCAGGTCGGCATCGAGGAAGGCCAGCAGGTCGGTATCGTCCGGGGGTTGGGGCTGGGTGTGGTCGGCGGTGCGCTCGATGAGGAAAGCCACGCGCTGCTGCCGGGCCGGTGCCAGCCCCGACGCCTGCAGAAACGCCAGCGCCTCGGCGGCACTGCGGGCTTCGTTGTCGGGCTTGAGAGCGTGGTACACGGCATCGTGGTACCACACGGCCAGCTCCACCACCGGGCGGTCGCGCAGGGTGGCGGCATCGAGGCGGCGCAGCAGGTTGGCCACGTGGTGCAGGGTGTGGTAGTGGCGGGTGGGAGCCTGGTAGGCGGCGGCCAGCCGCTGAAACTCGGCTTCGCGCCGGGCTTCGTCGGGCAAGAAGGGGGCCGTGAGGCGGTGCCAGCGGGCGTGGAGGGCGGGGGTATTGGGTGTTGGTTCGGGCATGGGGTTTAGCTTATCCAAATCTTGCTCATAAACTTCGTTTGCCAGCCCAGCCCAGTCTTTTCCATGAACACGTAATACCCTGCTCCACTGAGGCTGCCTTGGGTAATACTAAAATAAAAGACTGCGTACCGACCATCCTCGCTGAAAGCCATATTGGATAGCTGCACCAACCCCAAGCTGTTTTTGTTTTTTTGATAAAACCCCATCCAGTTCCGGTTCATCGACTGTATAAACTCCGGAGACTTGAATTGCACATCGCAGCCAGGAACATTTATAGGCCCAGTAGGGCTACCATTTTGTTCGAGCGCCTCGTACCGCCGCACCATTCTCATCCGCACTGAATCAGCGCTTACCCAATCGTATAGCGGCGAATGTGGTCGTTTCACCTCTTCCACGACTGGGGGTGGCATTCCACCCAGTACGGGCTTTGCATCAGCAACAGGCTCGTGGGTCGGTAGTGCGCTATTCGGATTGGGTCGACTGGCTGTAATGCTTGCCAGCCATGGAGTGTCGCCAAAGCTGGAATGAACACCTTCAGAGATAGAGCAAACAACTACTGAGGTGAATTTATGGCGACTCAAGGAATCTTCCACGGCAATGAAACGCCGAAGGAAAGCCGTGTACACCTCCCTTTTTTGTTCAGCCGACTGGGCCTGGGCAGACATATCGCAAAACAGAAACACCAGCAGCAACAGGCTCAAAAAATGTCTCATCAGCACAGGGGGCTTGAAGGGTTGCGGAATGGGTGGGCTGCTGGCACGACGTAGGGGCCAGTGTGGTTAATTACTGCTGTTTCCCTTTCACCCACAGGCTGTCGAGCAGCTTCTTTGCGCTGGTCTGGAACGCCGGGCTGAAAATTTTCCGCGCCGGACCTTGGGTGTTGAGGTCGTACACGAACGGCACGATTTGTTCGTCTTCGCCGTAACTCCGGTTATCGGCAGTGGCGGCGGTGGCCCGTAGAAGAATTTTGTTCGCGCCTTTCAGCAGGCGCCATTCGTGCACGTTGTAATTATCCGGTGAGAGCTGGCGAAAATTGTCGCCGGCCATGTCTGACGCGAATAAATAGCTGGGGTCTTTCTCGTCGATGGTCCCATCTTTATTGAAATCGTTGATTCGGACCTCGTAATAAATCAGCGCATTGCCCCGCTCGTGTCGGGGCTGTCCGACATTATAATCGGACTCCCCATCGGCTGAATTCCCTCCCGCTAGGCGCGGGCCGAACGAATAGATAATCATCTTCCGGGTTTCACCCAACAGGTGCGCAGTACCGGTAGCCGTATTGTAGAACACGACGTTCCAGTACGTATTGGAGCGGCCTACTCCACTTTTACCGCCATATTCATCTCCACTGCCAGAATCTTTCTTTGCTCCATCGGTGGAACGAAGCCCGAGCGGATACATCGCATAAACGGAGCTGTCGATAAGGACCGGGGCGTGAAAGTCGAGTATCTGATTCTCAACCCGGGCCTTTTGCTCGGCAGCCGTCGGGGGCTTCGTATCGGCCACCACCGGATTTGTCGTTTCGGCACCGCAGGCAGGCAGCAGGGCGGCCAGCAGCAACCCGCAGGATAACCGGATAAAAGTCATGTATAAAAGGTGTTATAGTTGGTTGAGCAAGCCAGCGCAAGCGCGAAAATTGCCGACGCGTTAGCAAAAGCAAAGAAGGGCCGCTGGCACGACGTAGGGGCGGGGCTTGCCCCCGCCCGCCGTTGAACATAATCGGTAGTATGGCGCGAACGGGCGGGCGGGGACAAGCCCCGCC
>JANXMN010000020.1 GCA_025354605.1 Hymenobacter sp. | reverse complement strand
GTATCAAAAATCTGGATTTGCTGGGTGGCCATGCGATAAGCGCCCGGACGCGCAGGGCTGCGGTGGTGAATAGGCTGGCAAGAACCACCCCGCACCCGCGCTGCAAAACCACGCTTTTGAAAATTCTACTATTTCCAAAAGCCGGCCCCCAACAATCAATCATTTGCTTATCAGCTACTTGATTTACCATTCCATACAATGCCTACCAAAAGCGCGGAGCCCGTTTTTCAGCTGATAAAGTCCCTGACGCGGACCGAAAAGCGCCACTTCCGGCTGTTCACCAACCGGCCGGGAGCCGCCGAGGACCTCAAGTTCCTGCTGCTTTTCGATGCCCTCGACGCGCTCGATACTTCCGACGACGCGGCCGTGCTCGCCCAGGTGCCCAGCCTGAAGCGCGCGCAGCTGGCCAACCTCAAGGCCAACCTTTACCGGCAGCTGCTGGCCAGCCTGCGCGTGTACCACGCCAGCCAGAACCCCGACATTCAGTTGCACGAGCAGCTCGACTACGCCCGGGTGCTCTACAACAAAGGCTTTTACCAGCAGGCCCTGCGCATGCTGGAAAAGGTGAAGCAGGGCGCCCGCCAGGCCGAAATGCCCCACATCGTGCTGCTGGCCCTCGATTTCGAGAAGCTGATTGAAAGCCAGTACATCACCCGCAGCCTGAAGGACCGGGCCGATACGCTCACGGCCGAGGCCACCGACACCGTTGCCCACCTGGCCAACCAGCACGCGCTCAGCAACGCGGCCCTGCGCCTCTACGGGCTGTACCTGAAGGCCGGCCACGCCCGCAACCGGGCCGACCACGAGCGCATCACGGCGTTTTTCCGGGCCGAGCTGCCCGCGTCGCCGGGCCGGGCGGCCGGCTTTTTCGAGAAGCTCTACTACTACCAGGCCCAGGTGTGGTACCACACCCTAAACCAGGATTTCCGGGCCGGCTACCGCTACGCCCAGAAGTGGGTCGACCTGTTCGAAGCAGCCCCGGCCATGAAGGATTTGCAGCCCATGCTCTACATCAAGGGCCTGCACAACCTGCTGGCTTCGCTGTACAACATGCTTTACTACAGCCGCTTTATGCAGGTACTGGGCACGCTCGAAGAATTCGCGGCCAACCAGACGCGCCGCAGCAGCCCCAACACCGAAATCCTGCTGTTTCAGTACCGCTACATCAACCGCATCAACGCGAGTTTTCTGGAAGGGCGCTTTCGCGAGGGGCTGGCCATTATTCCCGAGCTGCTGGAGCAGCTCGAACACTACAAGCCGCAGCTCGACCTGCACCGCACGCTGGTGTTCTACTACAAAATTGCCAGCCTGTACTTCGGCAGCGGCAATTTCCCGAAAGCCATCGAGTACCTGAACCTCATTATTCAGCACAAAGACCTGAGCCTGCGCGAAGACCTGCAATGCTTCGCCCGCATCCTGAACCTGATTGCCCACTACGAGGCCGGCGACGATGCCAGCCTGGACTATCAGATTCGGTCGGTGTACCACTTCCTGGGCAAGATGGACGACCAGCAGCCCATGCAGGTCGAGATTTTCCGGTTTTTGCGCTCGGTGGGCAGCATCGCGCCCCACGAGGTGCGTGAGGCCTTTGTGCAGCTCCGCGACAAGCTCATCGTCATCGCCGCCACGCCCTACGAAGGCCGGCCGTTTCTCTACCTCGACATCGTGTCGTGGCTCGACAGCAAGATTGCAGGCGTGTCGGTGCAGGAGGTGATGCAGCGGAAGTTTCGGGGGATGAAGTAGTCGCCCTCCGCGTTGACCTCACCCCCTGACCCCCTCTCCCGCGGAGAGGGGGCACCGGAAATGCACCTGGCAGAAGCTGCAGCTTGCGTCAGGCTCCCCCTCTCCGCGGGCTTCGCGCATCAAGCGAACCGGGGGCCGGGGGGTGAGGTGACCCGCTCGAACACCCGGCGCAACTCCGCAAGAACCGGGTGGGCGGCGCGGGCGGGCCCGGGTAGCTTTGCCCTTATTCCCCTGCTATCAGCGCGATTATCATGACTATTCCTTCCCAGGCGGCGTTGGACTACGCCCGCATCGAGCAGGCCATCGCCTTTATTGCCGGGCGGTTTACCGACCGCCCGAGCCTGCCCGAAATTGCCGCCCAGGTGCACCTGAGCCCGTTCCATTTCGAGCGGATGTTTTCGCGCTGGGCGGGCACCAGCCCGCAGCGCTTCCTGCGCTTCCTCACCAAGGAATACGCCAAGCAAGTGCTGCTCGAAACCGGCGACGTGCTCACGGCCACCGACGCCGCTGGCCTCTCGGCCCCCAGCCGCCTGCACGACCTGTTCGTGACCTACGAAGCCATGACCCCGGTTGAGTACCGCAGCGCGGGCGCGCGGCTGCGCATCCGCTACGGCTGGGTGCCCACGCCCTTCGGCGAAGCCCTGCTGGCCCTCACCGAGCGCGGCATCTGCGCCCTGAGCTTCCCGGCGGCCGGCGAGCAGGACGCCGCCCTGGCCGCTCTGCGCGAAACCTGGAGCCGCGCCACCGTGGTGGAAGACGCGGCCGGCGTGGCCGCGGTGGCGGCCGGGCTGTTTGCCCCGGGCCCCGGCCCCGCGCCCCACCTGCTGCTGAAGGGCACCAATTTCCAAATCAAGGTGTGGGAGGCGCTGCTGCGGATTCCGCCGGGCCGGCTGGTCTCGTACGGCACGGTGGCGGCGGCGCTGGGGCAGCCGGGCGCGGGGCAGGCCGTGGGCAGCGCCGTGGGGGCCAACACCATCGGCTACCTCATCCCCTGCCACCGCGTGATTCAGCAGCACGGCGGGCTGGGCGGCTACCGCTGGGGCACCGCCCGCAAGCAGGCCCTGCTGGGCTGGGAGGCGGCGCAGGCCGCGGTGCTGAGTTGAGCGGCTGACTGCCAATCCTGGCGCTGAGCCGGGTGGTATAATTGCTCTCGGATTTTACGCATCGGGAAAAAGCGAGAGCAAATGGCCAGTCCGATTTGCTCTCGCTTTTGGCGCACCGGGAAAAAGCGAGAGCAAATCGAAGCTGGGCTACACCGCAGCGCTTCACGTACCCCAGCTTTGTCGGCAAAGTCAGCAAGAACCGGGTTTCCAAGCGGCCGTCACGGCGGGAGCTTTGCAGCGTCATTCAACCCTATCCATTGCCAACCATGCATCTCGTCAGCGAACCCGCCATTCTGTATTTCGGCACGCCCGTCGTCCTCATCAGCACCCTCAACGAAGACGGCAGCGCCAACCTGGCCCCGATGTCGTCGGTGTTCTGGCTGGGGTGGCGCGGGGTGCTGGGGCTGGCCGCCCCCTCGCAAACCACCCAAAACCTCATTCGCACCGGCGAGTGCGTGCTCAACCTGCCCTCGGTGGATTTGGTAGGGGCCGTGAACCGCCTGGCCCTCACCACCGGCTCCGACCCCGTGCCGCCCGGCAAGCAGCAGAAGGGCTACCGCACCGAGCGCGACAAGTTTGGCACGGCCGGCCTCACCCCGGTGCCGGCCCACACCGTGGCCCCGCCCCGCGTGCACGAGTGCCCCGTGCAGCTCGAAGCCGTAGTGGAAGCCGTGCACGGCCTGGCCGACGACGACGAGGCCATTCGCGGCCGGCTGGTAACCATTGAGGTGCGGATTCAGCGCGTGCACCTGGCCGAGTCCATTTTGATGGCCGGCCACCCCAACCGCGTCGACCCCGATAAATGGCGGCCACTTATCATGAGCTTTCAGCAGTTCTACGGCCTCGGGCCGCAGGTGCACGATTCAGCCCTGGCCGGCATCGCTGAGCACCTTTACCGCAGCCCCGACGTGGACCGCGCCCGGCTGGCGGCGCAGGCCGGGCAAATGGCGTAGGGTCAGGCTGACTGGCGGATGAATCGGGCGTAGCGCGCACCCATTACGCATCCCGTGCCGACTCGCAGCGGCCCCGCTACTATCTTTGGCCGAGGCCGTGCCCGGTGGGGCCGGCCTATACCCTGCATGCTCCCGGCCTCCTCTCTGCAACGTCTGTTCGGCATCAAAGCCAGCGAAACCCGTACGGTGGGGCTGTTTTTGCTGCATAATTTCCTGCTTGGCATCGGGGCCGTGCTGGTGTACGTGGCGGCCAACGTGCTGCTGCTCGAGCACAACCCCGAGCATAGCCTGCCGCTGGGCTACCTGGCCGGCGCGGCAGCCATGATGGCCGTGGGCAAGGTCTACACCCATTTCGAGCACCACCTGCTGCTGAAGAAGCTGGCCGGGCGCGTGCTGCTGGCCGTGGTGGCCATGGTGGGCATGATGGCCGCGCTGGTGGGCCTGGGCCACTCGGTGGCGGCGGCCGTGGCCATCATGGCCGGCTACCGGGTTATCTATCTGCTCACCAACCTGGAATTCTGGGGCGTGTCGGCGGTGGTGTTTGATGTGCGGCAGAGCAAGCGCCTGTTCAGCATCATCAGCTCGGGCGACATGCCGGCCAAAGCCCTGGGCGCGGTGCTGGCGGCCCTTATTCACGGCGACGGGCAGCTACCGGTGCTGCTGGCCGTGTCGTTCGCGGCCTACCTGGGGGCTTTCCTCACGCTGCGCGCCACCCTGAATTCGCACGTGGTGGAGGCCACCGCCCGGCCGGTGCGGGTGCTGCGGCAGCCGCCCGGGCGGCTGGTGCAGCAGCTCTTTGGCGGCAGCGAGCTGGTACTGGCCATGTGCCTGAGCCTGGTGGCCATCGCGGCCGTGCTCACGGGCGTGGAGTACATGTTCTTCCTGAACGTGAAGCACAAGTTTCACGAAGCGGAGGACGTGATGCAGTCGGTGGGCTGGGTGCTGGCCGCTACTTACCTGGCGGCCACGTTTTTCAAGCTGCTGGTGAGCCGGCAGGCGCTGGACCGCTACGGCGTGCAGTGGTCGCTGCGGCTGCTGCCGGTGGTGGCCCTGGTGGCGCTGGCCGTGTTTGGCGGCTACCAGGTGGTAAGCGGCTACGGCGCGGCCGGGCAGCTGGCTTTCTACTGCGGGCTGTACCTGCTGCTGGAAGTGCTGCGCCGCACCGTGTTCGACCCCGTGTTCTTGGTGTTGTTTCAGCCCCTGGCCCCGCCGCAGCGGCTGGCGGCGCACACGCTGGCCAAAGGTTTTTATGAGCCGCTGGGCATGGGCCTCACGGGCCTGCTGTTCTTCGCCCTCAGCTACTTCGACCAGCTCGATGGCGGCTGGCCCTTCGCCTGGCTGGGGCTGCTGCTGGGCCTGGCGCTGCTGCTGCTGCGCCGCACCTACCAGCGCTATCTGGCCGAGCTGAAGGATGGCCTGGGCCGCCGCTTCGCCGAAACCGCCGAGCTGGCCCTGCCCGACGCGGCCCGCCACGTCATTCTGGCCCACCTGCTCAGCCCCCAGCCGGCCGAGGTGCTGAACGCCGTGGCCTGGCTGCGCCGCCACGAGCCCGCCGCCCTGGCCGGCCACGCCGCCCGCCTGCTCGAATACCCCGACGAGCGGGTGCGCCTGGCCCTGCTGGCCGCCCCCGAAGCCCGCCCCCTGCCCGCCGAAGCCCTGCAAGCCCTGGCCCAGCGCGACCCTGCCGCCGCCGTGCGCGAGGCCGCTGCCCGCCAGCTGGCCGCCGCCCTGCCCGATGCGCCCGCCGTAGCGGCCCTGCTGGCCGGCCCCGACCTGGCCGCCCGCCAGGGTGCCATCCGGGGCAGCATGGAAGCCGCACCGGGCCACGCCGCCGCCCAGCACAGCCTCTTCCGCCTGCTGCCCAACCCCGAAAGCAACCCCAGCCCGGCGGCCGAGCTGTCGGCGCTGGCCCTGTTGCCGCTGTTTCCGCTGGAAGTGCAGCAGCAGCTCATCGAACGCCACCTCGCCAGCCCCGAGCCGGCCGTGGTGCGCGCCGCGCTGGCCGCCATTGGCACGGTGGGGCATCTGGAGCTGGCCCCCTACCTGCTGGCAGCTCTCGACGACAAGCGCCGCTGGCAGGCCGCCGCCGACAGCCTCGTGGCCCTGGGGCCGGGCGTGGTGCCGTTGGTGCGCACCGTGCTGCTGCACGAAAACGAGCCGGCCTACCCCCAGCGGCTGGCCGCCGCGCTCGAACGCCTCGACACCCCCGCCAGCCAGGCCGCGCTGGTAGAGCTGGCGCAGCACCCGCACCTGTTTTCGCGCGGGGTGGCGCTGCGGGCTTTGCGCCGCTTCCCGCCCCAGCCCGCCGACCGACCGGTTTTTGAGCACCTGCTGCGCGATGAGTTCAGCCTGGCGGCCCAGCTGCTGCGGGGCCTGGTAGCGGCCGGCCAGCCGCCCGAGCTGGCCCGCGCCATCGACTACGAGCTGACGCTGCTGCACCAGCGCGTGTTCGGCCTGCTGGCCCAGCTGTATGAGGCTGAGCTGGTGGCCACGGCCCAGCGCAACGTGGCCCACGCCGCCCGCGAGCGCCAGGCCAACGCCCTCGAAATCCTCGACAACCTCATTCCGCGCCCCATCTACCAGGGCCTGCAGGCGCTGCTCGACGACTCGCCGCTGGCCGACAAGGCGCAGCTGTTCGCTGGCCTCACCACGCCGCCCGCGCCGGCCCGGGCCCACCACGCGCTGGTGGGCTTTGGGGCGGCGGCCGCGGCGGGCAGTGCCGTGGCCGAGCCTCCACACCCCGAGGCCGTCCGCCCACCGGCCGGCCCGCTGCTGCCGCTGCCCCAGCTGCTGCTGCGGCGCGGCCACGCCGCCTTCACATCGTGGACGCTGAGTGTGGCCCTGCGCCATTGGCAACCCGTTGCGGCTGATGCCGAGGACCTGCTGCGGCCCTACTTCGCCTCGCCCTACCTGCTACTGCGCGAAAGCGCCGGCCTGGCCGCCGCCCACCTGGCTGCCCACCGGGGCCAGCCGCTTTCCGCCCTCAACCTGCCCGCCATGCCCCATCCGCACGCCGCCACCGAAGCCCGCATTTCCGCCCTGGAGCGGGTGCTGGTGCTGAAAAAAACCGCCCTGTTTGCTACCACGCCCGAAAACGTGCTCAGCAGCATCGTGCCCATTATGAAGGAAGTGAGCTTCCACGAGGGCGAGGAGATTTTCGCCAAGGGCGACCTGGGCACGTCGCTCTTCATTGTGCACGACGGGCAGGTGGGCATCTTCAACGGCCCGCAGCAGCTGGCCACCTTCGGGCCGGGTGACTTCTTCGGCGAGCTGGCCCTGCTCGATGCCGAGCCGCGCTCGGCCACCGCCGCCGCGCTGGGCGAAGTGCTGGCTTTCCGCATCGACCAGGAAGATTTCTACGACGTCATGGAGGAGCGCGGCGAGGTCCTGCGCAACATCTTGCGGATGCTCTGCCAGCGCATCCGGGCCCAGAACGAGAAGATGCGGGCGCTGGCGGGCTAAGCCGCGCCGTCCGCGCCGTAGCACGCAGCCTTTGCTGCGTCTACGAGCGCAGCGAGTATAAACGCGAGAACGGCGCGGAGCCGGATGCTCGCTGCGCTCGTAGACGCAGCAAAGGCTGCGTGCTACGGCGTGCTACGGGCCCTACTCCACCACCTCGTAAAGCTTTACCGGCTGGGCCTTGTTCTTCAGCACCACTTCGTCCACGTAGCGGCATTGGAAGGACTCTTTCACCAGCTGGTACACGGCTTCGCTGATGATGACCTGGCCGGCTTTGGCGGCCGACTGTAGGCGCTGCGACATGTTCACCACGTCGCCAATCACGGTGTAGTCCAGGCGCTTGAGGGAGGCCGAGCCGATGTTGCCCGACACGACTTCGCCGGTGTTCACGCCGATGCTAACTTCGGGGCGGTAGTCGAAGCCGGCGGGCAGGGGCGCTTGGCTTTCCTGCAGGGCCGTGCGGGCCGAGAGAGCGGCATCGATGGCGCGGTCGAGGTGGTGCTCGCCCCGGAACACGGCCATCACGGCATCGCCCATAAACTTATCGACGTGGCCGCCCTGGGCGATAAACTCCTTCACCACGAGGTCGAAGTAGGTGTTGAGCAGGCTCACGACGTCGGTGGCGGGCATGGTTTCGGCCAAGTGAGTAAAGCCGCAGATGTCGAGAAAAACGACGGTGGCCTGCACGGTTTCGGAGGCCAGCAGGCGGTTTTCGAAGTCGGGCCGCGTCATGAAGTTGAGCACGGTTTCGTCGACGTACATCTTCAGGATGTTGTTTTCCTGGATGGCGCGGATGGTGTCGCGCAGCTGGCGCACCTGCTCGGCGGTTTTCTCGATGGTGAGCTCCAGGTCGGCGAAGTCGACGGGCTTCACCACGAAGTCGAAGGCCCCCCGGTTCATGGCCGTGCGCAGGTTGCCGAGGTCGCCGTAGGCCGACACGATAACGGTTTTCATGCCCGGGTGCTCGGCGTGGGTGTGCGTGAGCAGGGTGAGGCCGTCCATCACCGGCATGTTAATGTCGGAGAGAATCACGTCGGTATCGGGGTGCTCGACGATGCGGGCGAGGGCTTCCTGGCCGTTACTGGCGAAGAGAAACTCGTACACGTCTTCCCGGATTTTGCGCCGGAATTTCTGCTTAATCAGCAGCTCCAGGTCGGCTTCGTCATCAACAACCAGGATTTTGGTTTTCATAGAATAGCGCGCAGACGGAAAGGAATGAGGCAAAAATACGCGGAAGACAGCAGGACATTCTGCTTGCGCCCAACGCCCCGCACAGCCGCTTACTCCTACGCCGGCAGCTGCTCCAGCTTCTGGCGCAGCACGGCGAAGTCGAGCGGCTTGGTGAGGAAATCGGTGGCGCCGAGGCCCAAGGCCTGCTGGCGGCTCTGCTCGTCGCCGTAGGCCGTTATCATCATCATGGTGGTGGGGGGCATGTGGCCTTCTTCCCTCACATGGCCTAGCAGCTCCAGCCCGCTCATGCCGGGCATGTTGATATCGGAGAGAATGAGCAGGACCTCGGAAGGCCGGGCGCGCAGGTATTCCAGCGCTTCCTCGCCCGAAAAGGCGAAGCTGAAGCTGAGCGCGCCGCTGCGGATTTCGCGGCGAAAACGCTGCTGAAACAGGTCGCGCACATCGGTTTCGTCGTCAACAACCAGAATTTGCATGGAGTGGCTTTGCAGAACAGTGAGGGAGTTTCAAAGGTAGTCCCGCCGCAGCTTAAGCCGGCAGGTAAATACTAAATTCGGTACCCTGGCCGGGCTGGCTCTCCACGCTGAGCGTGCCGCCATGGGCTTTGGTGACGATGTCGTAGCTCAACGACAACCCCAGGCCGGTGCCCTCGCCCGTGGGCTTGGTCGTGAAAAAGGGTTGGAATATCTTGGCTTTGACCTCGTCCGGAATACCGGTGCCGTTGTCGACCACCCGGATTTCGACCTGGTTTTCCAACTGTTTCGTGCTCACCGTGACCGTGGGCCGATAACCGGCTTCCCCCAACTGCTGGCGCTTTTGTACAGCATAGAACGCGTTGCCAAACAGGTTGAGCAGCACCCGCCCCAGGTCGGCCCCGGCGGCTTCGACCAGCGGCAGGCCGGGCGCGAAGTCGGTTTCCAGCGTGGCGTTAAAGGTTTTGTCCTTGGCCCGCAGGCCCTGATAGGCCAGGCGCAGGTACTTCTCGGCCAGTTGGTTGAGGTCCGTCGGGGCACGCTCGCCGGTGCTCGTGCGCGAGTGCTCCAGCATGCCGCGCACGATACCCGCCGCACGCTTGCCGTGCTCGGTGATTTTGCTCAGGTTCTGGCTCAGGTCGTCGGCCAGGGCCGTTACCTCCTGCGTGTCGCCAATGGCTTGCGCCTCTTTCAGCTCGGCCACCAGCTCGGTGCTGACCTCGGCGAAATTGTTGACGAAGTTGAGGGGGTTCTGAATTTCGTGGGCAATACCAGCCGTGAGCTCGCCCAGGCTGGCCATCTTCTCCTTCTGAATAAGCTGGGCCTGGGTGGCGCGCAGCTTGGTGAGGGACTTATCGAGCTGGTCGCGCTGAGTTTGCAGGTCCTGCTTCTGCACCATTACCAAGCGCTTGAGGCGCTCGGAGCGGCGATAGGCCAGGTAAAAAATCACGCTCAGCACAAGCAATACCAGCGCGCCGCTCAGCAAAAAAATACCAACAATAAGCCGCCGCCGGGCCTGGGCCGCGTCCCGGGTGCGGGCCTGGCGCAGGCGAACCAGGTCTTGAGTGAAGCGGTCCGCCGTGGCCTGGCGGGTCACCTGTTCGCTGTTCAGCGTATCGCGCAGGCCCAAATAGCGCCGCAGGTAGGCGTAGGCCGCGGTAAACTCCCGGCGCTGGGCGTGGGCCTCAGCTAGTAGCTGCAGGGCGTCGCGCACGGGCTCCTTGGCGATGTTGTACTGCGTTAGGCGCAACGATTGCCGGCCGAAAGCCACGGCGCTGTCGGGCTGGCCGGTGCGTAAGTAATAGCGGCCCAGTGTGGCACACACCCGGGCGCGGGCGTCACGTCGCTGGTCGGGCTGCTGGGGCAGGCTGGTTTCGGCCAGCAACTGGCGGGCGTAAGGCAGCGCCTGCGGGCTACCCTGGCGCTCGTAGGCATCGGCCAGCCCACTTTTGGCCGTCAAAGTGAGATAGATGCGTTGGTTGGTGCGCAGGGCTTGCTGGTAGGCCACAATGGCCGGGGCATAGCGGCCGGTGAGGCGGTAGCAATCGCCGGTGTAGGCCAGGGCGCGGCTTTGGAAGTAAGCCCGCCGCCAGGCGTTGGCCAGCCGGGCGGCCCGCACCGTGGTCTGGCGGGCGTAGGCCAGCGCTTGGTCGTAGTCGCCCAAGTACTTGTAGCGCTCGCCGATGTTGACGAGGGCCAGCACTTCGATTTCGGGCAGATGGGCGCGCTGAGCTACGTCCAGGGCCTGGAACATGCTTTGCAACGAGCGGTTGTAATCCCCTTTCATTCGCAGAAAGTAGGTCGATTCATTGCCGTAGCAATCGGCCAACAGTTCGGGGCGGCCCGTGGCGCGGGCCAAAGCCAAGGCGCGGCGCATTGAGGGCCGCCCCGTGGCCCCTTCGTACCAGCTCAGGGCGTCCAGCACGTGAATCAGCAGGAGCGGGTCGACGGCGCGCTCGGCCAGGAGCAGGGCCTGCTGCAGCCGCTCGTGCGCCCGCGGCGCGCCCGGACCGCTGCCGCTGGCCGTGGCCATGTTGTAGAGGGCGAAGGCTTGCCCGTCGCCGTCGCCCAGGCGCTGGGCCAACACCAGCGCCTGCCGGGCCAGCGAGTCGCGTACGGGCGGGGGCACATCGCTGGGCTCCACCAAGTCGAAGCGGTTTTCGGCCAGGGCGTTGAGACGGTTTACGCGACCGGTATCAGCGGCGGGGTGGCGGCGTAGGGCCTGCCACAAACGTTGTGTGGTGGGGCTGGTTTGGGCGCAGGCCCCGACTGCCAGCAGCCAGTACACAAGACAAAGAAATAAACGTCTCATTGAGGCAGCAGCCTGTAAGGTAGAAGTTTTTATATATTCAAACTTACAATAAACTCCGTGCCCTCCCCGACTTTACTAGTCACCGTGAGGGTGCCGCCGTGGCCGGTAGTCACGATATCGTGGCTCAGCGAGAGGCCCAGGCCGGTGCCCTCGCCCACGGGCTTGGTGGTGAAGAAGGGCTGGAAGATTTTGGCCTGCACGCTGGCGGGCATGCCCGTGCCGTTGTCGCGCACCCGGATTTCGACGGTCTGCCCGGCCGCCCGCCGGGTGCTCACTACAACGCCGGGCACGTAGGGAGCCACTTCCTTGCCGGGGCCGGCGATGGCGGTGACAGCTAGTTTTTGGCGCTCGTGCACGGCGTAGAGGGCGTTGGTGCATAGGTTGAGCAGCACCCGGCCCAGGTCGGGGGCCACTACGCTCACCAGGCCCAGGCCCGGGTCCAGGTCCTGCCGCAGCGTGGCGGTAAAAGCCGGGTTGGCGGCCCGCGCGCCCTCGTAGGCCAGGCGCAGGTGCTCGGCCACCAATGCATTGAGGTCGGTGGGCGCGCGCTGGCTGGTACCGCTGCGCGAGTGCTCCAGCATGTCTTTGATGATGGACGAAGCCCGCTGCCCATGCTGGCTGATTTGCCGCAGGTTCTGCTTCAGCCCGGCCAGGATGTCCTGCCCCAGCCCCGCGCCGGCGCGCGCGCCGTTCATGTCGTCGACGAGCCCG
>JANXMN010000593.1 GCA_025354605.1 Hymenobacter sp. | reverse complement strand
CGTCCGGGCCGTTCAACGAAGCGGTAGAGATGCTTCGACAAGCGGACGCCAGATGAGCATGACGTGCTAGGGAATTTCTAAACAGCTTCATTCAAAAAGGCTCATTCAACAATCTCTGATTTTAATGAAGAACTGAGAAAGGCAGAAATGATTGATGTGCCAACTTGGCGTCTAATTCAAAGGTTGGGCGATATAAGGAATATGAGCGTGCATTCAAAAGAGCGAGAACCGACTAATGACGAGGTAGCTGACCTCATAAGAGGATGCGAGAAGCTGATTGCTGAGTTGTTCTAGCAGTTGCCAGATGAAATGTGAATGGTTTTCGGAAGCCCTTTAGACAACATTACTGACTTCCACGGCCGTGCGCTCTTCGCCACGTCCAGCTGCGCCAGAAACGGCTGCTCCTTTCGGGTGTTTTGGGTTTAGGTCTGGGGCAGCGCGGGTTGCAGTAGAATCTTAACGTCCACGTTCAGGGCTTTGAAGACGCGGCGCAGGGTGTCGAGGGTGACGTTGGAGGAGTTGCGCTCCAGCTTGCTGATTTGGGACTTTTGCACGCCGAGGCGCTGGCCGAGCTCGTCCTGGGTGAGGTGGTTGCGCAGGCGGTAGGCGCGGATGGACTGGGGCAGGAGCTCCAGGGTTACCCGGTCTTCGTATTCGGTGCGTTCGGGGGTGCCGGGGGTGCCGAATAGCTCGTCTTCGATGTCGTTGAAGGCGACGAGCTGGAGGGGGGATGTCTTATAGGAAATGGGGGCGAGAGGCATAGCGAGACTGCGTTTAGATTAATTATTTGCCGAAGTGCTTGCGCTTCATTTGCTCGGCTTTCTTGATTTCCTGGGGAGGCGTTTTCTGGGTTTTCTTATCCAGGCCGTGGGTGCAGACGATGAGGGTTTCGACGGTGCCGCGCGTATCCCAAAAGGCAAACAAGCGGTAAGTATGGTTGGGAGCAATGACGCTGAATTCGTAGATGCCATCGGTATTGACCAGCTTCTTGAAATTTTTAACGGGTTGGCCGCTTTAGAGCTTGCGAATGCTGGCTCCGAACTCCTGCCGGGTGTCTTTCTCCAGGGATTTTAGAAAGTCGCGGGCCTCGGGCGTAAGTACCGCGATAATAGGCTTTAACATAGTGAAAGTAGCGAGCAATTAGAAGCCAAAGCTGCTGAGGGAATACATAGCGAAGATATAGAAGGTTTCCTTATGAGGACACTTATGGCTTTGCCGGCTGTGCCCCGGCGTACAGCCGCTGTCCGTTGCGGGCGAGGTGCTGCACGTAGCCGCTTCTGGTGCTTTGAATGAGGCCATAGAACCAATACTCACTTCGCAAAAAGAACGTCATGCTGAGCGCAGTCGAAGCATCCCTACCGCTTCGTTGAATCGATTGGATTACTACTGCACGCGAGATGCTTCGGCTGCGCTCAGCATGACGTTCTGTTTGTTTTTTGGATGGGTTCTTATTTGCTGACGCTGATGCGCGCGGCGCTTACCGGCTCGGCTAGTGGCTGAGGAGCGGCGGCTGGGCGCTTGGTGCGGGCCTTGCGCTTGAGGCCAAACAGCACGCGCAGCACGGTGAACCGCTGAATGACCAGGTACAGGAGCAGGCTGCCGCCGAAGGTACCCAGGGCGACAAGCAGGAACTTAGCGGCGTTGGTGGCGTGCCACTGCAGCACGTAATAGCCGATGACGATGAGGACCGTTTGGTGCAGGATGTAGAAGGGGAACACGGCCTCGTTGGCGCGCTGAAGCACGGGCGAGTTGCGGTTGAGGTAGCGGCGGCCGAAACCGATGCAGACGAGTATCCAGCACCAGCAGTTGACGGCCTGCACGCCGCGCTTGATGGCCCCGCCGATGAGGGCGTAGTAGTAGTCGTCGCCCCAGTAGTAGAAGCAGAACGCGGCCAGGCCCAGGGCTAGCAACAGGTAGCGTTGCCGCTCGGCGGCCTGCCAGAAACCGGCCAGCGGCCCGAGCAGGTAGCCGTAGACGAACAGGGTGAGGTAGAAGGCGAAGTTGAACCAGTCGTGCACCAGGTTGCGGGTATCGGGCCAGTAGGGGCGCAGCGTGAGTTGGATGAGGATGAGGGGCAGCGCGAACAGCAGCACGGTGCCGGGCCGGCTCAGCCAGCCGCTCAGCTTGGCGAGGGCGGCCTGGGCGGCGGGCCTGCGCAGCTGCACAAACACGGGCAGGCTGAGCAGCGAGAACACCAGCAGGTAGGCAATAAACCAAAGATGGTTCCAGGTGAAATTACCCTTGGGGGCGGCACCATTGAAGTAGTGGGGGTAGAAGTTGAGCAGGGAGGTGTAGTGGGCGCCTTCCGACAGGCGCTGGTAGTAGACCTGCGGGACGACCACGACGACCATGCCGAAAAGCAGCGGTATGAGCAGGCGCTGCAGGCGCTCGGCGGCAAACTGGCCGGCCGTGCGGCGGCCCAGGGCGAAAGTGACGCCAACCCCGGATATCACAAACAGCAGCGGCATGCGCCACTGGTTGAGAAACTCCATGGGCAGCTCCAGCGCGGGGCTGCTGACGCGGCTCATGATGTGGAATTTCCAGCCGACGAACACCAGGCCGGTATGGTAGAGGATGAGCAGCGCGAAGGCGAATACCCGCAGCCAGTCGAGGTCGTAGCGGCGGGTGGTGTCGAGTGGGAGGGCGGTGGTTGGGCTCATGGCCGGCGGGGTTGTAGGTGAATCGATGCTCAAACCTACCGGCGGCCCTCCCGAACCACGACACGCCTCGCAAACCCGGCGTACTACCTTATGAATCCGGACGCGGCGGGCCCGGGCGAACGGTTTTTCTACTGCGCCAAAGCGGTTTTTCGGAATTGCGAGGGCGTGGTGTTGGTGCTCTTTTTAAAGGCGGCGTTGAAGGCGGATTTCGAGTTGAAGCCCGCGGCAAAGCCAATTTCTTCCAGCTTGAGGTGCGCCGTTTCGGGCAGCAGGAGCTGGCGTTTCACTTCTTCGATGCGGTAAGTATTGATGAAGTCGAAGAAGTTTTGCTGGCACTGCTCGTTGATGACCTGAGAGAGGTGGTGCAGCGGCAGGCGCAGCTGGGTGGCCAGCTCGGCCAGCGACAGGTCGGGGTTTTGGTAGGGCCGCTCGGTCGCCATCAGGGCGCGGAGGCGGGCGAGGATGTCGGCGGCCGCCTCGGGGGGCAGCGCGGTTTTCTCATATTTCCGGCGCGGGGCGGCGGGCTCCGGCAACGGCGCTTCGGGGGCTTCCTGCAGGGCCAGCAGGGAGGAGCGGCTGATGGCCCGCCCACTCATGCTGTAGAAGAATAGGGAAATGAGGGAGGCCAGCCAGACGTCGCCGGCATCGGTGCCCTCGGCGGTGCGGGCGTTGTGGAAGTAGGCGGTGCTGCCTACGTATACGAGCAGCACCGCCACGAAGCCCCAGCCCAGGCGGCGCAGCCAACTGAGCGCCGGAGCCGGGCCGATGGGGCGCGCCGCCTGCTGGCGCTGGTAGGTGACAAAGGTGTGCAGCAGCAAGCCCAGGTACAGCAGCAGGTAGCCGCCCAGCACCAGGTAGAAAACGGGGTAGAACTGCTCATAGGTGCTAAACCACCAGAACGGATGCTCGGCCACCGGTGCCGCCGGGTGCGGCTGGTGGAACGACTCGGCCACGGTGTGCAGCTTCCAAACGTTGCTTTGGGCGAAGAAGGGAACCAGGTACAGGGCATGCGCCACGGCGGGCAGAAACAGCAGCAGGTAGCGCGGCCGCCAGCGAAACGTGGGGACGGTGAGGCTACGGGTGTAGAGGTAGAGCAGCGGGGAGACGGCGAAGTTCAGCGGCTCGGTGAGGCTCACGAAAAAAGGCGCAAACTGAACGTAGCCCGAGTAGCAGAGCAGAATCTCGATGACGGGCAGGGCCAGGCTGAGCATGAGCAGGCCCAGCAGGCGGTTGCTGAGGGGCTGGCCCTGGGGCGAGAAAAAGAACGTCCAGCTCAGGAACAAGCCCTGTGCCGCGCCCAGCAAAATCAGCACCGACCATAAGTTGAGAAAGGGCTGCATGGCGAGGCGAGATAGGGCCGCTGACGATATGGAAGCTGCCAGAGCGGTGGTATTTGGGGTAAATGTAGGGCCGACGGGCAGCAAGCACCAGCACCTATTGTTACTTGAACGGCGGGGGAGGTGCCGCGAAGGCGGGTGTTGCGCCGGGGGCTTACGTTTCGGGAGGGCTGGATGCGTTCGCGCTGCTGGGCGGGTGTAAATACGAAGCTTGGCGTTTCCTGGGGTGCACCGCCGGTCTCGGTCGGGCGACCTCGTTCAACGGAAAGATGCCAGGAGGCGTCTCTGCACGCGCCCGGCATTTGGGCAAAAATTTACCTCCCCAACCACACGCGGGTCACCCTTGGTCACGTTCTGTTGCTGAAGAGCCCCAGCGCCTGCCGCTGCTCATCGCATGGGGCGGGCCGGTAGTGCAGGAGAGGCGTGCCCGCGTTTAAAAAGGCCGCCCAACCCATCCGTGCCAACTGACCGCCTGCCATTCGGCCGGGTTTTCGCCCGCTCGCGGGGCCGGATAACCGTTCGCGCAAATTGCCTTGAGGGGGCTGCGGGGGGCCGGTAGCTTTGCATCATTCAATCACCAACCACCGCCCCAACCCCATGAAAACTGCTGCTTTTGCCCGCCGCCTGTCCCTGTCGCTGCTGCTGCTGAGTGCGGCCGGCGCTTCTTTGGCCGCCGCCCCGGTGGCCTCCTCCACTGCCCCGGCCGTTGCCGACAACCCCGCCCAGCACCCCACCTTCACGGTGCGGGTGGTGGGCCAGGGGAAGCCCCTGCTGCTCATTCCCGGTCTGAATTGCCCCGGCGCGGTATGGGATGAAACGGTGGCGCACTACCAGCGGCAGTACCAGTGCCACATCATCTCGCTGGCCGGCTTCGGCGGGCAGGCTCCGGCCGCTACCTTGGCCGACCCGCTGCTGCCCGCCGTGCGCGACCAGCTGCTGGCCTACATCGTAGCGCAGAAGCTCGGTAAGCCCACCATCGTGGGCCACAGCCTGGGCGGCTTCCTGGCCCTGGCCTTGAGCACGGCCCGCCCCGAGGCCATCGGCCCGCTGGTGATTGTGGACTCGCTGCCCTTCCTGGCCGCCATTCAGAACCCGGATGCTACCGCCGAAACGGCCCGGCCCCAGGCCACGGCCATGCGCCAGCAGATGCGGGTGGGGCATCAGCCCGTCATCACCCAGCGCCAGATGGTGGCCGGCATGGTGACCGATACGGCCCGCCAGCGTCTGGTGGCCCGCTGGGGCGCGGCCTCGGATGCGCCTACCGCCGCCCAGGCCATGTACGACCTGTACACCCTGGACCTGCGCGCCGACGTGGCCCGCATTCAGCAGCCGGTGCTGGTGCTGGGCAGTTGGGCCGCTTATGCCGCCTACGGCTCGACCAAGGAAAGCACCCGCGCCATTTTCGTGCAGCAGTACGCCAAGCTGCCGCAGGTGCGCATCGAGATGTCGGAAGCCGGCCGCCACTTCCTGATGTACGATGACACGGCCTGGCTGCTGGCCCAGACGGATGCGTTTCTGAAGCAGCCCGCCGTGGCGAAGAAGTAGGAGTGTGCAGCTGAAACGGTTGTTGTAGCACGTTCTGTGCATCTAGCGTTCGAAGTACCTGTGTGAATAGTAAACAGAACGGTCATGCTGAGCCTGTCGAAGCAGCTCTACCGCAGCACTAATCAAGTTACTATTGCGGTAAAGATGCTTCGACAGGCTCAGCATGACGTTCTTTCTTATTTTTCAAATAAGCGCTAAAACATTGTTCTGGGCGTGTGATTTCGCCGCCTTTCCCGCCAGGGGCTAACTTGCCCCCTCATTCTGCTCCCGCCCCATGGCCACTTTTTCTGCCCGCCCGCGCCTGTACTGGCTGCTGCAATTGCTGGGCTGGGGCTTGTACACGGTGCTGGGCGGAGCGCTGGTGGCCATTTTCGGCAAGTTTCAGGCGGTCATCATTCCGATTGAGCTGATTGTGGGCGGCGCACTGCTGCTGGGCAGCCACCTGCTGCGCCTGTACATGCGGCACCACGGCTGGACGCGCCTGCCGCTGGCGCAGCTGCTGCCCCGCCTGTTGCTGGGCAACCTGCTCACGGCCGGGGGCAGCATGGTGCTCACGGGCACGCTGGTGGGACTGCTCTTTGCGCTCTGGTACCCGAATGAAGCCAGCAAGGGATTCCCGTGGCTGCAATACATCGGCTACACCCTCAACTCCTTCATCGTTTTGCTGCTGTGGTCGGGCATCTACTTCAGCCTGCACTACCTCGACCGCTCGCGGCAGGCCGAAGTAGACCAATGGCGGCTGATGGCGGCCGTGCGCGAGGCCGAGATGCGCACCCTCAAGGCCCAGATTAACCCGCACTTCCTGTTCAACGGCCTCAACAACATTCGGGCGCTGGTGCTCGAAAACCCGGCCCGCGCCCGCGAAATGATGACGCACCTCTCCGACCTGCTGCGCTACTCGCTGCAGCTCAACACCCGCGAGCAGGTGCCCCTGGCCCGCGAGCTCGAAGTGGTGACCCACTACCTGATTCTCGAAAGCCTGCAGCTCGAGGAGCGCCTGCACTACTCGCTCGACGTGGCCCCCGCCGCCCTGCCCGTGCTGCTGCCCCCGATGACGGTGCAGCTGCTGGTCGAAAACGCCATCAAGCACGGCATTGCGCCCCGGCCGGGCGGGGGCAGCGTGCAGGTGTCGGCCCAACTCGAAAGCCCCGGGCAGCTGCTCATTACGGTGCGCAGCCCCGGCCGCTACCAGCCCGACCCCAGCGCCCCCGACCACACCGGCGTGGGCCTGCCCAACGCCCACGAGCGCCTGCAGCTGCTGTTTGGCCCCCGCGCCAGCCTGCGCGTGGGCGACGACGCCCGGCTGGCCGATACCGTGACGGCCGAGCTGCGCCTGCCGGTGGCGGGTGGTGGGGTATAGGGCGAATAAAGGAACGTCATGCCGAGCGCAGCGACGCATGACGTTCCTTTATTCGCTCACTCCATTTACTCATTCCCCCATTCTCCCACTTACCTCTTGCCTTATGAATGTGCTGCTGGTTGACGACTCGCGCCTGGCGCGCACCGAACTGCGCCACCTGCTGCAAAGCTTTCCGGAGGTAGAAATTGTGGGCGAAGCCCGCCACGCCGACGAAGCCCGCACCCTAATTCGCGACCGTAGCCCTGACCTGCTGCTGCTCGACGTGCAGATGCCCGGGCAGACCGGCTTCGAGCTGCTGGCCTCGCTGGAGGCGGCCCCGCACGTCATTTCCACCACCGCCTACGATGAATACGCCCTGCAGGCCTTCGCCGTGAATGCCCTGGATTACCTCTTGAAACCCGTGCAGGAAGACCGGCTGGCGGCCGCTCTGGCCAAAGTGCGGGCGCGCCTGGTCCCCACCCCACCAGCCAGTGCTTCGCCCGAGCCGACGGCCGCTCCCGTTACGCCCCTTGGCGAGCACGACCAAGTGTTTGTGAAGGACGGCGAGCGGTGCTGGTTCGTGCGCCTGGCCGACGTGAAGCTGTTCGAAATCCACGGCAGCTACACCCGTATCCACTTTGAGGGCCAGAAGCCCCTCATTCCGCGCACGCTCCAGCAACTGGAGGCGCGGCTCGACCCCAGGGTGTTTTTCCGCATCAATCGCCAGCAAATCATCAACCTGAAGTGGATTGCCGGCATTGAGCCCTGGTTCAGCAACACGCTGAAGCTGATGCTACGCGACGGCCCCGAGGTGGAGGTATCGCGCCAGCAGTCGGTGCGATTTCGGGAGCTGCTGAGCTTGTAGGCGCAGTGATTGGTGGGGCGGTCGCGGGCGGTTTTGGCAGCCGGGCCGGGCACTTGCTGCTCGCTTTTAGGGGCGGCCGCCCGCAGCACTTGCCGCCCGTACCTTTGCCGGCCTATGCCGAACGCCACCACCATCGTCCTCAAGAACGGAAAAGACCACAGCCTGCGCCGCCGCCACCCCTGGGTGTTTTCGGGTGCCATTGCCCGCGTGCTGGGCGAGCCGCAGGAGGGCGAGCCGGTGCGCGTGGAAGCCCACAACGGCGAGCTGCTGGGCGTGGGGCACTTCTCGGGTGGCGGCTCCATTGCCGTGCGCATGCTCGATTTCGGTCCCGCCGCCGAGCTGCCCACCGCCGCCTTCTGGGAAGACAAGCTGGGCAACGCCTACCGCCTGCGCCAGCGCTTGGGCCTGACCGGCACCGCCGACACCAACGTGTACCGCCTCATCCACGCCGAAGGCGACGGCCTACCCGGCCTCGTCATCGACGTGTACGGCGACACGGCCGTGGTGCAGGCCCACAGCGTGGGCATGTACCGCGCCCGGCCCGAAATTGCCGCCGGCCTACGGGCCGTGTACGGCGAGCAGCTGCGCGCCATTTTCGATAAGAGCGCCGAAACCGTGCCCGGCAACGCCGTGCCCGACGCCCAGAACGGCTACCTGTATGGCGAGAGCAGCGGCACCGAGCACGTGGTACTAGAAAACGGCCACCGCTTCGCCGTGGACTGGGAAACCGGCCAGAAAACGGGCTTCTTCATCGACCAGCGCGACAACCGCGACCTGCTGGCTCGCTACTCGCCGGGCCGCAAAGTGCTCAACACGTTCTGCTACACGGGCGGCTTCTCGGTGTATGCGCTGAAAGCCGGGGCCGAGCTGGTGCATTCCGTCGACTCGAGCAAAAAAGCCATTGCCCTCACCGAGCGCAACGCCGAGCTGAGCGAGCACGCCGACCGCCACGCCGCCTACCCCGACGACGTGCTGGGCTTCCTGAAAAACCACTCGGCCCAGTACGACCTGCTGGTGCTCGACCCGCCGGCTTTCGCCAAGCACATGGGCGCGCGCCACGCCGCCCTGATGGGCTACAAGCGCCTGAACATGGCCGGCATTGCCCACCTCGCGCCGGGCGGGCTGCTGTTCACGTTCTCGTGCTCGCAGGTGGTGAGCCCAGAGCTGTTTGAGGGCGCGGTGCTGGCGGCGGCCATCGAGGCCGGGCGGCCAGCGCGCATCCTGCACCGCCTCACCCAGCCCGCCGACCACCCGGTGAGCCTGTTCCACCCGGAAGGGGCTTATTTGAAAGGGCTGGTGCTGGCCGTGGAGTAAGGGCGCGATGTACTTGAAGCGTCACGATTAACGAATGAGCCCCGGCGGGGCGACCCGGCGGCACTAACGCAGTAATTTATACTCGTCACGAAGTGGGTTGCGCGTCGAGAATGTGAAATTTACGAGTTAGCCGGGACGCGAGGTCTTGCCCAAACTCGGGGAGCCGGTCAAAAAAATCAAGGATGGCCTTTTTGAACTGGCCTTTGGTGCGGTAGAA
>JANXMN010000139.1 GCA_025354605.1 Hymenobacter sp. | reverse complement strand
CGGCCAAAAAGCCGCCCGCCCGCCGCGGTTCATCATCGGAACAAAAATTTGGGCAAAGACAAGCCTTGAGGCGCGGGGCCTACTGCTCGATTTTCACCCCTTTCCAAAATGCCACGCGGCCGGCAATTTCCTTCGCCGCGTCTTTGGGTTCGGGATAGTACCAGGCAGCGTCCTTGTTTTTTTCACCGTTTACACTCAGTGAATAATAGCTGGCCCGGCCTTTCCAGGGGCAGCTGGTTTGGGCGATGCTGTCTTCAAAAAATTCCTTTTTGATGGAATCGGCGGGGAAGTAGTGGTTGTTCTCAACCACGACGGTGTTGTCGCTCTCGGCGATAACGGTGTTGTTCCAGATGGCTTTCATGTCATTTAACAATTAACAGTTATCATTTAACACCCAAGCAGCGTAAGTCGTCGCCAGGGCGCGCGCTGATGCCACTCGAAGGCTGGGCCGGTAATGAACATCCGTACCGGCCCAGGTGTTTGCCAGCTTACATGCCGCTACCTCGCCACCCGGAATGTTAAATGATAACTGTTAATTGTTAAATGACATGGTAGGCTTCCGCTTCCGCGATTTTGTACCCGAAGAACAGCCCGAAAAGGGCTTTGAGTCGTTGTTTAAGCTGTTCATGCAGCTCGTCACCATCACCAGCGGCGACGTGGGTGAGGCCTTGTCCTGGCTCAATGAGCTCGACAAGCAGTACGGCCTCACCGACGACAACTACGGCATGGGCAACTTCATCGATGACCTCAAGAAGAAGGGCTACATCGATGAGAATGAGCAGCAGAAGGGCGAATTCAAGATTACGCCCAAAACCGAGCAGGGCATCCGCAAATCGGCGCTGGAGGAGATTTTCGGCAAGCTGAAAAAAAGCAACACCGGCAACCACCGTACCCCCCATACCGGGCAGGGCGACGAGCAGAGCACCGACCTGCGCGAATTCCGCTTCGGCGACTCGCTGGAGCAGATTCAGATGACCGAGTCCATCCGCAACGCTCAGCTGAACCACGGCCTGGACGGCGACGATTTCCGGCTGACCGAAGGCGACCTCGAAGTGCGCGAAAACGAGCACAAGTCGCAGACCAGCACCGTGCTGATGATTGACATCTCGCACTCGATGATACTTTACGGCGAAGACCGCATCACGCCCGCCAAAAAAGTGGCCATGGCCCTGGCCGAGCTCGTGAAGCAGAAGTACCCCAAGGATTTCCTCGATATCATCGTGTTCGGCAACGACGCCTGGCAGATTGAAATCAAGGATTTGCCCTACCTGCAAGTAGGCCCCTACCATACCAACACCGTGGCCGGCCTGGAGCTGGCCATGGACCTGCTCCGCAAGCGCAAAACGCCCAACAAGCAGATTTTCATGATTACCGACGGCAAGCCCACCTGCCTGAAGGAGGGCAACGGCTACTACAAAAACGCCTTCGGCCTCGACCGCAAAGTGGTAAACAAAACCCTGAACCTGGCCGCCGCCGCCCGTCGCATCAAAATCCCCATCACCACTTTCATGATTACCTCCGACCCGTACTTGCAGAAGTTCGTCGAGGAGTTCACCGAGGTGAACCAGGGCAAAGCCTACTACTCGGGCCTGAAGGGCTTAGGGCATTTGGTGTTCGAGGACTACAAGAAAAACCGCCGCAAGACGCTGTAAATAGCGCAAAAAAACCCGTCATGCTGAGCGCAGCCGAAGCATGACGGGCTTTTTTGTTTGCTTGCATTCATTTACCGCGCCGCCATCACGCCATCCTCCGGGGTGGCGTTTTTGATTTGAGGCACCGAACGCAGGTAGACGAATAGTCCGTGCACTTCCTCATCGGTGAGCAGCGAGTACTTGTTCATGGGATAGGCCAGCGGGCCATCCGGCGAAAGCCCGAACCGGATGGCCTGCCCGAACTGCGCCTCGCTCCAGCGGCCGGTGCCGGTGGCCGCGTCGCCGGTGATGTTGCGGGACACCACCGTTTGGCCTTGGTTATTGAGCAACGGGGTGCCGCCGCCGAGGTAGCCTTTCGATTTCTCCGGCTCGGTGGGGTTGTTGCTTTTAAAGTCGCGCGAGTGGCACTCGAAGCAGTGGTAGCGGCCCAGCACCAGGTAGCGGCCAAAGGCGCGGGCGTCGGCCGGCGGCGGGGCCAGCACCGGGGTAGTGGGCAGCCGGGCCGGCCGCATAATGGTGTTGCCGAGCAGCTTGAGCAGCAGCGAAGGCTCCTGGGGCGGGGTAGCGGTGGGGTCGGGCTGCACCTGCGGGCTGCTGGAGCGCAGGAAGGCCACGATGCTGGCCACGTCCTCGTCGCTCATGCGGGCGTAGTTGGGCATGATGAGGCGCAGGCGGCCGTCGGGGCCGAGGCCGGTGCGCAGCAGGCCCACGAGTTGCTGGTCCGTCCAGCTACCGATGCCGTTGGTCCGGCCTTGGGTGATGTTGCTGGTGTAGATGCGGCCGAAGTCGGGGGTGAGGTCGGCCAGGCGGTGGCCGGCGTAGCGGTTGGTGGCGCGGTTGAGGTGGCAGTCGCCGCAAATCATCAGGGTGAGCTTTTCGCCCAGGGCCACGCGGGCGGGAGTGGGCGCGAGGCCGGCCACCTGTGGCCGGGGCGGGGCATAGGTTGGAATGCCCCGCGCCTGCACGAACAGCAGGAAACCGATACCGGCCAGCAGGACTACGCCTAACAGCAGCACCAGCAGGCGGAACAGGTTTTTCATGGGCGCTGAAAGGCGTTAAGTAGTCGTGCAGAAGTAAACGTATTCTAGTTTAGAACGTCATGCTGAGCTTGTCGAAGCATCTCTACCGCCATACTAAATGAATTGCTTGCGCGGTAGAGATGCTTC